>CACKGP010000001.1 GCA_902599805.1 uncultured Pelagibacteraceae bacterium
CGCTATCATTTATATTTTTATTTTTTAACCATTTAAAAATAAAAGGAACTTTAATTTTTGACAAATCTATATTCACAGTTAATTTTTTAGGCACTGACCTGACAATATTTTCAATAATACCTCCACCAGTTATATTTGCAGCAGAGGAAATTAAATTTTTATCTACCAGTCTTAAAATTTCCTTCGTATAAATTTTTGTAGGTTTTAATAATTCATATTCAATTTTTTTATTAATTTTAGAATTTTTTATTACATTTCTCACAAGTGAAAAACCATTTGAATGTAAACCAGAGGAAGGTATTGCTAATATAATATTATTACTTTTGACTTTTTTTTCTGTAATAAGCTTATTCTTTGAAACTATACCAACCGTAAATCCGGCTAAATCAAATTTATTTTTTTCATATGTTCCTGGCATTTCTGCTGTCTCTCCACCAACTAAAACACAATCAGAGATTTTACAGCCATTAATAATACCCTTAATTATTTTTTTCATTTTAATAAGGTTTATCTTACCAATTGCAATATAATCTAAAAAAAATAATGGTTTTGCTCCCTGTACAATTAAATCGTTAACGCACATAGCCACCAAATCTATTCCAATTGTATCAAATTTGTTAAATTTATTTGCTAACTCTAGTTTAGTGCCCACACCATCAGTGCTTGCTACTAGAAGAGAATTTTTCAGTTTAAATTTTCCAGGATCAAAAACAGAAGCAAATTTACCAATGTTATTTTTATTAAATTTATTTAATTTTTTTCTGAAGACTTGTTGTGAGTATTTTCCAATATATTTTGTAAATTTATCAGCTGATTCAATATTTACACCGCTTTTTTTATAACTATTTTTTGTTTTTTTCATCGATAAGGTGGTATTTAGATAATTATGAAAAAAATTGTTTTTTTCTTATTATTAATATTATTATTTTTATATAAAACACAAAATGTTTTTGCTTATCAAGACGCATTTACTGTTGATAAAATTATCATTGAGGGCAAAATTAAACAAAACAATTACAAAGAGAGGTATATTGAAATAGCCTTTAGAAAGGGATTTGAAAAACTATTAAGCAATATACTTAAAATTGAAGATCAAAAAAAAATATTCAGCACCGAGTTAGCAATAATAAAATCATTTGTTCGAAATTATAGAATTATTGATGAACAAGAAATTGAGGGAAAGTATCGACTTGAAATTTCTTTATCTTTCAAAGAAGAGTTAATAAATCAATTTTTTCAAAAAAAAGGAATATCTTATTCTGCTTCACAAAGCTTTGAAACTTTAATTTATCCAATTTTTATTAAAAACTCAGAATTACAAGTATTTTCTGGCAACCAGTTTTTTGAAGAATGGAACATAAATAAAGAATTTGAAGGAGTGAATTTTATTTTACCCGTAGAAAGTTTAGATGACCTTGTTTTCATAAAAAAAAATAAAGATGATTTAGAGGAAATCGACCTCCAACGCCTTGTTGATAAATACGAAATTAAAAATAGCGCTATTTTAATACTAAGATATGATGAAAGTGCTTTAAATGTTTTTATCAAAACTGATTTTAAAGGGTTTAAGACACTAAAAAAAATAGATATTTTTGTGAAAGATTTGGACAATAAAACAGTAAGACAAGAAACTATTTTAAAATTAAAATCAATCCTCCATGATATGTGGAAAGAGCAAAATCTTATCGACGCATCTACACCTTCTTATTTAAGCTTAAATGTACAATTTAAAGAACCTTATAATCTTGCAGAAGTTATAAGTAAAATTAAAAAAATAAGTATTATTAAGTCTCACAATATTCAAGAACTCAATAAAAAAAATGCAATAATAAAAATTAAATATTTAGGAAAAATAAAAAGTTTAGAAAATTTTCTTACCCAAAATGGATTTAGTATAAAAATCCAAGACAACGAGTGGAATTTAATCATTAAAGGATGAATCATGTCTAAACAATTAATATTTAATTTTCCTTTTAAAAAAAATTATTTAGAACAGGATTTTTATGTTTCAAAAAATAATTTTAATGCCTTTAAGTTAATTGAAAGTTGGCCAAAATGGCCAAGCAGATTGGTAAATATTTTTGGACCAAAGGGTTGTGGTAAAACTCATTTAATAAATATTTTAAAAGTAAAAATTGACACAATTGTTGTTTTATCAAAAAATATATCAAGAGATATTTTGAAAGAGTATAAAAGTAGAGAATGTTTGGTAATAGATGATTTTAACAATGATATTGACGAAAAGACTTTATATTCAATTATAAATCAAGCTTATCAGGATAATAAATATTTAATTATTTCATCCACTAATTCTATCAAAAATGTTCAAACAAAAATTAAAGATTTAGAATCTAGATTTACTAGTTTTGTAGACATTGGCATTGATTTACCTACAGATGAGCTTATTAGGGTTATACTAACAAAAAATTTTTCGGACAAACAAATTCAAGTAAGTGAAAAAAATATTGAGTATATATTAAAAAATATTGAGAGATCTTACGAAAAAATAAATACTTTTTCAAATTCTATTGACAGTCTATCCCTTACTAAGGCACAACCTATAAAATTACATTTAATTAAAAAAGTATTGAATGAGATAAATGTACAGTAAAATAATATGAATAAATATAGAACACATAATTGTTCCGAACTAAATGAAAAAAATATTGGAATAAAAATTAAGTTATCTGGTTGGATACATAGAAAAAGGGACCACGGAAATTTACTTTTCATAGATATAAGAGACCATTTTGGTATAACTCAATGTGTAATAGAAAATAAAGATAAAAATTTTAAAGTTTTAGAAAAGCTGAGACCAGAGTCTGTAATTTTAGTTGAGGGCAAAGTAATTAAAAGATCTAAAGAAACAGAAAACAAAGATTTAAAAACAGGTTTAATAGAAGTTAAAATTGAAAATATTAAAGTTTTATCTGAGGCAAAGGAACTACCTTTGCCGGTTTTTGGTGAACAAGATTATCCTGAGGAAACTAGATTAAAGTATAGATTTATTGATTTAAGAAGAAATGAAATGCATAAAAATATTGAATTAAGATCTAAAATTTTATCATTTCTAAGAACAAAAATGACTGAAAATAACTTTTTAGAATTTCAAACACCTATTCTTACTGCGTCAAGCCCTGAGGGCGCTAGAGACTTTTTAGTACCAAGTCGTGTCCATCCTGGAAAATTCTACGCACTACCACAGGCTCCACAACAATTTAAACAAATGATAATGATTTCTGGTTTTGATAGATATTTTCAAGTTGCACCGTGTTTTAGAGATGAAGATGGAAGAGCAGATAGAAGTCCAGGAGAGCACTATCAATTAGATATAGAAATGTCTTTTGTTGAGCAAGAGGATGTTTTAAAAACAGTCGAACCAATATTTTTTGATTTATTTAAGAAATTTGGCAAAAATAAAAAGATAAATCAAATTCCATTTCCTAGAATTAAATACAAAGATGCTTTAAACAAATATGGAACAGACAAGCCTGATTTAAGAAACCCTATTGAGTTGATAGATGTTACAGAGATTTTTAAGTCCAAAGAAGTTGGACTAAAAATTTTTAAAGAAATAATATCTAAAGGTGGTATAGTGAAAGCAATTCCAGTTTCTGATACCCACACAAAACCAAGAAGTTTTTTTGATGGGCTTAATAACTGGGCAATTAGCGAGGGTGCAAGTGGGCTAGCCTATATTACCTTTGAGAATGATGGCTCTAAAATTGTCGGTAAAGGTCCAATAGCAAAATTTTTCTCTGAGGAGGCCTTAATAAAACTGTTAAAACTTTGCAAAATTAATGAGAAAGACTCAATCTTTTTCGTTTGTAATAAGGAAAAGGAGGCAATAAATTTCTCAGGAATTGTAAGACAAAAAATTGCTGAAGATTTGAAAATAATAGACAGTAATAGTTTTAAGTTTTGTTGGATTACAGATTACCCAATGTATGAATACGATGAAAAAGAAAAGAAAATAGATTTTAGTCACAATCCTTTTTCTATGCCTCAAATAGAGATGAAGGATTTTGAAAAAACCGATCCACTTCAGATTTTAGCATATCAATACGATCTTGTATGTAACGGTTATGAGCTTTCATCTGGTGCGATTCGAAACCACATTCCAGATTATCTTTTTAAGGTTTTCTCAAAGGTTGGTTATACAGAAAAAATGGTCAAACAAAATTTTTCTGGAATGATTAAAGCACTTTCATACGGAGCACCACCACATGGAGGTATGGCTCCTGGCATAGATAGAATTGTTATGCTTTTAGCAAATCAAAAAAACATAAGAGAGGTTACCTTATTTCCTCTTAATCAAAATGCTGAAGACCTTTTAATGGAAGCACCATCAGAGGCAAATGAAAAACAATTAAAAGAGTTACATATAAAAACTGTAAAGAAAAATTAGTTTTTGCTTTTGAGATTTAATCTCACATCACTTAAATCAACAAGTTTTTCCTCATAATTACTTCTTACAAACCCTTTGCTTGTAATATTTTTTACTATTTTCAAAAATTGATCGTCCTGGTTATTATTCCCCTCATCACCTTTCATACTTATACCTGGAGTGTGTGCTAAGTCTTCTTTACCAAGATAGGATATGGCTAATTCTCTAAATATATAATCCAAAATGGAAGTTGCACTAAGAATTCTGTCGTTTCCAAAAACTTTTCCGGACGGTTCAAATTTTGTATCTAAAAATGCATCCACAAACTCCTCAAGGGGAACACCATATTGAAGACCTAAAGATATTGCTATGGCAAAATTATTTGTTAATGCTTTAACAAGTTCTCCTTCTTTATTTGTATCAATAAAAATTTCACCAATTTTACCATCATCATATTCACCTGTATGCAAATAAATTTTATGATCCCCAATGGTTGCTTTTTGTATATAGCCCTTTCTTCTGTCAGGCATTTGAAATCTTTTTTCATTAGATTTATTTTCATATCTTTTATTTGTATTATTATTTTTCTTTGATAGTTCAGTTCTTATTTTTTCAGTAGGTGCGCTCTCTTTAGAATGTGTAATTTTTAAATTTTTTAAATCTGATTTAATTTCTTTTTTTCCATCAGATCTTTTAGTTTTTCTATTGTTTACTGTGACGTTAACTATTTCGACTTTTCCATCTTTTCTATTATCTACCTCAGATAATGATTTTTCATTGAGTTCATCTAACTCATGAACTATCTTAAAAGTGCAAGTATAATGGGTTTCTACTAAAAATTTTGACATAATTTATCCTCAATGTTTGTTGAAACTAACAGAGTTTTAGATATATACGATAAAGATGTGGTGTCTATTAATATTTTATACAATTTGGAATTGTGTGGACTTAATTTTTTATAAAAAATGATAAAACAAATTTTTACTTGGTGGAATCGTCAAACTTTCGGGACCTTTCTTTACACACTTTTTTTTGGAAAATTTGTGGGAAAAGATAACTCAGGTAATAAATATTATCAAAACAACAAAGGTAAGAGATGGGTAATTTACAACGGTGAGATTAATGCATCAAAAATAGAATCAGATTGGTACCAGTGGATACATTATCAAATAGATACCAATCCATCAAAAATAAAAGTTTCAAAACATTCATGGCAGAGACCACATTCTGACAACAAAACAGGAACTGAAAAAGCATACAGACCAAATAAAATAACTAATAAAAAAAAAGATTTCAAAAAATATGAAAGTTGGAAACCATAGAATTTTATATATATTAATTTTATTTATGCTTTGTTCCTTAAAGGTTTTTTCTCAAGAAAAATTAGAGTTAGAAAACATTCTACCATCTTTCGAGACAACAATAGAGTCACAAAACCTAAATGATGAAAAAGAAACGAACACCTCTAAATTAAAGTCTAAAATCCCGCAAATAACATCTAATGACTCTGTGATTGTAAAATTTAAAGCTTTAGATAAAATTACCGCTAAAACTTCAACTATAAACATACCTTTGGGAAAAAAGAAAAAATTTGGCTATTTAGAAATTTTTCCCAAAAAATGTGCTCTTTCAACCTCAGATAATGCCAAAGGTGTTGTTGCCTATATACAGGTTAAAGATTTATCGGAAAAAAGAGACGATAAAGTTTTTGTATTTAATGGATGGACTTTTTCCTCAAGTGTAACACTAAGAACATTTGATCATCCAGTGTATGATTTGTGGTTAACAGGCTGCGAAAATATTTAAATGAAACCTTCCGATATCACAAAACTTAAACATCTAGCGCAGGATAAAATATCTAGGTCTGCAAATCCTGCAATCGTAAGAAATTCTACTGTATTTTTTAAAAATATGCAGGAGCTTATCAGACAAGAAGATTTAGTAAAAAAAGGCACTAAAGTAAATTTTTATGAGTATGGAAGAGCAGGTAGTCAAACAACAATTGCTCTTCAAAACTTTATTTCTGAATTAGAAGGCGCTTATAGAACATTTCTAACCTCAACAGGCTTTGGAGCAATTGCGCTTGCTATAATGAGCATTTGTAGACCGGGAGATGAAATAGTTGTTACAGATGCAGTATACGCGCCAACAAGAATGATAACCTCTAAATTATTAAAAGAGTTTGGTGTAAAAACTCATTTTTATAATCCCGAAAATTTAAAAAGTCTAAAAAGCAAAATCAACAAAAAAACAAAAATGCTATTTATTGAAAACCCCGGTAGCAATACATTTGAATTCCAAGACCTTTCAGAAATTATCAAAATTGCAAAAAAAAATAAAATTATCACTGCAATAGATAATACTTGGGGTACGCCCTTTTTAATAAAACCACTAAAATTAGGATTTGATATGTCAATATCATCTGGAACAAAATATTTATCTGGTCACTCTGACGTTATGCTTGGTACTTTAGCGGTAAATAAAAAAGTTTATGAAAAAGTTAAATTCTACAATAAACTTCTAGGGTATAGAGCATCACCTGACGATGCTTACTTAGTTTTGAGAGGATTAAGAACACTTGATATAAGGCTTAAAAGACATGAAGAAAACACAAAAAGAATTATTAGTTTTTTAAAGCAAGAAAATAAAATAAAAGAAATACTTTACCCATACAAGAAAGGTACTGAAAACTATTCTAATTGGAAAAAATACTATTCAGGGTCAACGGGTTTATTTTCAGTGTTGATTTATTCAAAAAATAAAAACTCGGTATTTAAATTTATAAATTCACTCAAATTTTTTGGAATAGGACAGAGTTGGGGTGGTTTTGAAAGTTTAGTTTTATATCAAAGCCATATAATTCAACGTATTTACAAAAAATATATTAAACCAAACCATCATTTGGTCAGGTTTCATATAGGTTTAGAAGATCCAAAGGATTTGATTGAAGATTTGAGAAAAGCTATTAAAAAGATTAGATGAAATCAAAATTTTTTCCAAACAAAACAGCATTAATAACTTTGGTAGCTGCATGCTTTGTAGTTAATGTAACAATGGGGGTTAGACAAACCTTCGGTTTATTTTCTGGCGATTTTGAAATTGATTGTGGAATATCCAACACAGAGTTCGGTCTTGCTATTGCTCTGCATGCTTTGATATGGGGTATTGTAACACCTATTTTTGGAAGATTTGCTGATAAACATGGCGGAAGTAAAATGGTAATATTTACTCTAATTATTTATGGTGTTGGAGTTTTAGCTTTAGGAAATAATTTTAACACAGGTACATGGTTTCAAATAAATCTTGGCTTAATGGTTGGTATTGGTTTAGGTGGGGCCGCAGGAACAATTTTAGCTCCAGTTGTCACAAAACATTTTCCAAATCAAAGTAGAGGTAAAGCAGCTGGTTATGTTACCGCTTTTGGTGGATTAGGAATGTTTATATTTCCTATTCTAACAAAATATTTGATGGTCGAAGTTGGTTGGCAAAGTACTTTCACAGTATTTGCTATAATTTTATTTATAATGTGTATTCCAGGATTATTTTTAAAAAAACCTGAGGTTCAAAACGAAAATGTTGATTTAAAAAAAGAGCCTGAAAAAAGTGATAATGTAATAACAGTTTTAAAAGAGTCTTTTGCACATAAAGGTTTTAGATTATTAGTTTTAGGTTTTTTTGTTTGTGGATTTCAAATCACATTAGTTGCTACCCACGTTCCAAGATATGTACAAGATAGAGGGCTCGACGATTGGACAGGCTTTGCAATTCTATCATTAATTGGATTGTTTAATATCATTGGCGTTTTAATAATGGGATACTTAAGTGATAAATATAGTAAAAAAATGCTCTTATCTGGATTATATTTTTTTAGAGCAATATCCATAATGTTATTTATATTTTTACCTCCATCAAATATTTCAGCGATTGCTTTTGGAATATCTTTTGGACTTTTATGGCTTGCTACTGTGCCTGCAACAAACGGCATTGTAGCTCAAGTGTTTGGTGCAAAAAATCTTTCAATGCTTTTTGGCATTGTATTTTTAAATCATCAAATTGGATCCTTCCTAGGCGCTTATTTAGGTGGAGTGTTCTACGATATTTTTGGGAATTTTGACTATGCTTGGTATTTAGCGATAGTTTTATCTTTTGTAGCCACATTGCTGCACCTTCCAATAGACGAGAAACCAATAAGAAAAGAAGCAACAATCTAAAGTTGTGTTTATTTATTTTAATTGTTTAATTTTTTAAATTATTTAAAGTACTTTTAACGGAGGAAAATATGTTTTCAAAACAATTAAACGAAAAATTAGACAAATACCATTTACTTAAGCATCCATTTTATAAAGCCTGGAATGAAGGTAAATTAACTAGAGAAGTAATTAAAGATTACGCGGAACAATATTATCAACACGTGAAGGCTTTTCCGAGATATATCAGTGCAACCCATTCTCTTTGTGAAGATATTCAAAAAAGAAAAATTCTTTTAGAAAATCTTCAGGATGAAGAAAATAAAGATGCAGATCACCCAAAACTCTGGAAAAACTTTGCACTTGCTATGGGAGCTGACTCTGAAAAAATAGAAAAAGTTAAACAGGATTGGTTTACTAAGGAAATGATAGATAATTTCTTTAAACAAGCTAGGCTTTCATATGCGGAAGGACTAGCATCACTTTATACATACGAAAGACAAATTCCAGAAATTGCAGAGACAAAGATTCAAGGTCTTAAAAAATTTTATGGAGTAAATACTAAAGAAGGTTTGGAGTTTTTTGAAGCTCATAAAGCAGCCGATGTAATTCACAGAGTTGAGTGCGAAAAATTATTAGACGGTTTGTCAAAAGAAGAGCAAGAAAAAGCAGAGCAAGCTTCTATGTATACAGCAAGATATCTTTGGAATTTTTTAAGCGGAATGGTTTCCAAGCATAAATTGCAAGTAGCTGCATAACTTATTTAATATTTAAAACTGTCATTGGATCTAAACGGGTACCAAACCAATTAAGTCTCACATCAAGGTGGGCACCCGTTGATCTTCCTGTTGAGCCTACTGTTCCTATTACTTCTCCCTGTTTTACTTTCTGACCTTTTTTTACAAAAATTTTTTGCATGTGCATATATAGAGTTGAAATTCCATGACCATGGTCAAATATTAAAGTCCCACCAGTATAAAATAAATCTTTTTCCGCCATAGTTACTGTACCATCAAGCATTGCTTTTATTTGTGTTCCTTCTTTTGCAGCAAAGTCGATACCATAGTGTGGCCATTTTGGCTTACCATTTAAAATTCTTTGGCTACCGTATACGCCAGTAATAATCGCATTTTCTAAAGGGGGTTTAAATTTATTCTTAAAGAAAGTTAAATTGCTATTTACAGATCTTGCATCTGAAATAATTTTATTTTCTTTCTTAATTCTTTCATAAACCTCTTTTGGTGGTGTTACTTTTTTTTCAGGCAGGCCATCAATCCTCTGAATTTTATATTCACGCTTCTGAATTTTTTTTGTAATTCTATTTTTTTTTCCATTTTTAATAGAGGTGATGACAATATCGTATTTTCTATCTCTACCAATACCAAAAGCAAAAAATCCGTCTTTTGATACCTTAACCTTTTTTTTATCAATCCAGATTTCAGTTTCAGGTTGAGTTTTACCAATAATAAAGTGCCCCTGTATAAATTTTCCATCAAAAATTAAAGCATTAAGTGTAGATGGAAAAAGAAAAGCAATTATGAGTATAATCCTAAACATTGTTTTAATTTTAAACTTATTGTACTTTATCTACATTAAAAGGTAAATAAATTGGTAGATAGAACTCGAACAGACATTCCAAACTCTCTCCAAGAACATTGGATGCCTTTTTCATCGAATAAGGATTTTAAAAAAAATCCTAGGTTAATATCAAATGCCAAAGGAATTTATCTTAAAACACATGATGGCAATACTTTAATTGACGGGAGTTCTGGCCTCTATTGTAATCCACTAGGACATGGTAGGAGAGAAATAATTGAAGCAATTAAAAATCAACTTGAAAAATTAGATTATACTATGCCTTTTCAACAAGGTTATGGAGGATCATTTGAACTAGCGACCAAAATTGCTCAAAAAACTCCAGATGATTTAAATAGAATTTTTTATACAATATGTGGTTCTACGGCGGTTGAAACCGCAATCAAAATAGCTGTTGCCTATTTCAGAGCTAAAGGCGAGCCAAAAAGATTTAGATTTATTGGAAGAGAAAGAGGATATCACGGAATGAATATAGGGTCATTAACTGTTGGCGGAATAGTTAATAATGTAAAAGTTTTTACTGATATTTTAATGCCTGGAGTAAAACATATGAGACACACATTTCTTTCTGACCATAAGTTCGTAAAAGGACAACCTGAAAATGGTGAAGAGTTAGCTAATGATTTAGAAAATATCGCAAATGATATTGGTGGAGAAAATATTGCTGCATGTGTAGTTGAACCTATAGCAGGTTCTACAGGAGTTTTAATTCCGCCCAAAGGATATTTGCAAAGATTAAGAAAAATTTGTGATAAGTTCGGTATACTTTTAATTTTTGATGAAGTTGTAACAGGATGGGGAAGAACTGGCTCTGCCTTTGCTGCACAAGAATTTGAAGTAACCCCAGATATTATAACAATGGCTAAAGCCACAACTAACGGAATTGTTCCTATGGGCGTTGTTGCAGTAAGAGAAAAAATTTATGATCAAGTTATGGATGCTTCACCAGATGGAGCTATTGAATTATTTCACGGTTATACTTATTCAGGTATACCAGTTGCAGTCTCGGCAGCATTAGCAGTCCAAGAGATTTTTGAAAAAGAGGATATTTTTAATAGAGTTAAAAAAATATCAAGCTATTTTGAAGAAGGATTACATTCATTGAAAGATATTGAATGCGTTGAAAGCATAAGAAATTATGGACTGCTTGGAGGTGTAGATATAAAGATGAATGTAAAACCAGGAAAAGCTGGTTTTCAAGTTTATAAAGAGTGTTACAAAGCAGGGATAAATATCAAACCAACTGGTGATGCTTTAATAATTGCTCCTCCGTTTATTTGTAATAAAAAAAATATAGACGAAATTGTAGAAAAACTTAGATTAGGAATAAAAAACTATTATAAATCAATATAATAATTCTACCTCTGATGGTTTTTAGATTTTCTAACCCATTTTGAACATTTAAAAACCCGCTTAACGAAAATAAAATATTCTTTAAAAACCATTTTTGTGATTGAATATGTAATGAAAGAAATGGGAGATTCTTTACAAAAAGATTATGTAAATCAAGAGGCTCGTAATAGTGAAAATTCATTAGGAAGCTCTGGGTCTAAAGTTGATTTAAATAACCTTATAAAAAGAGTTAAAGAAGAAGAAAAAAGGTCAAAAAGACAAAATATAGTTATCTCTGCAGCAGCCCTATCAGCTGTAGCAGTCTTTGGTATAATTTTAACACTTTAGTCAATTATCTTAATAAAGCACGATACACAATTGACGAGAACGCAGCAAATTGACCAGCAGTACCTTGAACATTTGTCAAAGGATGACTTAAATAACCGTCATTATTATTTTCCTCATTTACTAAGTTATATCTTTTACTAAGTGGATCTTTTTTAACAAATTTAGCTTTTGATAACCATTCTAACTTTCTTATACATGTTGCGCGAGGTATGCCCGTTACTTCTGATACTGACGTGGCACTAATATCCGGATATTTTTTTGACACATCTTGTTTTATATTATTTTGTTTAAAATAATTTAGTGATTGAATTAAACTTTGTAACCCAATTAAGAGTATCTCAAGATCATTTGTCTTTTTTTGCCAATATTTCATAAAATCTAGTTGGGTAGTTAAATAATGATACCAATAAAAGCAATAATTTTTCTCAATCTCTTTGTAAAATTTTGAAAAAGGCAAATCAATATTTAAAAGTTTAGATTGTTCAAATAAAAATTTTGATAATGATTTAATTTGTTCTTTTATAATTTGCATGTAAGTATCTTTTGCTTGAGATGACGGTTCCCAATAGAGGTTATTTTTATTAGATTTTTTTAAATGTCTTAGTTTAGTTAATTGTATAATTTTTCGTCTAGTAGTTTCTTTGGGTAATCCGGTGAACCTTGAAACAGAAATTATTTTTAGTTTATCTTGTATTGTATTTTGGTGATTAAACCAGAATTTATCAAGTGAAAGATCAAAATCTAAGTCATCTTCTCTTTTTCTCATAACTTTCAAATGAAGATTTCGTGCAAAGTATATAACAATTTGACCACCCTCTAAATCACCGTAACGTTTATATATTCCAGACAAAAAAGTACTTTGCATTTCGAAAAATGTAGGCAATATTTTAATTGAATTTTTTTCGAAATTTTCCTCAATGGCCTTGTGACTGATTTTTTTTTCTAATTCCATAATTTTATTAGTAATTGCCATTGTTCATAATGGGTTATTATGAACAATTTTATAATTTGGAGTCAATAGAAAATTAAATAATTTGTGTGTATTTTAATTTGTAATTTTCGGTCTAAACCAAGATTTTTTTCCAATTATTGAGTTTAAAGAGCCGTTAAATCTCGCGTAATATATATCTCTTTTTTTTTTATTATTTATCAAAAAAAAGATCACAAATTTAAAAAATGCCGAGGTAAATTTTGGCAATATTTTTACAAAAGCTTTTATTACTCCAAAATGTTTTTTGTAAAAATAAAATGTCGACCACATAAGGTGCCAATTTCTATTAATTTCTATTTCATCCTTATACTTTTCATTTACAGAGGAATTTCCTTTATGATTTATTTTTGAATTTTCTATAAGAAATATATATTTTTTTTTACTTAAACATCTCTCATAAAAATCATTTTCTTCATAATATAGAAAAATTTTTTCATCAAAAAATCCTATTTCCTTAAATATTTTGAGATCAAAAAATAGTGCACAACCGGTTACAAATTTCATTTTTGAATATTTAGATTTATTTTGAAAATCCATATAGCATTCTCTCTTATACTCAAAATTATTTATTTTTGGAGCAAGTATAGAAAATTCTTTAATTTGTTTAGCTGATGAAATTAAATTTTGAATTGTATCTGGAAACACTTCAGTATCTACATCAAGATACAATGCGTACATTGTATCAATTTGTTTGATTCCACAGTTTATGCCAGCTCCATTTCCTAAATTTTTTTGGGGAATAATTACTTTTACATTTGAGTATTTTTTCTCGAGTTTATTTTTTAAGATTTTATTCTGGGAATTTTCAACAACTATTATCTTGATATCTTTGTCAATCGACATAATTGACTTTTCTATGATGTCGTCTGAGTGATAACTTACGAATAATACTGTAACTTCATTTTCCATTTGGTAATCAACTTATAGTAATCACTATTATCAAATTTTTAAATTAAGGAACATTAAAAATTATTTGAAATTTTTAAAACTCCATGTTAATCAATAATATGTCGTTTAAAGAGCTACCCTTAATGGAACCAAAAGATGGAACAGTGCTCTTTTATCCTTATATATCTAAATCGTCCTTTAAAGAGGTTAAAAAGGTTCTATCTGGTCGTTGGATAGGACAAGGACCTTTGGTAGATAAATTTGAAAAAAAATTTAAAATAATGTTTGCAAAAAAAAACCATTGTGTTTCTACAGGTTCTGGTACTGACGCTCTTCACCTTGCGTATATTTTAGCAGGTTTAAAAAAAGGTGACGAAGTCATTGCTCCAGTTTACACGTGCACAGCTACAAACATTCCTTTTTTATATATGGGAATAAAAATTAAATTTGCAGATATTGATATCGAAACAATGAACATAAGCGTTGAAAGTGTCAAAAAAAATTTAACAAAAAAAACAAAAGCTATAATATGTATGCATTATGGTGGTCTCCCATGCGATCTCGATGAACTGCAAAGTTTAGCAAAGAAACACAAAATACCCTTAATAGAAGACGCTGCCCACGCAATCGGAGCTACTTATAAAAAAAAACCTATTGGTAGTATAAGCGATTTCACAATGTTTAGTTTTCAAGCAATAAAACACATAACAACAGGTGACGGTGGAATGCTTTGTATGAAAAATAAAAAACTTATAGATAAAGCAAAAAGAATTAGATGGTTTGGTATCAGCAGAGAAGACAAACAAAAGGGAGTATGGGAAAATGATATTTTTGAAGTAGGTTACAAATATCAAATGACGGATCTTGGAGCCTCCTTGGGTTTTACTGCTTTAAAAGAATTTAATAAACTGCTCAAACATAGGCAAAAAATATTTCAAATTTATAAAGACATTCTTTCAAAAAATTTAAATATTTTTTGTGTTGACAAAGTTGATGGGAAAAGAACTCATGCTGCTTGGTTATTTACTTTAATATCAGAAGAAAAAGATAAAATTCAAAAAAAATTACGTGAAAAAAAAATTGAGTCTAATCAAGTTCATTTTAGAAATGATAAGTATTCAATTTTTAAAAAATTCATAAAAGGAAAATCTTTTCCTAATATGGATTATGTTGAAGATAAATATCTAGTTTTACCTAATCACCACAAAATAAGTGAAAATAAAGCAAAGTATATTGCTCAAACAATTGATAATTTATTATAAAGTATTATAAACTGTATCATACAAAATGGCGGGGTAGCTCAGTTGGTTAGAGCGTTGGACTCATAAGCCAAAGGTCGGTGGTTCGACTCCACTCCCCGCTACCAACATTAACCAAATGAAAAAAAAAGCAACTATTATTTTCAAAGCAAAATGGGATTGGAATAAATTCATTATTCAAAAAATATCAAAATTTTATGATGTTGAATATATTTATTTGGATAGAATAAAAAAAAATTATTTAGATACAATAAAAGAAATGAATTATTTTATAGAAAAGAATAAAATTGATACGGTTTTTTTCGATGTCGATTATCAAAAATTTATAAATTTCTATTTTATCAAAAAGATTAAAAAAGTAAAAAAAGTTATGATGTGTTTGGATAATTATGAAAGACATAATATAAATATGCTAACAGCTTCCGCATGTGATGTAGTGCTCACAGATGTAATATCTGCTTTAAAATATAAAGAGGTAGGAAAAAAGGCATTTAATTGGTTTGTAGAAGCTGACGGTAATTTTTATAAAGATATAAAAGTTCTTAAAAGTATAGATGTTTTATTTTTTGGTAAAATCAATAATGCTAGAAAAGATTACATTAATTTTGTACAAAAAAATGGAATTAAACTAAAAATTGTTGGTAATAATCAAAATAATATGGTGTCTGATCAAGAACTTGTTGAATTAATTTGTAAATCAAAAATTGTATTAAATTTTTCAAAAACCACATGGGATAGAATTAATAATTTTCCTGAGAAAAATTTATTTTTTAATCAATATCAATTAAAAGGCAGGATAATACAAGTTGGTTTATGTGGCACTGCTTGTATCTCAGAATATGCCCCTCATCATGAATTACTGTATAATTCAAACGAACTAATACAGTTTAAAAATAAAGAGGAGTGCTTATCTAAAATACAGGATTTATTAAATAATAGTAAAAAGTTGGAAGAATATTCCAAAATCTTTAGCGCCAAAACAAAGAATTTTTATGAAGAAGAAAAAGAATTTAAAAAAATATTTGATTATTTAGAAAAATTAAAAATAAGTAAATTAAGCCCAGAGGATAATTTGCAAAAAATTCCCTATTGGTACAATAGAATATGTGCAAAACAGATTTTATTGAGGGATTTGAGAATTAATAGATTTTTTAGTTCTATTATCAATTTTAAGGAATTAGTTTATATTGCAAAAAAGTCAAATATGCTTGCTTTTATGGTTATTTTAATTGAATCATTTCTCAACTTTATTTATTACTCTTTACTTAACACCATAAGAACCAAGAGCACTGGAAAAAATAGATATACTGATAAATTATAAAAATATATACTTACTACATGTCAAATATTGATGCATTATTTATAACACCCCCCTCTAGACTTGATGTTTATCAAGGGTTAGCCAATGATTATGCAGCCATTGAACCTCCTGTTTGGTCTTCATTGATTGCAAATTTTTTAATTAAAAAGGGATATTCATCAGAAATACTAGATGCTGAGGCTGAAAATTTGACACACGAACAAACTGCTCAAAGAATTGCAAAAAAAAATCCTAAACTTGCAATATTTATGGTTTATGGCCAACAACCCTCGGCCTCAACTCAATGTATGCCAGGAGGAAAAAAAACTTGTATAAAATTAAATGAAATATCCTCGGGTGATATAAAAACTATTGTGATAGGCACCCATGCATCTGCCCTTCCAAAAAAAACATTAGAGGAAGAACCATACAATTATGTTTGTCAAGGCGAAGGACCTTTGACGGTTCTTGAACTTATTAATTTTTTAAAAGGAAAAAACAAGGATATTAAGAAAATACCAGGTCTATGGTATTTTGACAAAGATAAGAACGTTTGTTCAAATCCTTCCGCAAAAATGTTTGAGAATTTGGATCAAAATCTTCCAGGTCAGGCCTGGAAGTTATTAGACATGAAAAAGTATAAAGCACATAACTGGCACACATTTGGTAGATTAGATACAATAAATAGTTATGCTTCGTTACAAACGAGTCTTGGATGTCCTTTTAAATGTACTTTCTGTTGTATAAACGCTCCTTTCGAGAGAAACACAATCAGATTCTGGTCGCCCGAACATATTATTAAGCAGATAAAAATCTTGGTTGAGGATTATAAAATTACTAATATAAAAATACCTGATGAAATGTTTGTATTAAATCCAAAACAAGTAACTGGTATATGCGATGAAATTATAAATTCAGGATACGGAAAAATTTTGAATTTTTGGGCATACGCGAGAATAGACACTCTTAATGACGACGAGATGCTAAAAAAAATGCTTAAGGCCGGCATAAGATGGTTAGCGCTAGGTATAGAGTCAAGTTCAAAGCATGTAAGAGATGGAGTTGTTAAAGGACGATTTAATAATTTTGATATTGAGGGTATTGTCAAAAAAGTGAGAGATATGGGTTTTTATGTTGGAGCGAATTATATTTTTGGTCTACCAGATGATAATCATGATTCTATGAAAGAAACATTAGACTTATCCATAAGGGTAAACAGCGAGTGGGCAAACTTTTATTCTGGGATGGCTTATCCAGGTTCACAATTATACCCCATGGCTAAAAATAAGAAATGGACACTTCCAGATGATGCTAATGGCCCTGGTTGGATTGGTTACTCTCAACATTCATATGAGACGCTACCTTTAAGAACAGAACATATAAAAGGTTCAGAAGTTCTGGAGTTTAGGGACAAAGCTTTCGACGCCTATTTTAAAAACCAAGATTATCTTTCAATGGTTAAAAAAACTTTTGGTGAACAAACAGTTTCTCATATTGAAAAAATGTCCTCCCACAAGCTTAAAAGAAAGCATAATTTTGAGAAAGTAAATTATTAGCAATTAAGTTAAAACTTGTAGTTAAAAAATTAATTTAATATAATCAAAAAATGTTTTCTTCCATCATTATAAGCGGTGCACTAGCTCAAGATCACGAGTTTATATATCCTTTTTATCGACTACTAGAGGAAAAAAGTAAACTCGATGTTTGTTTAATTGGGGGCAAGCCTGTCCAAGGTATTTTGGGAACAACATTACCTCCAATAAAAGATTATCCAGTTAAAGACATTGGAGATATTAAGACTAATGATTATGATCTTTTGGTATTACCAGGAGGAGTAAAAGCTTTGGAGAAAACTCGACAAAATAAAGAATTTATAAAATTTATTTCAGATTTTCATAAAGCTGGTAAAGTCATCGCCTGCATTTGTAGCGGCGTTCAACTTTTAATTTCAGCAAAAATAGTTAAAGGAAAAAAAATTGCAGGTTATTATCATCTGGAAGATGATATTGTAAATGCTGGAGCAATATATACAGATTTACCTGCTGTTGTTGATAGCAAGATCATTACAACAGCACATTATAAAGATATGGGTCCTTGGATGAAAGCTACATTAGATTTTTTTAATGAGAAAAAAAAGTAGTTTTTATGATAATAAGGTTGTTATAAAACCTTGGGGTTACGAATACACCATATACAGACATCAAAATAAATTATCAGTTACATTTTTAAAAATTAATAACAATCATAGGACCTCTTTACATTGTCATCCAAAAAAGAAAACAGGGTTTATAGTTATAGAAGGAAAAGCCAAAATTCAATTGGGTTTGTATAAAGAAAATTCTGAATACTTTACAGCTCCATCAAAATTAATGATTAGAACGGGATTGTTTCACTCTATAAAAGGAGTATCAAAAAATGGTGTAAGCGCTCTTGAATTTGAAACACCTATGGATAAAAAAGATCTAGTTAGATTCAAAGATGATTATGGAAGAAGATCTAAACCATATGAAGGTAAAAATTTTTCGAAAAGTCTAAATGAAAATTTTATCAAATTTAAAAAACCTATTTTTGGAAAAGATCAAGCCTATAAAATTGGAAAAGTAAAAGTTTTTTTAGAAGTACATAAAAATTTTAAAAAACTTCTTAATAAAAGTAATAATACTATTTTTGCTATCCTTAATGGAAAAATAATTGATAAAAAAGGAAGAAATGTTATTTCATACGGAGATATTATTAAAACCGGTACCTTAAAAAAACTTTCTCAGGTTTTTAAAATTAAGGGAAGTCTAACAGTTTTGAGAGTTTCAAAATACAAATAGCACATGAATGAAAAATTTTTTAGATTAAAAACATTTGAAAAAGCTTCTTACTGCAGATATTTCGAGGAAGAAGTCATCAAAAATTTAAAAAATAAAAATATTAAAATACCGACTTATGTTTCAGCCGGTCAAGAATTTATAGCTGCTTCTATAGCAACAATATGCGAGGATCTTAAAATAAAACCATGGATATTTGGTCAACACAGATGTCATTCAATTTATATTTCTTTTGGTGGTGACAAAATTAAATTGATCGATGAATTATTGGGTAGAAAGACTGGTTGTACTCGAGGTATGGGTGGATCAGCATCAATTGCTAGTAAAGAAATAAAAATGTTTGGACATGATGGACTGATGGGATCTAATGGACCTATTGGTGTGGGAGCATGTTTCGCCACAAATCACCCAACTATAGTTTTTATGGGTGATGCTGCTGCAGAAGAAGATTATGTTTTAGGAGGCTTAGGATGGGCATCAACAAAAAATATACCTTTAATAACCGTTGTAGAAGATAATAATTTGTCAATTTTAACTGAAAAAAAAGTAAGAAGGAATTGGGAGATGTCAGATGTAGCAAAATCATTCAAAATGGAAGGTTATAATTTAAATGACGATCCAATTGATTTATTAAAACACTCAGAAACATTCTTTAAAAAACCATGTTTATTAAACGTAAATACAAATCGTATATATTGGCATGCTGGTTCAGGTATGGATGGTGACAAAACTTTTGACAGATACCAAGAACAGAAAAAAAAACTTGGAGAAGAAGCAATTGAAATAGACAAAAGAGTAAAAAATGAAATTGAAATTTTATGGAAACAACAGTTAGAGAAACAATAAAAAATACAACAAAAAAACACTTAAAAGAAAATAACGGCCTTTTATTTGGCCAATGTCTTTCTGCAGTTGGTTGGGTCGGGGGGACTGTACCTGAGTTAACAGAAAAAGATGGGTTAGTTGAACTTTCAATGGCTGACGTTGCTAATGGCGGGATAGTAGCTGGTGCTGGATTATCTAAAAGAAGACCAATATATGTTATTAGATACCAAGGATTTAATTGGTTTAATGCATCAATAATTTTAAATTATGCTTGTAAGTCAAAAGAGATTTGGGATGTACCATGTCCGATTTTTATTAGAGGAATTGCGATGGAAGGTTCTATAGGTCCAGTAGCTGGATCATCACAACATTCAATTTACTTCAAAATGCCAGGTATAAAAATTATTTCACCTATGACACCAAAAGAATATTTAATTGCTTACAATGATTTTATGAAAAATGATGATGTTATGTATGTATCGGAACACCGTGGAAGCTATGGTAATTCAGAAGAGTTAAATGACTCTATCGCGGACGATCTAGATCTTGTATTATTTCCAATATCGATTACCAGATTTGAAGCTCAAAAAGCAAAAAAACAACTTGAAAAAGAGGGTTATAAAATTGGTATAGCAAATATTCTATGGATTAAACCATTCCATATTAAAAAAGAGTGGGAGAAAGCTGTAATTAAAAGTAAATTTGGCGGTATAGTTCTTGATGACGATTTCACTCAAGGTGTTGCTTCAAATCTAGCTTACGAGTTGATGAAAAAAACAAAAAAAAATTTTGAAGTAATGGGACTTAAAAATAAGTCTGCAGGCTTTTCAAAAGATACTGATAATTTACCACCATCTTACAAAGACATAATTTCAAAATGTAAAGAAATTATTAAAAAAAAGAAATGATAATGAATAAAAAAGATTTGATTGATTTTGAAGAAGAAATTGCAGATTTATTCAATAAAGGAAAAATACGTGCTCCTGTTCATCTTTATCAAGGAAATGAAGATAAAATTATTGATTTTTTTAAAAGAGTAAAAACAAACGATTGGATTTTCTGTAGTTGGAGGTCCCATTATCAATGTTTGTTAAAAGGTGTTCCAAAAAATGAAGTTAAGAAAGAAATCTTAGCTGGAAGATCAATATCGCTATGTTTTCCTGAGCAAAAAATTTATTCATCAGCGCTAGTTGGTGGCTCGGTTCCGATAGCTGTTGGAACAGCCTTGTCTCTAAAGCTAAGAAATGAAAAAAATACAATGGTATATTGTTTTATGGGCGAAATGACCTCGGAGACTGGAATAGTTCACGAGTGTATTAAATATAGTAGAAATCTTAATTTACCTATCCATTTTATAATAGAAGATAATGAAATGTCGGTTTGTACAAATACAAGAAATACTTGGAAACAAAATAAACTTAGCTACGAGGGAAAAAATGATAAGTTTGTTACATTTTACAGTTATAAATCTAAATGGCCACATGCCGGGGCAGGAAAAAGGATACAGTTTTAGTCTATGAAATATGCAGATGAACTTATAAAAGCAATGGATTTTTTAGCACAAAATCCTCAAACAATTTTTCTTGGACAAGCTGTTGAATACCCCGGTACGGTAATGTCCACTACACTAAAAAACATATCAAAAGAAAAATTATTAGAAATTCCAGTTGCTGAAGAGATGCAGCTAGGAATTACAAATGGATTAGCTTTAAATAATTTTATTCCTGTAAGTATTTTTCCAAGATGGAATTTTTTATTGTTAGCAGCAAATCAACTAATTAATCATTTAGACAAATTGAGTGTAATGTCACAAGGAAAATTCAAAACAAAAGTTATAGTCAGAACATCAATAGGGTCCCAACGACCACTGCACCCTCAACATCAGCATATCGGAGATTTTACAGAAGCATTTAAAAAAGTATTAACTTCAACAGAGATAATAAGACTAGAAGAACCAAAAGATATATTTCCAGCTTATGAAAAAGCTTTAAAAAGAGAAGATGGTAAAAGTACAATTTTAGTTGAATACGGAGATTACTATAACGAGAAATGATATTATGATTATAACAAAAACTCCATATAGAATTTCTTTTTTTGGTGGAGGTAGTGATTATCCAGCTTGGTATAAAAAGAATGGCGGAGCGGTTTTGTCTACAACTATCGATAAATATATTTATATAACTTGTAGATTTTCACCTGATTATTTTAAACAAAAATATAGAATAGTTTGGAGAAAAATTGAAAATGTAAAAAATCTTAGAGAAATTAATCATAAAGCTGTAAGAGAATTACTTAAATATTTAAAAATAAAACAAGGACTCGAAATACATTATCATGGTGACTTACCGGCAAGGAGTGGTATGGGATCGTCTTCATGTTTTACAGTTGGTTTAATGCAAGCTTTAAGCCAAATTAAAAATATAAAACTAAATAAATCAAAATTAGCTAAACAAAGTATATATTTTGAGCAAAACATAATGAGAGAAATTGTAGGTTCCCAAGATCAAACCTCTGCTTCTTATGGAGGATTTAATAAAATTTTATTTAACAAAGATAATTCTATTAAGATTAAAAAAATCTCTTCAAAAAAAAATATAAAAAAATTAAATGATAATCTTGTACTCATATATACAGGAATAAATAGAACGGCACATAAAATAGCAAATCAGTATGTAAAAAAACTAACAAATGAGAAAAAAGACCATATAAACAGAATTTTAGAGTATGTGAATGAGGGTGAAAAAATTTTAAATAATGGTGATATAGATGATTTTGGCAGTTTATTACATGATGCATGGGTTGAAAAAAAAGCATTAAGTAATTTAATAACAAATTCAAAAATAAACTCAATTTACGATAAAGCTAGGAGCCATGGAGCACTTGGTGGAAAACTTTTAGGTGCAGGAGGCGGAGGTTTTTTGCTAATGTATATGAAAAAAAAAGATAGATCAGATTTTTTAAAAAAAAATAAAAAATTAGTTACAATACCTTTTAATTTTACATCTTTAGGTAGTCAAATTATACTAAATCAGTTATCGAAAGTTAAATATGAAAATTAATCACCCCTTAATGCACAATAATTTTTTAAAATCGGATATGAGTGCAGTAAGAAAATTAATCAAAAATAAAGATTTAATACTTACTCAATCAAAAAAAGTTTCCGAATTCGAGCAAAAATGGTCAAAATGGCTTGGTGTTAAGTATAGTGTGTTTGTAAACTCTGGGTCTTCAGCGAACTTTTTGTCTATGTTGATTTTAAAGAGCATGTCCTTGAAAAAAAAAGAAGTTATAGTTCCAACTTTAACTTGGGTTTCGGATATAAATTCTGTTTTAATGAGTGGTTTTAAACCCATATTTGTTGACATTGACCCAAAAAATTTAGCTATGAGTGAGGATCAAATTTTGAGAAAAATTAACAAAAATACCCTTGCTGTATTCTTAACTCATGTTCAAGGTTTTAATGGATTATCAGAAAAAATTCTAAAAAAATTGAAATCAAAAAATATTTTTTTAATAGAGGATGTCTGTGAGTCACACGGCGCAACATTTAAAGGAAAAAAGTTAGGCACTTTCGGATTGATATCAAATTTTTCGTTTTATTACGCTCATCACATGTCTACTATTGAAGGAGGAATGATATGTACTAACAGCAAAGATATATATGAAAGAGCCAGAATCTTTAGATCTCATGGTATGGCAAGAGAAGTAAAAAACTCAAAATTTCAAAATAAAATGATTAAAAAATATCCAAAATTATCTCCACAATTTATATTCTTATATCCAACTTTTAATTTTAGAAATAATGAAATTGGTGCTGTGATAGGATTAAATCAAATTAAAAGACTTAATAAAAATAATGCATCAAGAACAAAAAATCTCAAACTTTTTTTGAAACTAATCGACTCTAAAAAGTACAGGACGGATTATGATATCAAAGGAAGTTCAAATTATGCATTTCCAGTAATTTTTAAAAATAGAAATTTTAAATTTAGGGAATTATTTGAGAATACTTTAAAAAAATATAATATTGAATTTAGAAGAGGTAATGCAGGAGGAGGAAATCAACTTAGACAACCTTATCTTAAACCATTTCTAAAAAATATAAATTTAAAAAAATTCCCCGAAGTTGACCATGTACATTTTTTTGGTTATTATATTGGAAATTACCCAACTTTGAAAACTTCAAAAATCAAAAAAATTTGTTCAATATTAAATAATATAAGTCTTAAATAAAGCAAATGGTAAAATTAAAAGTAATTAAAAATTCAACGTTTAAAGATAATAGAGGGTTTTATTGGACTACATGGAAAAAAGGAACACTTAAAAATTTTAAATTTAATCATGATAAATTTTCCATATCAAAAAAAAAAGTTCTAAGAGGATTTCATTGTGATTTTAAGTCATGGAAACTAGTAACATGTACGTTTGGTAAAGTTTTTTTAGTTGTATTAAATGTGAAAAAAAATTCAAAAAATTATTTAAAACACAAAACTTGGATTTTAACACATGAAAAACCTACGTTAATTCTTATTCCACCTCATTTTGCTAATGCATATTTATGTTTATCTAACAAATGCGTTTTTCATTATAAATGGTCTTATAAAGGAAAATATGTAGACACAAATAAACAAAAAAGTTACAGATGGAATGATCCAAAATTAAAAATAAAATGGCCAATAAAAAAACCGATTTTAAGTAAAAGGGATAGAACTTCAAAATATTTGTAAAATGAGTAAAATTTTAATTACTGGTGGGGGAGGCTATGTTGGATCAATGTTATGTACAGCACTTGTAAATTTAGGCCACGATGTGACAGTTTTAGACTTGATGAAATACGATAAAGGATCATTAAATCATCTTTATTATTTCAAAAATTTTAAATTAATAAAAAAAGATGTTCGAGATAAAAAATTATTAAAATCTTTACTAAAAAAAAATGAATTTATTATACCTTTAGCTGCATTAGTAGGCGCTCCACTGTGTGATAAATACAAGAGAGATGCTGTATCAGTAAATCACCATTCAATTAAAAATCTTGTATCATTGAGTTCAAAAAAAAATAAAATAATATTTTTAACTACTAATTCAGGATATGGAGTTGGAGAAAAAAATAAGTTTTGTGACGAAAACAGTCCTTTGAACCCAATATCACTTTACGGCAGGACAAAATGTGATGCAGAGGAAGAGGTAAAAAAAAATCTAAAAATTTTATTTGCTTTAGATTAGCAACAGTTTTTGGATACAGTTATAGAATGAGAACAGATTTATTAGTAAATAACTTTGTTTATAAATCAGTAAAAACAAAAAAACTAACAATTTTCGAACCTCATTTTAGAAGAAATTTTATACATATTAAGGATGTAGTTTTGGGAATAATATTCGCGATAAAAAATTTTAATAAATTAAAATCAAATATTTATAATTTAGGACTATCATCTGCAAATATAAGCAAACTTATGTTAGCAAAAAAAATTAAGAAAAAAATGAATAAACTTAAAATTAAACTTATAACAAATAGAAAAGACCCGGATAAAAGAGATTATTTTGTGAGTAATAAAAAAATTGAAAAAAAAGGGTTCAAGGCAAAAACTTCTCTGGATCAAGGGATAGACGAATTAATTACCTTATTTAATGTAGATAACAAAAAAGTAATTAATAATTATTAAATTTTTTATTTATTTGTTTTACCTGACTTAAAAAATCTTTTTTTGAATATTCAAAATATAATTTACTACTTTTAGCACAGATTTTGTCAGTCACCTGATCACCAATCATAAAACTTTCATTTAATTTTACACTCCATTTATTTCTAATTTGCTTTATCATTAAATTACCAGGTTTTCTTAATTGACTTTTTTTTCTATACTTTTTTATTTTTGCTTCTGGGTGATAAGGGCAAAAATTTATATCATCAAAAAAAATATCTTTTTTCTGTAATTTTTGTTTGATATAATTTTGTAAGTTAAAAAATTGTTTTTCTGTATAAATTCCTTTTCCTATTCCTGCCTGATTAGTAACTACAAAAATATAGTAGTCATTATTTCTGAGAAATTTAAGACCTTTGATAACATTTGGCCTAAACTTAAAATCTTTTATTTTATGAACATATCCTTTGTCGAAATTAATAACACCATCTCTATCTAAAAATGCAGCGCGTTTTATAAATTTTTTAGATATTATTTTTTTTGCTTTTTTAAAATTTTCTGGAGTCCCTATATCTAAAAAGAAATTCTTTGTTTTTATTCCTGAAATTTTCTTATTTTTAATTAAATTCGGCAGTATATCATTTTCCAAAGACGTATTTTTATTTTTTATTAATTTAAAAATTTTTTTTTTGAAAAAATATATACCCCCATTCATAAGGTTGCTTTTATCTTGATAAATAATCTTGTTTTCTCTTAAGGCTAAAGTTGATAATTTTTTATTAGATTTGTAAAAATCATTTTTTACTAAAGTAATAGACCCATAACTATTTTTACTGCATGATTTAATTAATTGATTTAAATTTATATCAAGGAAGGTATCCCCATTAATTAATATAAAATCATTAACATTCTTTTTTTTTAAAACACTTAAAGCCCCAGCAGTACCCATTGGTCTTAATTCTTTCAAACACTTTATATGATTAAAATTATAGTATTTATTATTAAATTTTTTATAAATTATATCGGACTTATACCCTGTGAGAATAAATATATTTTTAAAGTAATACTTACTATAGTTTTGTATAATATATTCTAGAAATGGTTTTTTATTAAAAATGGCCATAGGTTTAGGTCTGTTTCTTAATAAAGATTTGATTCTAGATCCCTTACCTCCAGCTAAAACTACTAAATCTAAAGAGTGCATTATGATATTCTACAGTTACTTTTCTTAACATTTTAAGATATTATTAAATAGTCATTTATTCAAATATTTATGAAATTAATTTCTTTAGTTTTTTCATTTAGAAACGAAGAGGAAAATCTCAAAACCTTAGTAGATAGAGTTCATAAAGCAATAAAAAAAACTACAAATTGGAATTATGAGCTAGTTTTTGTTAACGACGATTCGACTGATAATTCTGAAAAAATCCTTATTGACTTACAAAAAAATTTTCCAATTAAAATTATCAACATGTCAAGAAACTTTGGAAATAATCCATGTGTTTTGGCAGGGTTTGAAAATAGTTTGGGTGACTGCATAGTCTATATGGACTCTGATCTGCAAGATCCCCCAGAATTAATAACTGAACTAATTAAACAGCATGAAAAAGGTTTTGATATTGTTCATACAAAAAGGATAAAAAGATTAGGGGAGACTAAATTAAAATTATTTTCTACAAAAATAGCTTACACCATAATAAATAAATTGTCAGATATTAATTTGGTAAAAGACGTAGGAGATTTTAAATTAATATCCAGAAGGGCTCTTGATAAAATTTTAGAGCAAAAAGAATTTTATCCATACATTCGAGGATTATCAGTTTGGGTAGGCTTTAAACAAACTTATGTTGATTACGTTAGAGAGCCAAGAGGTGGGGGAAAAACACATTATCCGATGTTTTCAAAAACACCAATTACCGAATTTATCACGGGCGTAACAAGTTACTCACTTAAACCATTATACCTAGGTATAGTTTTGGGATTTTTTGCTTTTTTATTTTCAATTATTTTAATTATATATGCACTTTATGCTAAATTAACTGGTCAAGCAGTGCCAGGAACAACCGGTATAATTATTGTTATTTCATTTTTTTCTGGAGCCTTATTATCAACAATTGGAATAATGGGTATATATCTTGCAAGAATATATGAACAAACAAAAGGAAGAACAAGATATGTAATCAAAAACATTAAAGACTATAAAAAATAGAATTTAATTAATTTTATAAATAGAGAATTCTTTGTTCTGTAAAAAAATGTTTAATTGTATATCCCAATTTGTTGGAGTCACCACATAGTCCGCATTATATTTTTCACTTAAAAATTTCCAATCTTCTTCTTTCTTTTTCTCAAAACTTATTTTAGTAAAATTATCTGGTATAGTTGGATTATTTTTTATGGGGGGTTTTTTTAAATCTACATCATAAACTTCTTGTAATATCTCAAACACATCATTCACCAAGTATGGATGGTAAGGTATAAAATCAAGAGATGCAGTATCTATAAGTACAGGCTTCAAACCCAGTCTTATTGTATACGCTTGTGTGCCCGTTGTAGTAATAAAATATCCAGGTAAATTTAAGTTTGAAATTTCATAAAAAATATCAGCATTTTTATATTTATTTTTTACCGAAAAATTTGAAACAAACTCATTTTTAATTTTAATAAAGTTTTTATAATGTTGAGCTGAATAAATAATCAATATACCGAATATAAAAACCCTAATGAATTTTTTTGTTTCATTAAACCCGGAAAAAATCTGGTAAATCATTGAAATTATTAGAGGCCATCCTACAAAGGAATGTAATATTAAAAATCTCGAAGGCATTGCCCTTACAAATAACTCTGGGAAAAAGCTTGGAAAAAATTTAAATAATAAATATATAACTGATGCAAATACTATCATTAGATTAAAAAATAATAGAAAATTATTTTTTTTGTTTTTATTAAAATAATAATAGACATTAACCAAAATAAAGAGAATCATTGATTTAATGAGATATTCATAATGAATTATACCTGCAGCATTTCTATGACCATCCCAGAATTCTAAGTAAATATTTAAATTTTCAGTTTCAAACCCAACTTTACTAATTTTATTTTGAAAGAAAATTATGAAGCTTAACAAAGTACAACTAGCTCCAAAAAAACTACCTTTTAAGAATTTTATTAAGATATTTCTATTTTTTAATAATATTAATGAGAGTGTTAAAATAAATAAAACCCACAAACCTACAACTGGGTGTATACAAATTAAAAAAGTTGAAAAAAAACCTAAAAGTTTAAAATTTTCATTAATTAATAATGAAAAAATTAGCGATGTAATTGCTAAGCTTAACATACCATAGCTATGGTTTGAAATGATCAATGAAGGATAATCAGTGTCTCCAAAATTTTTTTGTAAAATAAGCATTAATATACTTACAAGAAGAGCCAAATATTTATTAAAGGTTAGTTTATTTACAATTAAAAATGAGCTTATTCCGAAACATAAAGTAGAAAAAAAAAGAATTGCTCTTGAGCTATTATCTATAGATAATCCAGAATTTAATAAAATTTCAGCAAACTGATGTAACAATGTCCAACTATTATGATAGTAATATTTCATCGGAGATAAAGGTTCGGGATATTTAATTATCTCAGATATTGTCAAACCGCCATTTATTGCTACCTGATATAAAGAATGTGAGAAACTTAAAAAAACACAAGTTAAAATAATTATTAAATATACTATCTTATTATCTTTTTCTGATATCAAATTTTTAGTCCAAACCTTTTATTTATATTTTTTTTTGAAATTTGTTCAAAAAACTTTCTGTTATTCACATACCACCTTAAAGTTTTATTTAACCCAACTGAAAGTGATATTTTTGGTTTCCAGTTTAGTTCTTTTCTAATTTTATTTGAATTTACCGCATATCTTTTGTCATGACCTGGTCTATCTTTTACATATTTAATCTTTAATTTATTTGAAAATTTAACTTTATTTTTTTTTGCAATACTTAAAATATTTTTAATTATTTCAATATTTTTTATTCTTTTTCCAGTGCCAATATTATAATTTTTTCCTATTTTACCTTTTAAAAAAATTTTAAGTAAAGCTTCGCAGTTATCTTTTACATAAATCCACTCTCTAACATTTGTACCCTTTCCATAAAGGGGTATAGATTTATTCTTTAATATATTATAAATAATTTTTGGAATAAATTTTTCTGGTAATTGTCTTGGGCCATAATTATTACATGCATTTGCTATTACTATTTTAGATGAATAGGTTCTGAAGTATGCTTTCAATAATTGATCAGCAGCAGCTTTAGATGCAGAATAGGGAGAGCTTGGATTATAATTATAATCTTCTTTAACTTGTTTATGTTTTGGAATATCACCATAAACTTCGTCAGTTGAAACATGAATAAGTTTAATGACTTTTTTATTTTTTTTATTAAAAGATCTTAGAGTTTCTAAAATATTAAAAACACCCATTATATTAGTTTTTAAAAATGCGTATGGGCTATCTATCGATCTATCTACATGCGTTTCAGCTGCAAGATTGAAAATACCATCAGGTTTGAATTTTTTAATAATTTTTAAGAGTTTGGTTTTATTGTTTATATCTAATTTATAAAAAATATATTTTTTATTTTTTTTAAAATCTTTAACATTATAGGGATTTGCTGAGTAACTCGATTTATCAATATTTATAACGAAGTAGTTCTTTTCTAATAAAAACTCTACCAAATTACTACCAATAAAACCTTGACCACCTGTTACTATGATTTTCTTCATATATAAATTTTAAAAAGAAATGATCTAATATATTTAATTAGTAAAAGAATTACTTGTTAAAATCAATTGTTGATTTAATCAATTTTTAAAATATAAATCTTGAATGCCAAAAATTAAGAAAATTTTAGTAACAGGTGGTGCTGGATTTGTTGGGACTAATTTAATAAACCTTCTTTTGAAAAAAACTAAATTTAAAATTATTAGTATTGATGATTATTCATCAGGCACAAAAAATAATCACATAAGAAATAATAGAGTAAAATACTTTAGAGGCAACACCAAGAATATCGCTGAAATAATAAAAAATCCGAGAGAAATAATTGCTGTGTTTCATTTTGGTGAATTTGCAAGAATATATCAAAGTTTTAAGAAAATGAATCAATGTATTAATTCAAATTCGGTAGGTACCAATGCTGTATTTAATTATTGTTTAAAAAATAAAATAAAACTTATTTACTCTGCTACTTCAGCCTCTTTAGGTAATAAAGGTAATGACAAAAACTTATCTCCTTATGCATTCACAAAAGCAAAAAATTTAGAATTATTAGAAAATTTAAAAAAATGGTTTAATTTTAAATATGAAGTAATTTACTTTTACAATGTTTATGGTCCATATCAGATTTGTGAAGGTGATATGGCCACTGTTATCGGCATCTTCGAGAATCATTATAAAAAAAGAAAATATCTTCCTGTTGTAAAACCTGGTTCACAAACAAGGAGGTTTACACACATATTTGATACTGTCGATGTTTGTTATATGGCCTGGAAAAGAAAATTATGTAGGCATTATAGCATTGCTAACAAAAAAGAATATTCAATTAAAGAAGTTGCAAAAATGTTTAATACAAAAATAAGATATTTACCTAAACGCAAAGGTGAAAGATATGCATCTGCGCTTACAAATAAAAGTCTTTCAAATAAAGTATATAAGCACTTTGGTAAAATTGAGCTTAAAAATTACATTCAAAACTTTTTACTTAAGTTAAATTAATTTTTAGTGACCAGGAAATTCTATTAAACTTTTAGTAAAATAAGACTTTTCGTTCAGTTTTTTATTTCCACCTAAATCAAATAAGTTTATAATAAAAATAAATCCTGCAACTTCCCCTTTAGACATTTCAACTAATTTAGCACCAGCTTCTGCTGTTCCTCCAGTAGCAATTAGGTCATCTATTATTAATACTCTTTCTCCAGAGCTAATAGAATCCTTATGAACTTCCAATGTTGCTGTTCCATATTCCAATTGGAAATCTACTGAAATTTTTCCAGCAGGTAATTTATTTTTTTTTCTCAACATTATGAAAGGTTTTTTCAACTTATAGGAGACTGCCGAAGCAAAAACAAAGCCTCTTGATTCTATAGCCGCTATTTTATCGAATTTTAATTTCTCTGAAATTTCTACAATTTTATCAATTGAGTAATTGAATGCCTTTGAATCTTTTATTAAAGTAGTAATATCTCTGAACAGTATGCCTTTTTTAGGGTAGTCAGGAATTGATCTTATATATTCTTTTAAATCCATATTTTACTTCATTATCTAACAAAAAAAGATTAATAATTAAATCATGAAAAATAGAAAGCTTGGGATAATTGGAGGAAGTGGTTTATATAAAATGGAGGGTTTTGAAAAACCCAAGTGGAAAAAAGTTGAAACTCCATGGGGGAGCCCCTCAGACTCTGTGATGACAGCAAGATTTTATGGTAATGAGATCTGTTTTATACCTAGACACTCAAGGGGCCACAAGATAAACCCCACAAATATTAATTATAGAGCAAATATTGATGCAATGAAACAGCTTGGAGTAACTGACCTTATATCTGTATCTGCAGTTGGTTCATTAAAAGGAAGCCTTGACCCAGGGACATTCGTTATTGTTGATCAATTTATTGACAGAACTTTTTCAAGAATAAAAACTTTTTTTGATAATGAAATCGTTGCTCACGTATCAATGGCGCAACCTACTAGTAAAATTTTAAGAGAATGTTGCGAGGAGGTTCTTAAGAAGCTTAATATAAAACATCAGATGGGGGGCACCTATGTAGTTATGGAGGGACCTCAGTTTTCAACTTTCGCTGAGTCTAACTTATATAGATCTTGGAAAGCAGATGTAATTGGGATGACAAATATGCCAGAGGCGAAATTGGCAAGAGAAGCAGAAATTAGGTATTGCACCGTAGCAATGATTACAGATTATGATTGTTGGCATTCTGAACATGAAGAGGTAGATGTTGCTATGGTTGTTAAAACCTTGCAGAAAAATGCATCTAACGCTCAAAATATGATTAAAGAAATAATTAAAACCTACAAACAATTTATTGACGAGAAAGATCCTGCGAATAATTGTTTGGATACAGCTATAATTACAGATCCTAAATTAATGACTAAACAAACTAAAGAAAAATTAAAACATATAGCAGGAAGAGTTTTTAAGAAAAAATGAAGGTAAATGGAAAAGCGTTTAGAACAATATGGTTTGAAAATAATATTGTTAAAATTATTGATCAAACAAAACTTCCGCACCAGTTTACTATTAAAGACTTAAAGACAATAAAAGATTCTATTAATGCAATTAAAACCATGGAAGTAAGAGGAGCCCCATTAATTGGAGCAACTGCAGCCTATGGTTTAGTTTTGTCAATCATTGAAAAAAATGATCAGTCTTATTTAAAAAAAGCAAGTGAGGATTTAATAAGTTCTAGACCTACAGCAATAAATCTTAAGTGGGCAGTTGATAGAATGATGAAAAAATTAGCTGGGGTAAATAGCAAAGAAATTCTTAACATTGCAATCAAAGAGGCCCAAAATATTTGTGAAGAGGATATTAATTTTTGTAAAAATATTGGTCTCAACGGTCTCAAAATAATAGAAGAAATATATAAAAAAAAGAAAGATACAGTAAATATTCTTACTCATTGTAATGCAGGTTGGCTGGCCACTATAGATTGGGGAACAGCAACTTCGCCTATATATCATGCACACAAAAAAGGTATTAAAGTTCATGTTTGGGTAGATGAAACAAGACCTAGAAATCAGGGGGCTAACCTCACATCGTACGAGCTAAATGAGGAGGGGGTCTCAAACACAATAATTGCCGATAATACTGGAGGCATTCTAATGCAAAGAGGACAAGTAGATATGTGTATAACCGGAACAGATAGAACTCTTTCAAATGGTGATGTAGCAAATAAAGTTGGAACTTATCTTAAGGCTCTAGCTGCACATGACAACAAGGTCCCTTTTTATGTAGCATTACCTAGCTCCACAATAGACTGGAACATTAAAAATTCAAAAGATATCCCAATCGAAGAGAGAAATTCTGAGGAACTTTCTCATGTGGAGGGTTTAGATAATAATGATAAATTAACAAAAGTTTTAATTTATCCAAAAAAAAGCAAAGCGAAGAATTTAGCATTTGATATTACCCCTTCAAAATATGTAACTGGATTAATTACAGAAAAAGGGGTTTGTAATGCATCAAAAGATGGATTAGAGAGCTTGTTTAAATGAAAAATAACTCTTACACACTTCTGCAAGGATCAAATAGTGGCATAACTAGAATCAAATTAAATGATCCGGGTTCTTATAATTCTTTATCAACTGACATGCTAAAATCATTAATCAAAAGATTTAAAGAGCTCGATAAAGATCAAAAAACCAGAGTTATCATTATCGAAGGTTCAGGAAAGGGTTTTAGCGCCGGCCATAATTTGAAAGAAGTAAAATCTTTAAAAGGCAAATCAAATTATAAAAAATTATTTGAATTATGTTCAGAATTGATGATGGTTATAATAAATTGTAATAAACCAGTTATTGCCAAAGTACACGGCGCAGCTTTTGCAGCAGGATGTCAATTAGTTGCCACCTGTGATTTAGCATTGAGCACAGACGATGCAATTTTTTCAACACCAGGTGTAAATATAGGTCTATTCTGTAGTACTCCGATGGTTGCTTTGAGTAGAAACGTTATACGAAAAAAAGCAATGAAAATGCTATTAACAGGCGACCCAGTTAGCGCAAAACATGCTAAAGATATTGGCTTAATAAATGACCACTTTAGCCAGGATAGTCTTGAGGATGAGGTATTAAAGTTAGCAGAAAATATTTCCTCAAAATCTAGGAAAGTCGTTAAAATTGGAAAAAAAGCTTTCTACAAGCAAATAGAAATGCCTTTAGACAAAGCTTATAAATACACAAGTCAAGTAATGAGTGAAAATATGATGGCTCTTGATGCAAAAGAGGGAATATCAGCTTTCATTGAGAAAAGAAAACCTAATTGGAAAGATAAATGAGTTCAGATGATCAAATCAAAGAAACTCTAAAAACATCTAAAATTATAGCAATGGTTGGAGCAAGCGTGCCAAAAAAAAACGAAGCTGTCTCCAAAATGAGACTAAAGCCCTCAATTATTGTTATGAAATATTTAATAGAATTTGGATATAAAGTTATACCTGTAAATCCATTTTCAGTTGGAAAAAAAGTTAATGGGGAGACAATAGTTGAAAAATTAGAGGATATTTCTTCTCAAATAGATATTGTAAATGTTTTTAGACCATCAAAAGAAACTCCGGACATAGCAAAAAATGCTATTAAAGTTGGCGCTAAGACACTTTGGTTACAGTTTGGAATTCAAAATAAAGAGACAGAGGAAATCTCAAAATCTGCAGGATTAAATTGCATTATGAATAAATGTATAAAACAAGAATATCAAAGATTATTTTTAAAAATGAAACCAGTCTTTCCAGTTCTTTTAAACGATTAATAAAATTTATCTTAAAGAAGCGGCAATGTTACCACCATCAACTGTGAGCACAGCTCCAGTAGTTTTTTTTGAAACTGCAAGATGAAAAAATGCTTTAGCAACATCTTCGGCTTTTACTTCATTAGACAGTAAATTTCCTCTCATGTATGTATCCGCACTAACAGATCTAGCTTTTGCTCTTGTCTTAATCATTTTACCAGTCATTAGACCACTTTTTATCCTATCAGCATTCACTCCATTAGATCTTATACCTATTGATCCATAATCTACGGCGTATTGTTTACATAAACTTAATAAAGCCGATTTAGGTAACCCGTATGGGCCAAAATTTTTTCCAGGGTTAACAGATTGTTTTGAAATATTGAATAATAAACAACCATTAATATTTTGTTTTTTCATTATTTTGATTGCTTCAGAGGCACAGTTTTGATGCGAGAAAAAATTTATTTCAAAACTTTTTCTCAAAACTTCATCACTCACTTCACCTATAGCTCCTCCTGGCGCAGCCCCTGCATTTGATATTAAAATATCAAATCCTCCAAATTTTTCACAAATTATTTTAAAAGCTCTTTTTACACTTTTTTTATTTGTCACATCACAATGTATACAAAGGTCTTTAATTTTTGATTGAACTTCTTTTAGACGATTAAGATCTTTATCGAGTAAAACAACTTCTGCTCCATAGCTTCTAAATATTTTATAGGTTTCAAAACCAATTGTTCCTGTCGCTCCAGTTATAACAACGACATTTCCCTCTAAAAGTTTTTTCTTTTTTTTAATTTTAGCTTGCTCCAGGGACCAATATTCAACATCAAATAGATCTTTTTCAGGTATAAATTTATATGAAGAAGTTTCCTCAACGGAACTTATTACTTTTGCATTAGTTTCTGTCAAGTCACCTGCTATTTTTGCCGAACCAAGATCTTTACCAACGCTAAACATCCCTACATTTTGTACTAGAATAACTCTTGGTGATGTATCTAACATAACTTTTTTACCTTTGACCTTTTTACTATTTACTTTGAAATAATTTACATATTTTTTTCTGTAATTTTCAAAAGCTTTTTCTGCCGTCTTTTTAAAATCATCTATAGATGAATTTTTTTTAGGTGTAATAATTAGAGGGAATGGTTTTACCCTTATAACATGATCAGGCGTTGCTGTACCTTTTGACGTGTAAGTTCTTACGTTTTTACCATTTATGAAATATTTTAGATGTTTATTTAATCTGTAATTAATAACAAATTTTTGATCTTTATTTTCTGACAAAAGGCCTCTCACAATCGGCGCAATATCATGCGGATTAAATTTAATATTATTTTTTTTTACTTGTTTTATTTTTTTTGATTTTAATTTTTTAATAGCTCTTTCTGCCTTAGAAACGTATTGAATCATCAAGTCGTAAGCTTTTTTGCAATCATTAGAGAAAGTAAAAATTCCGTGGTTCATGAGTATCAGACATTCGATATCTGGATTTTTAGAATAAATCTCATTCACTTTTTTTGCTAACATAAAACCAGGCATTACATAAGGAACTATGCTAGCCTTTTTTCCAAATATTTTTTTACTTAAATTTAGTCCTCCTGGTCTATTAGTTACATTCATTATGGCATCAGCATGCGTGTGGTCCACATATTTATATGGCAAAAAGGCATGTAGAAATGTTTCTACAGAAGGATTTGGCGATTTAATATCTATTAAATTTCTTTTTTGAAAAGCAACCATATCGTCGTCTGACAAATATTTTTTCTTTCTTAGGCTTAAAAGGGGATCTAATTTTACAGCCGGGAGACCAGGTGGTTCAATGTCTGCCATATCCCATCCACTACCTTTGACACATAAAACATTATATTTTTTTCCGTCTATATCGTTAATCGTAGTTTTAACGGATGTATTACCCCCGCCATGTAAAACAAGTTCAGGATTTCTTCCAAGAAGTCGAGTTGTATAGACCCTTAAAGCCAAATCCTTAGAAAAACCAAGTTTTTTGTACTTTTTTACATAACGATTTGCAATTTTGTTCGACCAATTATTTTTCAAAATCAATCTCCTTTTTTATTAACAAGAATATTTTTAGTTGTAAAAAATTAAATAACAAGTATAAAAAAATTAAGAGTCGTTAAAAAAGGTTGATACAATGAAGAAAGTTGGAGAACACGTAACGATAGATTTTTTGGGCGTAAAACGAGATTACGCTCCAGATTTTTATAATAAAGTTATATATAAAATAGCAAAAAAAGCCAAAATTGAAGTCATAAACATCGCAGAAAAAATATTTAAACCTCAAGGATATACTTGTTTAGCACTTTTAGCGGAGAGTCATATGAGTTTTCATACTTTTCCCGAAAAAGGTATAATTAGTTTTGATTTCTTTACATGTGGAAAGATCTCCCCAACCTCAGCATTGGACATCCTTAAAGAGGAAATTAAACACGAAAGAGCTGTGGTAAGAAGTTTTGACAGAAGTAATAAGGGGATTTACGAAGATATATATAGCACACCTGGACATAAAAAATATTATGTGGTCAGCGATGTTTTAGAAAACTTTGTTTCTAAAGTAGGACAACATATTGAAGTTCTAAAATTAGAGGAATTTGGACCATCTTTATTTATTGATAGTGAGTTACAAGTTGCAGAAAAAGATGAAAAAAAATATAGCGGACAATTTGTTGGGTCTGCTTTAAATCTATCTAAAAATAATTCAAGCGCTGCAATTATTGGTGGAGGAGATGGTGGAGTAGCTAGAGAGCTTTCGTCAAAAGGTTTTGATTTAATTGACTGGTACGAATTAGATCCCGAAGTGGTCAAAGTATGTCAAAAACATCTTTTAAAAGTTTGTGGAGATATTAAAGCCAACAACAAAGTAAAAACTTATTGGGGAGATGCTTTTGAAAGTATTAAAAAAGTAAAAAATTCAAAGTATGATAAAATTTTTGTAGATTTAAACGATGATCAGTTTTGTATTGATTTAGCGGCAAAAAATATGAAAGGATTAAAGAGAATATTAAAACCGGGAGGAGTAATTACAGCCCAGGTTGGATGTATGTCAAAAAAACCTAGACAAGTGAAAAATTGGTTAGAGTTGTTAAAAAATAATTTTGGTAACGTGATACTTGATGAGGTTTTTATTCCAAGTTTTGACTGTAGATGGAATTTCGCTTCTTCATCAAATAGAGATCATTCTTAGTATTTAGTATACTCTTTAACTTCCTCAATATTTGACCCAAATGATTTGTTTATCTCTTTTTTAACTTTTGCTCTTTTGTCATTCATAAAATGAACATCTCTTGAAACTTTGATAAATTTATCACTAAAATCCGAATTTTTTTCCAATAATCTTTTTTCATTTTCAATATCCCAAAGTCTTTCGTTTATTGATTTAAGCTCATTAAAAAGTTTCTTGTATTTATCTGTATCTAAATCCTTTAAATCTATAGCTTTGAGACTCTTGTACTCTTTTTTCAATATATGAAGCGATTCTTTATCAATTATTTTTTTCATTTTAATCTCTAAAATAGTTATTTTATCAGCTAATTCGCCCAGAGAAATTTCAGCTAAAATTTTTTTCATTGAATATTTATAAACTATGTTATTTTAACTTTTAATGTCAAATATATTGATTATTAAACATGGGTCTTTAGGTGACTTAATCCAAGCAAATGGGGCAATGAAGGATATTAAAGAGTCCTTCCCCAATGATAGAGTTCTTTTACTAACAACCCCTCCGTATGTAAATTTCATGTCGAACTGCCCTTATATAAACGGGGTTCTTATAGACAAAAGACTTCCAAGATGGAATATATTTTATCTGTTACGATTAAGAAAGATGCTATTAAGATTTGAATTTGAAAAAGTATTTGATTTACAAAATTCTTCAAGAACAAATTTTTACAGAAAATTTTTTTTTAAAGGTGTAGACTGGTCAAGTTCCGAAACATCATTAGAAAAGAATCAGAAGAAATCAGATTTTGATAATGATCCGGTTTTAAAAAGAATGAAAATACAATTACAAAAAAGCTTGATTAAAATAAAGTATACTGAAAATTTAGATTTAACATGGGCTTTGAAAAATATTAAACCAATAATAAATCAACACATAGATGGGAAGTATATAGCGATATTTCCATTTAGTTCAGAAAAACATAAAAATAAAATTTGGCCTTATTTTTCCGATTTAATTAAAGAAATAAAATCTATTTTTGGTGAAAGATATAATATTGTTATTGCTCCCGCCCCAAACGAGATAGAAAAAGCAAAAAATTTAGGCGCAAATATTATTTTAAATAACGGTAAAGCTTTAGATATAATAGAGCTTATTAGTCTTATTAAAGAGGCAAGCTATGTCGTATCTAATGATACAGGTCCAGCACATATATCATCACATTTAAATAAAAAAGGTTTAGTTTTATTTGGAAGCCATGTTTCTCCAAATAAAATAAGTATTGGTGAAAATAATATGAAAGCTTTAGAGGTTAAAGACCTAAAAGATTTAAAAGTCGAAACAGTTATAAATAAAATAAAAATAGATTTAAATTAAATCTAAATATTGTCTAATAATTTTTTTCCAAGAAAAGTTTTCTGAAAATTTAATAGCATTTGATCCAAATCTTTTATAATTATCATTTTGTAAAAATTCTAAAATACTGTTATATATCGAAGATATATCTTGGCCGTCACAAATTAAACCAGTTTCATTATTTCTTATGGCGTCTTCAGCACCACCATCTTTTCCACCAATTGACCCAACTCCATAACTTGCAGCTTCAATAAAGGATATTCCAAATCCTTCTACAGATCTTTTGTATTTGATAGATGGCATTAAAAATAGATTTGAACTTTTTATAAGAGAGATTTTTAGTTTTTGATCTATATTATTTAAAAATATTACCTCTTTTTCCAACTTAAGTTCTTTCACTAATGATAATAATTTTTTTTTTTCGTCGCCATCACCAATACTTATATATTTTATTTTTGGAAACTTTTCTTTCAAATTTCTAATACACATTAAAATATTTTGATGATTCTTTCTTCTTTCTAATCTTGCTATAGTTAAAATCTTAGGAAAACTATCATTATAATATTTTTCTGATTCTCTTTTAAATTCCCTCTCAATATTTAAAGGTTCATCATGTCCAGGGTGAATAATATGAATTTTTTTTTCAGGTAAACCAATATTAATAGCCAGTCTCTTAGTAAATTTTGAATTTGCTATTATAAATTTAACTTTCTCAAGTGATATTAAAATCCTTTTATTTAAACCAGAATTTGTTTCATGATTTATCTCTTTAGAGTGAACAAGGCAGAATGAAGGGATATTTTTAATACTATTAATATTTATTTTTTCAACACTTTTCCAATGATCAAAAAAAATTGATCTTATATTTTTATTTTCTTTTATAAATTCAGAAACCCTATTGGCCTTTCTGTATTTTCTAAAAAGTTTAAAACCACCGAATCTTTCAATCGTGGCTTTGGACATTTTATCATACTCAGTTTGTTTTTCAGTTTTATCCGCAAAAACTGTAACCGGACCGTGATTCACTAATGCTTTAGCTAAACCACCTATTAAATTTTGCATCCCCCCAACATCAGGTGGAAAGTTTCTTGTTGAAATAACAAACATTATTTAGTCCACTTGATATTACAGCCCATACTGGGAATTTGCTCCTTTGGCCCTTTTCCAGTTTTAATTATTAAACGCATTGCTCTTGATAAATCACTCTCACCTGAGTTGATCGGTTTTAAATCTTTTAATTCTCTAATTCTCCCTCTGTACTGTAATTCAAGTTTACTATTATAACCAAAGAAATCAGGCGTACATACGGCACCATATTCTTTGGCTATTTCTTGAGTTTCGTCAATTAAATAGGGAAAAGAAAAATTAAATTTTTTACTAAAAATTTTCATATTCTCAAAAGAGTCCTCTGGATACTCCTTTGTATCATTAGACATAATTGCAATCGAATTTACACCTTCTTTTTTTAAATTTTTACAATCCTCAACAATATCTCTTATTATAGCTTTTACATAAGGGCAGTGATTGCAAATAAACATAATCAACAAACCATTCTTTCCAATGTGGTCTTCTAATTTATGTAATTGACCATCAATTCCTTTAAGCTCAAAAGATTTAGTTTTTTCACCAAAATTACATATAGGTGTTTTAGTTAAAACCATAATGTATTATACATAAAAATATGATTTATGACTTCGAAAAAAATGTACCTGAGGTTCACCATGAAGCATGGGTTGCAGCAAATGCTACACTTATAGGAAAGATTAAATTAGAAAAAAATTCAAGTATTTGGTTTAATGCAGTACTTCGAGGAGATATCGAATTAATAACAATTGGTGAAAACTCTAATATACAAGATGGAAGTGTACTTCATACTGACCCAGGATTTAAATTAAATGTTGGTAAAGGCGTAACCGTTGGACACATGGTTATGCTACATGGTTGCCAAATAGGTGATGATACATTGATTGGTATAGGAAGTATTATTTTAAACAATGCTAAAATCGGAAAAAATTGTATAATTGGTGCTAACAGTTTAATTACAGAAAATAAAATCATTCCAGATAATTCTTTGGTTGTTGGAAGCCCAGGAAGAGTTCTAAGAAAAGTTACAGAAGAGGAAATAAAAGCTATCCACGAAAATGCAAAACACTATGTTGATGGATCTAAAAAGTATAAAAAATAATTAAGGAACTAACCAAGTAAAATTTTTTGTACCATTTAAATCAATCAAAGCTCTGCGATGTCCTTTTGCTGCTAAATAAAGCCACTCAATACTTTTTATTTTACATCTAATAACACAAAAATTCTTATATCCTTCCTCGCTTTCTTTTTTTGTAAAACCAAAGTTATTGAATTTATTATCTAAACCAGAAGTTGGTTTATCTGATTTAGTTCCAGGACTATTGGTAACTAAATAACATTTTCTACTAATATGACCTGTCTTTTCCCAAGACTCTTTAGAAACTTCATTATTATAATTTATTTCGCAAATAGCTTTAATTCTCAATTGTATTTTTTCTTCTTTTCCATAAAATAATATCGAGCAATTTGGATTGTTTTTAATCTTTTCTATTTTTGATGATCTTATATCACTATGGTATTGAATAATATTATTCTGTTGATCTGCTTTTCTTAAAACAACCACTCGTCCATCAAGATCTTCACCATTACCACATATAAAAGTTGGAGTTCTGAATTCAGAAGATCTGTCCTTAACTGCATTTGTTAAAAGCTTCCAAATCTTTTTTTCGATTTCATTAGAATTTTCGTAATAGCTTACTTCTTCAGACACAATCTATTTTCTAAATCTTTTTATTAAGCTTGAAGTATCCCATCTTTGTCCACCCATTTTCTGAACCTCAGCATAATATTCATCAATTATTTTAGTTATTGGTAAAGGAGAATTATTTTTTTTAGCTTCATCCATGGCTATTTTTAAATCTTTTCTCATCCAATCAACTGCAAATCCGTAGTCAAACTTATCTTCAATCATTGTTTTATGTCTATTTTCCATTTGCCATGACTGAGCTGCTCCTTTTGATATCACTTCGATAACATCAATCATATTTAAACCAGCGTTGATCCCAAAATTAATAGCTTCAGATAAACCCTGAACAACACCAGCAATACATATTTGATTTACCATTTTAGTTAACTGACCACTTCCTGAAGGGCCTAATAATTTTATTTTTTTACTGTAACAATCAATAATAGGTTCAGCTTTTTTATATGGAATTTCATCTCCACCAACCATCACAGTTAAAGCGCCACCTTCCGCTCCTGCTTGCCCCCCAGATATTGGAGCATCTAAAAAATCAAACCCTTTTGTTTTAGCTTCTTTATAAAGCTCTCTAGCAATATTTGCAGATGCAGTTGTATTATCAACGTAAATCGAATTTTTTTTTGCAGTTTTAAACAATCCTTTATCTCCAAGAGTCACCTCTCTCAAGTCATTATCGTTTCCTACACATGTAAAGATAAAGTCGCTATCTTTAGCTGCGTCCATTGGAGTATCAGCTGATTTACCTTTGTACTCTTTGATCCATTTTTCTGCTTTTGAATTTGTTCTGTTATAAACAGTTACATCATGGCCTGCTTTTGATATATAACCAGCCATGGGGTAACCCATTACACCTAAACCTATGAAAGAAACTTTACTCATAAATGATTAACCTTAGTTTAAATAAAAAAATTTTATTATTTGGTTTTATATTTACATTTTTTTCAAGTTTTGGACAGAGTTTTTTTCTTGGCTTATTTAATCCTAGTATTAGAAATGAGCTTGACATATCACATGGACAATTTGGCACAATTTATGCAATTGCTACTATTTGTTCAAGTATCGTTTTAATTTGGTTTGGAAAAAAAATTGATGAATATAAATTATTAAATTATTCAATAATTGTTATAGGTATTTTATTTTTTTCATCGGTATTTTTTTCTTTCATAAATAATATTTACGTATTAGTTGTGGCAATTTTTCTAATGAGATTTTCTGGTCAAGGATTGATGTCACATACTTCATCTACGGCAATTTCAAGATATTTCAACAAAAGACGGGGAAGGGCGCTAAGTGGAATTTGGTTCGGACTTTCATTAGCCGAGTTTATTTTACCAGTACTAATTGTATTTTTATTAACCTTTTACTCTTGGAGAACTATATGGCATTTTATTTCAATTATTATAATAATTGTTTTACCACTAGTTGTTTTTTATACAATTAAAAGTATTACAATTGACTCAAGAGAAGGCAAAAATATAAAAAATAAAAATTTCATTGATATAAAAAATTGGAAAAGATCTGAGGTATTAAAAGATTTTAGATTTTATATCATAGCTTTAAACATGCTAGCATTACCCTGGATTGCTACAGGCGTATTTATTTATCAATCTTTTATAGCTGAGTCAAAATTATGGAATATTTATGTAATACCAAAATCGTTTATGATTTATTCTATAATTTCAATTTTGACTTTAATATTTTCTGGTTTTTTAGTTGATAAATTTACAAGCAGGAAACTCATTACATTTGTAAACATGCCTCTTCTTCTTGGGCTTATTATTTTATATTTATTTGATAATCCTTTTTATGCTTATATATTCTTTGGATTGATGGGTATTTCAAATGGTTTAGCAAATGTTTTGAGCTCTTCATTATGGGCTGAAATTTATGGGGTTAGATTTCTTGGAGGAATAAGAGCACTTACGACTGCGTTAATGGTTTTTTCAACTGCTTTTGGAACAGCGCTTTTTGGCTTTTTAATTGATAAAGGATATTCGATTGAAAATATCGCTATGATTAGCGCTTTATATGTAAGTATAACATTAATTATGTTAGTTCTTATAAAAAGTTCAATTGAACCTAAAAATATTCAACAAAAAACTTGATTTTATGAATTGTTTTTAATACTTATTGCTCAGATTTATGGCACGTATCACTGTAGAAGACTGTTTAAAAAAAATTGACAATCAATACGACTTAGTTTTATTGGCAAAAGAAAGAACTTCTCAATTAAATTCCGGAGCGGAAATGCTTGTTGAAAAGGATAATGATAAAAACACAGTTGTAGCCTTAAGAGAAATAGGAGAAGGGAAATTAAGTATTGATGAACTCAAGAAGAATGCGGTTCTAAGATTGAGAAAAGAACCTAATGAAAGTGATGAAGAAGTAATAGAGGAAGAAGTTTCAAATGATGACTTCGAAAAGGAATATAAAGGAGAAGTTTCAAAAAGTGGCGTTGCAATATTACCTTCAAAAAGAATGAGAAAAGCCCCAATTCAAAGCACCTCCTCACCAGATGAAAAAAAAGAGCCAGAAACAACTCTTAAATTAACTGAAGAAGTAAAATCAAACACAGAAGAAGAGTCTTCGCGATCCGAAGAAGAAAAAAAATAATTTATTTGATATAATTCCAAAAATTTTTAAAATATTTTGGACTTATGATGAAAAATCTCAAACGGACTGTTAAAATTAATGAAATTAAATATATTATTAAAAATGAAAATGATTTAATTCAAAAATCCCTTAATAACAACATTCAATGGAATAATAATCTTCTCTTTATAATAGGGCAATTAATTAAAAAATTTAATTTAAAACATTTTCTAAATATTGGGTGCCACATTGGAACAGTATCTTTACCACTTTCAAAATATATCGAAAAAGTTACAGCAATTGAAGCATATCCACTCACATTTGAACATTTAGAGGAGCATATTAAAATTAATAATATAAAAAATATTCAAACTTTCAATTTAGCAATAGGTGACGAAAATAAAAAAATTTATTTTTTAGATGACGAAAATGTTAGAATTAAAAATAATACAGGAGGTATGCACGTAATTACAGATAGTGATATATTAAATAAAAGACTTTCATCTAGTATCCATAGTAAAAAATATTCTAATCAAATGAGAAAGCTAGATGATTTAAATATTACAAATTTTGATATTTTACTAGCTGATGTTGAAGGCAAAGAGTATGAACTTCTAAAAGGGGGAAAAAATAAAATAATAAAGTATAAACCAATTATAATTGTCGAAATATGGAATAATAATAAGAGAAATCTCGAAAGTATGCCGACATCAAGCGATGAAATAATTAACTATGTTATAAATTTAGGATATAAATTGTTAAAGCAACTTGGAGATAATTATATTTTTTTACCTAAAAATAAAACACAATAATTATTATGAAAATAAATAGAACTGTATGTGTGGCGCCAATGATGGATTGTACTGATCGCCACGAAAGATTTTTTTTACGATTAATAAGTAAAAATGTAATGCTTTATACAGAAATGGTTGCAACAAAATCAGCAATTCATGGAGATAGAAAAAAAATTTTAGGATTTAATAAGATTGAAAAACCTTTGGCACTTCAAGTTGGAGGTTCTAATCAAAAAGAATTAATTGAGGTATGTAAAATAGCAGAAGATATAGGTTATGATGAAATCAACATAAATTTGGGTTGTCCTAGTAAGAAAGTTCAAAAAAATAAATTTGGAGCATGTTTAATCAAAGAACCTGAATTAGTTGCAGATTGTATAAACAGCATGGTTAATAACTGCTCAATACCAGTAACAGCCAAAACAAGAATAGGATTTGATAGTACAGAAACATTTGAATATCTAAATTCTTTTGTTAACAAAATTTCTGAAGCTGGATGTAAAACAATAATATTACATGCTAGAAGAGCAATATTAAAAGGCCTTACACCAAAGGAAAATTTGAAAATACCTAAATTAAATTATCCCATGGTTTACGAAATTAAAAGAAACAATAAAGAATTGGAAATAATTTTAAACGGAGGAATTACTAATTCAGACCAAATTATTGAGCATCTAGATAAATGTGATGGTGTAATGATTGGAAGGGCAATTTATCAGAATCCATATTTCTTGGCTGATATTGAAAAAAAAATATTTAATAATACCAACATCCCAACAAGATCCGAAATAGCAGAAAAGTTGGTTCAGTATGTAAAAGATGAAGTAAAAAAAGGCACGAGAGTAAACCAAATAATGCGACATACAGTCGGATTATACCATGGTCAGAGTGGAGCAAATAAATGGAAGAGATATTTAAGTGACAACATGATGGCGCGAGACTCAGATTTTCAAAAAGTACATCATATAATGACAATTGCTCAGAATAATGAAAAAGCTAATCAAATAACTCAATGATTGAAACTTTTGGATCTGATCAAATAATATTTTTATTAATTGTGATGGCAATAACTGCGACGGTTGCCGGTTTTTTCGCAGGTTTTTTTGGGATCGGTGGAGGCATTATAACTGTACCATGTCTTTTTTATATTTTTAGTTCTATAGGTATTGATAAATCCTTTATAATGCATTTGTCTGTAGGAACTTCCTTTGCAATAATTATCCCTACAGCCATGATGTCTGTTTATACACATTACAAACATAAAGCAGTTGATTTAAATATTTTAAAAACTTATGGAATATTTGTCGTAATTGGTGTTGTTATTGGTGCATTTTCCGCTGCTTTAATGAATACAAAATCATTAGTACTTTTCTTTAGCTTAATTATTTATATTCTCGCACTAAATTTAATTTTCTTAAAAGATAAAACAAAATTTAAAATAAAATTTAATTTATTTCAAAGATCTTCTTTTGGTTTTGTAGTGGGGTTTATATCCTCTTTAATGGGTATTGGAGGAGCAATTATGAATGTTCCTATTTTAAAATTCGTTGGATACACTATTAATAAGGCAATAGGAACGGCTGCATCAATTGGTTTTTTAATATCAATATTTGGTACAATCGGATTTTTAACTACAGGAATAATCATCCAAAAAGACATACCTTTAAGCACAGGTTTTATAAACATTCCTGCTTTTTTAATATTCATACCAATTACAATTTTAATGGCAAAAATTGGAGCAAATACAGTACATAAAATGAAAAAAGAAATAATAGCAAAACTCTTCGGTTTTTTCTTAATAGTTATAGCCAGTAGATTTTTATATGAATATTTTAAATTTTAAATTTTCTGGTCGTACGCACCAATTTTATTTGTTTTTTTCAGAAGGTTATCTATAAAATCGAAAATATTCTTTTTCCTTTTTTCTGAAGAAGGGCTTTCGACGACTACAACTAATGATGGTTTGTTAGAGGATGCTCGTATTAAGCCCCATGATCCGTCATCTAAAGTAAATCTGATACCGTTTACAGTTAAAATTTCAGATATATTTTGGTTATCAATTTTAATTTTATTGCTTTTAATTTCCTTGATCCATTTAACTATTTGATCAACAACTTGATATTTATTTTCATCTTTACAAAAAGGAGCCATTGTCGGTGACTGAAAGGTTTTTGGTAATTCTCTAATAATTTCGCTAATTTTTTTTTCTTTTATATCGATTAAATGACAGATTTGGATTGCTGAATTTATTCCATCATCGTAACCATAACCTAAAGGTTTATTAAAAAAGAAATGACCACTTTTTTCAAAACCAGCTAGCGCATTTTCTAAATGTACTTTCCTCTTAATATGGGAATGACCAGTTTTCCAATAAATTGTTTTACATTTATTTTTTTTTAAAACTTTATCTCTAGAGTAAAGACCTGTAGATTTAACATCTACAATAAATTTTGAATTTTTATATTTATCCGATAAATTTCTTGCAATAAGTAAACCTACTTTATCTGAAAAAATTTCGTTTCCTTCATTATCAATTACTCCGCATCTATCTCCATCACCATCGAAACCAAACCCAATATCTGCATTATTTTCTTTAACCACTTTAGCTATAGCATGAAGCATATTTAAGTCCTCTGGGTTAGGATTATATTTTGGAAAAGACCAATCCAAATTACAATCCAATTCAATTACCTCACACCCAATTCCTTTCAAAATTTGTGGAGCAAAAATACCTGCAGTCCCATTACCACATGCAACAACAGCTTTAATTTTTTTTGAAACCTTATTTTTTTTAATTAAATCATTTATATAAATTTGCTTAAAATCTTTTATTTTTTTCAACTTACCCTTACCTACAACAAACTGTTTTTTTAAAGTTAAGCTCTTTAATTCTGTCATTTCATCTGGTGCATGAGTTAAGCCTTTTTTAATTCCCATTTTTACACCAGTCCATCCATTTTCATTATGACTAGCTGTAACTATTGCTATTGCATCTGATTTCAAATTAAATTGTGCGAAATAAACCATCGGAGATAATGATAGTCCCACATCTTCAACATAACATCCTGTTGAAGTTAACCCCTCAATAAGAGCCTGTTTAATTTTTTCACTGTATGATCTATAATCTTGACCAACTATTATTCTTGGATTTGTTTTTTTAGTATTTTTAATTACCTGAGATCCGAAACCTTTTCCTAGATCTTTCATTCCATCAATATCGATATCTTTTTGAAATAACCACCTAGCATCGTATTCTCTGAAACCGTTTGGATTAATTTTCATTAACTATAAATACTATTGAAATGGGGCTTTTTTTATAAATTTTTATTAACAAATTTTACACTTGCAAAATAAATTGAATGTTCTTATAATGTTCTATTGATTTTACTCCTATATGGTGTATTAGATTAAAAGCAACACAATATATAGTTGTTTTGCTCTAAAAGTCAAATAACAAGGATATTATGAATAAAAATGTGTCTCTGGCAATTGAAAAAGCTGTCTCGAACCTAGAGAGAATTGAGAAAAGTAATCTTAAGGAACTAAATAATAAAAAACCAGATTTATTTTCTTTAAACGATCAAACAGAATTATTTCAGAATGAAAAGGGTATAACAATTAAAATAGATAGATCTAGAGATAAAAATTTAACTGATTTTGGAAGAGCCACTCTTAGCGACAGATATTTGGGACAAGATGAGTCTTACCAAGATCTATTTGCGAGAGTTGCAAGTACTTATGCTGATGACAATCTACACGCACAAAGACTTTATAATTACATTAGCAACCTATGGTTTATGCCAGCCACGCCAGTATTGTCTAACGGTGGAACCGAAAGAGGCTTACCAATATCTTGTTTTTTGAATGAAGCGGGAGATAGTTTAGAAGGTATATTAGGACTTTGGAGTGAAAATGTTTGGTTAGCTGCAAGAGGCGGCGGTATAGGAAGTTATTGGGGCAACCTAAGATCAATAGGTGAAAAAATTGGAAAGGTTGGAAAGACCTCTGGGATTATTCCTTTTATTAAAGTGATGGATTCTCTTACACTCGCAATTAGCCAAGGGTCATTAAGAAGAGGTTCTGCAGCATGTTACTTACCAATTGATCATCCTGAAATTGAAGAGTTTATTGAAATGAGAAGACCAACGGGTGGGGATACAAATAGACGGTCTCTAAATTTACACCATGGTGTTTTAGTTTCAGATGCATTTATGAGGGCTGTAGAAACTAATAGCCAATGGGCACTACGTAGTCCCAAAGACGGCTCTATTCAATCATCTCTTTCTGCAAGAAACTTATGGATAAGATTACTTACAGCTAGAGTTGAAACAGGAGAACCATATATTGTTTATATTGATACTGTAAATCGCCAAATACCCCAACACCACAAATTAGCAGGCTTAACAGTTAAGACATCTAACCTTTGTAGCGAAATTACGCTTCCAACCGGCAAGGACAGAGATGGAAAAGAAAGAACAGCAGTTTGTTGTTTATCGTCCTTAAATGTAGAAAAATATGATGAATGGAAAGACGATAAAAATTTTGTAGAAGATGTTATGAGGTTTTTAGATAATGTTCTCGAAGATTTTATAAACAAAGCCCCAGATAGTTTTGCAAATGCAAAATACGCAGCAGCAAGAGAAAGAAGCGTGGGTCTAGGAGTGATGGGTTTACATTCATTCTTTCAAAAAAAAGGTATTCCTTTTGGATCTGTGATGAGCAAAGTTTGGAACAAAAAAATATTTAAAAATATAGATGACAAAGTTAATAAAGCATCAAAAGATTTAGCAGAGGAAAGAGGTGCATGTCCTGATGCTGAAGAGTTTGGAATTAAAGAAAGATTTTCAAATAAGACTGCAATTGCACCAACAGCATCTATATCTATAATTTGTGGTGGTGCTTCACCTGGTATAGAACCTATTGCTGCAAATAGTTACACTCACAAAACATTGTCTGGTTCATACAACGTTAGGAATAAATATTTAACTGAGGTTTTAGAAAAATATAATAAAAATACCGATGAAATTTGGTCAAGTATTACCACTAACCAAGGTTCGGTATCTCATTTAGATTTTTTAACAAAAGAGGAAAAAGAAACCTTTAAAACAGCTTTTGAAATTGATCAAAGATGGATTGTAGAACTAGGTGCAGATAGAACACCACATGTTTCACAAGCACAATCAGTTAACGTTTTTGTTCCAGCTGATGTGCACAAAAAAGATCTTCACCAACTTCATTTTCAAGCGTGGAAAAAAGGACTTAAAAGCCTGTATTATTGCAGATCTAAATCTATACAAAGAGCAGAAAATATTAATTCAGGTTCATCAACAGATGTGACAAAGAATGTTTATTCAAATAAAAAAGAATCAGATAATGAGGAGAACAAATATGAGGAGTGTTTATCATGTCAGTAATTAAACTAAAAAAAGATCAAGAAGTTTTTAAGGGCGGGCTATTAGTAGAAAATCCAGTATACAAACCATTTAGATATCCATGGTGCTATGATGCATGGCTTACACAACAAAGAATACACTGGTTACCAGAAGAAGTACCACTAGGTGACGATGTAAGAGATTGGCAAAAAAACCTATCTCAAGAAGAAAAAAACTTATTAACTCAAATTTTTAGATTTTTTACTCAAGCTGATGTAGAGGTGAACAATTGTTATTTGAGACATTACACAACGGTTTTTAAACCAACAGAGGTTTTGATGATGATGACTGCATTTGCAGCAATGGAAACAGTGCATATTGCAGCTTATTCCCACTTATTAGATACAATTGGTATGCCAGAGTCTGAATATTCAGCATTTATGAAATATAAAGAGATGAAAGATAAGTATGATTACATGCAAGGTTTTAATGTAAATTCAAAAGCTGACATTGCTAAAACTGTTGCTGTATTTAGTGCTTTCACAGAAGGACTTCAACTTTTTGCAAGTTTTGCAATCTTATTAAACTTTCCAAGGCACAATAAAATGAAAGGAATGGGTCAAATCGTTACTTGGTCAGTCAGAGACGAAACTCTCCACTGCAACTCTATGATAAGACTATTTAGAGCTTTCATTAAGGAAAATCCGGAGATATGGACTGAAAAATTACAAAATGATCTTTACGATGCTTGTAAAACTATTATTGCCCACGAGGATGCTTTCATAGATCTAGCTTTCAAGATGGGCCCAATACAAGGTTTAACAGCTGATCAAGTTAAAAAATATATTAGATGGATAGGGGACAGAAGACTTATCCAGCTCGGTTTACAACCAATTTACAAAGTTAAAGAAAACCCACTTACTTGGTTAGACACAATGCTTAATGCTGTTGAGCACATGAACTTTTTTGAAGGTAGAGCAACCGAATATTCTAAGGCGTCGACAAAAGGTTCTTGGGCAGAAGCATTTTCTTAATCATTGAGCATTGACTATAAAACTTACTGGAGAAAATCAGGCTTAAAAAAAGATTGGGGAAATATTTTTTTAAATATTGTCAACCAACACAAACCTAAAGTTTTTCTGGAAGTTGGTGTTTTTTGTGGTGTTACGGCGAGGAATGTTTGCGAACTTTTAAACATTATTCATTCAGGAAATTTCAAATATGTTGGCATAGACCTGTTTGGGGATAAAGCTAATGAAGATGAAAAAGTACCCAACTATTTAAAAAAACAAAGTTTTTCTAATCCAATTAAAAACTTATTTTATAATATAATTTTAAGAGAAAATTTAAATTCTTATGAAAGTGTTCAAAAATTTTTAAAAAAATTTTCAAAAAATATTACTTTAGTTAAGGGGAATTCTAATAAGATTTTACAACATTTGGACATTGAAAACATTGATTTCGCATTTTTAGATGGAGGACATAGTTTTGAAACTGTTTTTAATGACCTAAATTTACTTTTTGATAAAATTTCGTTAAAAAAAAACGCAATAATTTTGTGTGATGATTATGAAGACGCAGACTATATAACAGGCGTTAAGAGTGCTGTCGACCAATTTGTAAAAGAAAAAAAATTAAAATTTGAGATTATTGAAAAAAGATTTGCAAAAATAACAATATAATTATCTTATATTCAAAGCTAGCACCTCTCTGTGCTCGCTTCCTTTATACTTAGATAAAGGCCTAATTAATTTATTTGCAGTATGCTGCTCCATTATATGAGCAGACCACCCAGTTATTCTAGCCATTACAAAAACTGGTGTAAAAAAGTCTGTGTCTATACCCATCAAATGGTAAGTCGGCCCACAAGGATAATCAACATTAGGATGAATATTTTTTCTTTCAAGCATAACTTTTTCTAAAGTTTCATACATCTCAGGATATTTAGTATTTTTCATCAACTCTGCTACCTTTAAAAAATATTTTTTCATCGTGGGCACCCTGGAGTCCCCACTTCTGTAAACTCGATGACCAAAACCCATAACCACTTTTTTCTTATCTAATGCATCATTTATCCAAGACTTAGCTTTCTGAGGAGATTTTATTTCTTTAAACATATGCATTACAGCCTCATTAGCACCACCATGCAATGGCCCTTTAAGACTAGCGATCGCCCCGGTTATTGCACCATGCATATCAGACAAACTACTTGTTATTGTTCTTGCGGTGAAAGTAGAAACATTAAAACTATGTTCAGCATAAAGAATCATAGAAACGTCAAAAGCTTCTACTATTTCTTTCTTTGGAACTTTACCAAACATCATATGAAAGAAATTTTCTGAATATGATAATTTTTTGTTCGGTGGTATAAATTTTTTACCTTTTCTTGCTCTAAAATAAGCTGCGACAGCCGTGGGGGTTTGAGCAAAAATTCTCATAGCTTTTCTCATATTTGCTTTTGGTGAATTGTCACCTGCATCTTTATCTTCAAGACCCATTAAACTAACAGCTGATCTTATCGCATCCATTGGATGTGCCTTCTTTGGCATATTTTTAATATCATTCAAAATTTGTTTTGATAATTTACGATTATTTCTTTCCTCATTTATAAATTTTTTTAATTCTTTTGATCTCGGAAGCTCACCATTTAAAACAAGATAAGCAACTTCTTCGAAAATACATTTCTCACAAAGATCCTGAACTTTATATCCTCTGTATGTAAGAGAGTTAATTTCTGGCATAACTTGTGAAATAGTAGTTTCATCAACAACTATACCCATTAGACCTTTTTTAACTTCATCACTCATAATTTATTCATGTCCCTCAGTTTTAAAATCTGTAATTTTCTTGTCTGGAGTATTATATTTTTCATACTCTACAAGTTCGTATAATCTTTTACGAGTTTGCATTTTATCTATAATATTATTTTGATGTCCATCCTTAAAAATAGACCTTAATCCATCCTCAACACTCCTCATTGCTAATCTTTGCGTGGTTACAGGATAAATCACAATATTATATCCTAAATTTTCTAATTCTTTTGTTGTTAATAACTTAGATTTTCCAAATTCAGTCATATTTGCAAGTAAATAAACTTTTGAATTTCTTCTAACTTTTTCAAACTCCTTTTCATCTTTCATTGACTCTGGAAATATAATATCTGCACCAGCTGCCTCATAAGCTTTTATCCTCTCTATAGTTTTTTCTAGACCTTCCACAAGATTTGCATCAGTTCGGATAATTATTGAAAAATTTCCATCTTTTCTCGCTTTTACAGAGTCTTTTATTTTCTTCACCATTTCGTTTGTAGAAATAAGTTCTTTATTTTCTAAATGCCCACATCTTTTTTCAGCTATCTGATCCTCAATATGACATCCAGCGAGACCAGAATTTTCAAAAGTTTCAATAGTATTTTTGCAATCTAAAAAACCAGTGTCCGCATCGACTATTGAGGGTAAATCACTTACCTTAGCTATTTGGTTTGCTCTATAATTAACATGTTTTAGTGTTGTAAGTCCTATATCTGGAATTCCAAGATCATTGGACATAACTCCACCTGAAATATAAACACCATCAAAACCAATCTCAGCAATTAATTTTGCACACAAAGGATTGTATGCGCCAGGAAATCTAAGTAATTTTTTTTCTTTAAGATTGTTTACAAAATCTTTTCTTTTCTCCCCAGCATTTTTTTTTGTAAAATGCATTAAGTTTTTATATTAAAACAAAAATATAAAATCAAAGATTATTTTAAAAGTATTGTAATAGCAGTTAAAACCAACAATATAGCCAAGATATATTCAGTAATTTTTTTAGTTTTTTCATTTTTAATAAAAACTCTTAAGCTATTTCCAAATATAGCCCAAATACATATTGACGGGAAACAAACTACAGCAGCAGTAATTGTTATGAACATCACAGCTATTAAAAAATTTTCTTCTGTTGGAAAAAAACCTGAGGCAACTGTGATTGCAATAGTCCAGGCTTTCGGATTAATAAATTGAAATAAAGAAGCTTCGTAAAATTTTAAAGGTCTTCCTTTTGTATCTTTTTCAGCAAGACTAAAAGAACCTATTATTTTCCATCCCAGATAAAGTAAATAAATAAAACACAATATTTTCATATAAAATTGCAAATCAGGAAAAATTAAAAATAAGTTCCCAATACCGAAGCATACTAGTCCTATTTGAAAAATGTGACCTAATGGAATGCCAACTAAGTGAGGAAGCGTTCTAAGAAACCCAAATTTTAATCCTGATGCTGTCAACATTGCATTATTTGGACCAGGTGTAGCAAACATTATAAAATAATAAGTAACTAGGGCACCAAACAGCTGAAGATCAATCATAAATATTTTTCAACAATTTTTTCAAAATTAGAAAAATCTTTTATAAGAGTTTTGTGTGGAATTTCATTTATATTTTTTTCTGTATATCCTTCTTCAACCAAAATAAAAGGAATTTTGGCGTTATATGCTGATTGAGAGTCCACTTCGCTATCGCCAATCATAATACTTTTATTGATATTTCCACCAATTATGTCGATAACATTTGTTAAATGTCTTGGGTCGGGTTTATTAAAATCAAAAGTATCACACCCGGCTATATATTCAAAATATTGTGATAGATTGATTTTTTTGAGTAGATCAACCGCAAGTCTTTCTTGCTTGTTTGTACAAACAGCCATTAAAATTTGTTTTGATTTTGCCCATTCAAGAAATTTAACTACACCTTTAATTGGTTTGCTTCCTCTATCAATATTTTTTGCATAATAATTTATAAACTCTTTAACCATTTCTTTTTTTAAATTTTCATCTTTTATTTCATCTCTAAATGTTCTTTGCATCATTATCCAGGCTCCTCGACCTGCAATATGCTTTATGTCATCTAGACTCTTTTGGGGATAACCAAATTTTTTCATGACGTGATTATGTGCACCCATCAAGTCTGGCGCCGTATCAACAAGGGTTCCGTCTAAATCGAATAAAATCGTTAATTTTTGAGTCATTTTTATTAAGTATTAAAAAGAAATATTTTGTGACTTATTACCATATTAAATCTAATGTAAATACAAATTTTTATGAAAAAAAAATCAAATCTAAAAAAAATTGATAACTTTAGATCAAATCAAGAGTTGCTGAGAAAAAAAGCAATAAAATCTGGTGTAAATTTAATTGCACCAGAAACTATATTTTTATCAAAAGATACTAAATTTGGAAAAAATGTAACTATAAATCCTTATGTAGTTATTGGAAAAAAAGTGAAAATTGGAAACAATGTTGAAATTTTATCGTTTAGTCATATTGAAGGGGCAAAAATAGAAAATAAAGTAAAGGTTGGACCTTACGCACGATTAAGAGAAGGAACACATCTAATGTCCGGGGTTAAGATTGGTAATTTTGTTGAGACAAAAAAATCAAAAATTAAAAAAAATTCTAAAGTTAATCATCTTTCCTATATTGGAGACACACTAATTGGTAAAAATTCTAATATCGGTGCTGGTACAATTACTTGTAACTACGACGGGGTTAAAAAAAACAAAACAACTATTTCTGATAATGTTTTTATAGGATCAAATAGTTCACTTGTAGCGCCAATTAAAATAAATAAAAATGCTGTAGTTGGAGCGGGATCAGTAATTACACAAGATGTAAAAGAAAATTCCTTATCTATCGAAAGATCAGAACAAGAAGAGATTGAAAACTATAAAAGAAAAAAATAATGTGTGGAATTATAGGTATCGCTAGCAATAAATCTGTTTCAGTAAATATCATAAATGCCCTTAAAAAATTAGAGTATAGAGGATATGACTCAGCTGGATTGGCAACAATTAACAAGGGAATAATAGATGAAAAAAAATGTCCAGGAAGGGTCGAAAAATTAGAAAAAATTTTGTTTCAAAACCCCAGTGAGGGAAATCTTGGTATAGGCCATGTTAGATGGGCTACTCACGGGGTACCCAACGAAGCAAATGCTCATCCACACTCAACTGAAATAGTTTCGGTAGTGCACAATGGTATCATTGAAAACTCAAGTGAATTAAAAAAGATTTTAGAGAAAGAGGGAAAAACTTTTAAATCGCAGACAGATACCGAGGTAATAACAGTGTTACTGACAGAAAAATTAAAAAACACAGAACCTTTGGAAGCAGTTTTTAAAACCCTAGGTCTTTTAAAAGGCAGTTTCGCACTAGGAATAATATTTAAAAATTATAAAGATTTTGTTATTGGCGCAAGAAGAGGCAGTCCTTTAGCTGTTGGATATTCAAATGATGAGAATTATTTAGGATCCGATTCTTACGCTTTAAAATCTATGACAAATAAAATTTCATATTTAGATGACGGCGATGTTTGTATTTTATCAAAAGATGAAGTGAAGTTTTATAATTCAAATAAAGAAAAAATAAATAAAGAGATATTTACTCTTTCTGAAAATAAGTCTGAAGCAAGTAAGGGAAATTATAAAAACTTTATGATTAAAGAGATTTTTGAACAACCGATAACATTAAAAACTTGTTTAAAAGAATATATTGATAAAATTAGAGAGGAGATAAATTTTTACAATCTCCCAATTGAACCAAAAAAAATTAAAAAAATTGTGCTTATAGGATGTGGAACCGCTTATCACTCTTGTTTAGTTACAAAATATTGGCTTGAGGAGTTTACTAATTTAGTTATTGAGACAGACATAGCTTCTGAATTTAGGTATAGAAATAATAGGTTTGACAAAAATAATCTTTATATTTTTGTTTCACAATCAGGGGAAACAGCAGATACTTTTGCAGCATTAGATCTTTGTAAAAAAGAAAATTTAAAAACATGTTCTGTAGTAAATGTTGTAGAGAGCTCGATAGCCAGACAATCAGATTGTGTATTACCAATCCATGCTGGACCTGAAATCGGTGTAGCTTCAACAAAAGCTTTTTTAGGTCAAATGCTTGTTCTGTATTTATTTTCATTAAAGATTGGAGAGGTGAGAGGAGATTTAGATAATAAAAAATATAAAAAATTGATAAGTAATTTAAGAAATTTACCACAATTAATTAAAGAAACACTTAAAGAAGAACAAAAAATTCAATTTATAGCAAAAGATATTTACAACTCTAAGGGCTCAATGTTTTTGGGTAGAGGCTCATCTTACCCAATAGCTATGGAAGGAGCGTTAAAACTAAAAGAGCTTTCGTACCTACACGCGGAGGGATACCCTGCCGGTGAAATGAAACACGGACCTTTAGCGTTAATTGAAGATGGATTACCAGTTGTCGTGATCGCACCAAAAGATAAATATTTTGAAAAAACTTTATCAAATATGCAAGAAGTTATTGCAAGAGGAGGAAAAGTTTTACTTCTAACAAACTCTGATGGAAAAGTAATAAGTGAAAATATTAGATTTCAGATTGATTTACCTTCTTCAGATTTATCTCTTACACCTTTTATATTTACAATTCCTCTTCAACTTCTTTCTTATCATGTAGCTTTATTTAAAAAGTGCGATATTGATAAGCCAAGAAATTTAGCAAAATCAGTTACTGTGGAATAAAAAATTATTTTTTGATTTTAAATAAGATACAGGATATGCAAGTGTTTTATCTTTAATAATATTTTTAATAATCTCTTTTTTGCTTTGTCCTGGTGCCCAAAGAAAAATATTTTTTGAATTATTTATACATTTAATTGTTAAAGTTATTCTTTTAAAATCTTTCCTAATAACAAAATCTACATATTTTTTATTTGTTTTATTTATATTATTTTTAAAAAGGGATGCAATGTGTCCATCATTCCCAATCCCCAAAAGAGTTAAATCAAAACAAATTTTTTTTCCATTAAAATATTTCTTAATTTTTTTTTCGTATTCTCTAGCAATATTTTTAAGTTTTCTGTTCTTAATATTTATTTCGTAAACTTGACTATTAAGAATAGGTATTTTTTCTAGTAAATTTTTTTTACACATGTTGATGTTTGAATCTTTAGAATTTTTATTCACACATCTCTCGTCACCAAAAAAAAAGTCTATATTTCTCCATGGTATATTTTTTTCTTTTGCTAAATTTTTATAAAGTTTAATTGGACTTTTACCTCCAGTCAGAACAAATGAAAATCGTTCTCTCCCTTTATTTTTAATTTTTCTTTTAAATTGGTTAATAAATTTTTTAATTAAAAAATTTTCACTATTTTCAGCGATTTTCTTTGTAAATTTAGCCATCTTATTACTTAACTTTTTTAACTGTATACCTTATATAGACTGTAGGTTGAATATGAAAAAATGGAAATTAGATAGTTGGAAAAATTACCCTGTCAAGCATATACCTAAATATGATGATATGGATGAGCTTAATCTTGTTCTAAATAAGATTAAACGTTTTCCACCTTTAGTATTTGCTGGAGAGTCTAGATCTCTGATAAAACAACTGTCAGATGTTTGTGACGGAAAAGCTTTTTTATTACAAGGCGGTGACTGTGCGGAAAGTTTTGCTGAATTTCATCCTGACAATATAAAGGATACCTTTAAGGTAATTTTACAAATGGCTTTGGTTTTATCATCTTCTGCGTCTCTACCTGTAGTTAAAGTAGGAAGAATAGCTGGACAGTTTTCTAAACCAAGAAGTTCTCCTATTGAAAATAAGAATGGAAAAGTATTACCAACTTATTTAGGAGACAACATAAATGGAATTGAATTTACCGAGGAGGCTCGTAAACCCGATGCGAAGAGATTATTTAGAGCTTATTCACAATCTGCCTCAACTTTAAATTTATTAAGGGCATTTTCACAAGGAGGTTTTGCAGATTTACGTCAAGTTCATTTATGGAATCTTGGTTTTGTAAAAGGAAGTCCACAAGGAAAAAAATATAAAGAAGTAGAAGATAAAATTAGTGATGCAATATCATTTATGGAAGCGTGTGGTATAAACGCTGATAATAATAGAAGATTAAGAACAGTAAACTTTTATACCTCTCACGAAGCTCTTCTCTTACCATTCGAGCAAGCGATGACAAGAGTTGACTCAACAACTGGAGAGTATCATGATACATCAGCACACTTTGTCTGGATTGGAGACAGAACAAGACAATTAGATGGAGGCCATGTTGAATTTTGTAGAGGAATAAAAAATCCAATAGGTTTGAAATGTGGACCTACACTTAAGCCTGAGGAATTAATAAAATTATGCAATAAACTTAATCCACACAATGAACCTGGAAGATTAACTTTAATTTCTAGATTCGGAGCAGATAATGTTGATAAATTTTTGCCTAAATTGATTAGATCAGTTAAGAAAGAGGGTTTAAATGTTATTTGGTCCTGTGATCCAATGCATGGAAATACTTTGGTATCTACCACAGGTTTTAAAACAAGACCTTTTAACAACATAGTTAAGGAAATCAAAAAAGTTTTTGCCGTTCATCAATCAGAAGGTTCTTATGCAGGCGGCTTACATATAGAAATGACAGGACAAGATGTGACAGAATGCACTGGTGGAGCTCAAAAAATATCTGAAAAAGATTTATCTCACAGATATCACACACATTGTGACCCTAGATTGAATGCAAATCAAGCTTTGGAGCTTGCATTTTTAATCTCAGATGAGATTAAGAAAAATTCTCAATATTCAAAAAATATTATTCAAGCGGCATCTTAGTAATTGAAAAACAATTACTAAGGTCTATTAATTAGATGATAGTAACATTATGCAAACTACTGAAAGAATAAATCGTATAAAAAACTGGATTATTGATTATTGTAAAAATATGCCGATAGAGGCAAAAACTTTAGTAATTGGTGTTTCAGGAGGTATAGATTCCTCAGTGACAAGCACACTTTGTGCTCTTACAGGAAAAAAAACGATTATACTTTCAATGCCTATCAACCAAATAAAAGATCAACATGATCTAAGTCTTAAGCATCAGAAATGGTTAAAAAATAAGTTTAAAAATGTAGAAGGACACATAATTAAACTTGATAATGTCTTTGATAATTTTAAAAATAGTTTATCAAACTTTAAAAATAATCATGGATTAGCCAATTCTAGAGCAAGATTAAGAATGACAACACTTTATCAAGTTGCTGCATCTAATAATGGTATAGTTGTGGGAACTGGAAACAAAGTAGAGGATTTTGGTGTTGGTTTTTATACAAAATATGGTGATGGAGGAGTTGATATTTCTCCAATAGCTGATTGCACAAAAACACAAGTTTGGGAGATGGGAAAATCACTAGGCATCATAAAAGAAATAATCGAGGCAGAACCAACCGATGGTTTGTGGGACGACGGAAGAACCGATACAAATCAGTTAGGCATGTCTTATGAAGAGCTTGAAAAAGCTATGATGGACAAAACTAGTGAAGGTTATAGTAAGTATCTTGAAATTAGAAAAAAAAATCTACACAAGATGAACCCTATACCTGTTTGTATGATGGAAGATGAATAAGCAATTAAATATATTTAATACTTTATCAGGAAGAAAAGAAAAATTTATACCCATGAAGACAGGTAAGGTTGGGATGTACGTTTGTGGACCAACCGTTTACGATTTCCCACATATCGGAAACGCAAGACCACTTGTTGTTTTTGATGTCCTTTTTAGATTGCTTAAAAAACTAAATGGTAATGATAAAGTTACTTATGTAAGAAATATTACTGATATTGATGATAAAATTATTGAAGCTTCTAAAAATAAAAAAATTCCAATAGATAAGCTAACAAATGATATTACAAAAAACTTTCACGATGATTGTAAATATTTAAATTGTTTAAAACCAAATTTTGAACCAAGAGCTACAGAACATATTAAAGGTATGATTAGTATGACAGAAAATTTATTGAATAATAAACATGCCTATGAAAAAGATAAGCATGTATATTTTTCAGTAAATTCTTTTAAAAATTATGGAAAGTTATCTAATAAGAAACCTGGTGAGCTTGAGGCAGGTTCAAGAGTAGAGATTTCAAAATTAAAAAATAATCCATTAGATTTTGTTCTTTGGAAACCATCTTCTACAGATGATCCTGGCTGGGATTCTCCATGGGGTCGGGGTAGACCAGGTTGGCATCTCGAGTGTTCAGTTATGAGTGAAAAATATTTAGGAAAAAATTTTGACATTCATGGTGGTGGGTTAGATCTTGTATTTCCTCATCATGAAAATGAAATAGCTCAATCTTGTTGTGCAAATAAAACAGATAAATTTGCAAACTATTGGTTACACAATGGTTATGTTACTTATAATAAAGAAAAGATGTCCAAATCATTAGGTAATATAGTAACGATACAAAAAATGAAAAATAAAATTAATGGTCAAGTTATTCGTTTGGCATTATTGAGCTCTCATTACAAACAACCATTAGATTGGAATGAAAAGTTAGTTAGTGAAAGTCAGAGTACTCTTGATAAATGGTATAGCTTATACGAACCAGTCAAAGATAGTAATTTAGATGATAATTTATTAAGTCCACTCCTAGAGGATTTAAATACACCTGGGTTTATTGCAAAACTACATTTATTGTACGAAAAAGCTTCAAAAGGCGACAAGTCTTCCAAAAAACTTTTTCTTGAGGGTTGTAAGCTTATTGGATTAATGGAGGAAAATCAGGAGTCTTGGAAAAACTTTAAAAAAACAAAAATAAATATTGATGAAAATACAATTGAACTAAAAATTAAAGAAAGAGAAAGTGCTAGAAAAAAAGGTAATTATAAATTGGCTGATGATATAAGAAAAGAATTAGAAGACAACGGGATTTCAATTGAGGATAAAAATAACAAAACGATATGGAAATATAAGTGAGTAAGGAAAAAATATATATTTTTGATACAACTTTAAGAGATGGAGCCCAGACAGAGGGTGTGAATTTTTCTATAGATGAAAAAAATAAAATTGCTAAATCACTCTCAGAACTTGGTGTAGACTATTTAGAGGGTGGGTGGCCAGGAGCAAATACATTAGACACTACTTTTTTTAACAAACCTCCGAGTCTCGGCAATACAGTCTTAACTGCTTTCGGAATGACAAAAAAAAGTGGAAGAAGTGCACAAAATGATCCAGGTTTATCTGCTATTTTAAACTCTAATACACCCGCTGTATGTTTAGTTGGAAAATCTTGGGATTTCCATGTGGACGTAGCTTTAGGTATAACTAAAAAAGAAAATTTAGAAAACATTAAAGAGTCAGCAAAATTATTTGTCAAAAATAAAAAAGAATTTATGTTTGATGCTGAGCATTTTTTTGATGGTTACAAAAATAATCCAGATTATGCAATAAATTGTTTAAAAACTGCTTATGACGAAGGGGCAAGATGGATTGTTCTTTGTGATACAAATGGAGGTACTCTTCCACATGAAGTAGGAGAAATTGTTTCAAAAGTTTCTAAAGTTATACCAGGTAAAAATTTAGGAATCCATGCACATAACGATACTGAAAATGCAGTAGCAAATTCTTTAATTGCAATTTTATCTGGCGCAAGACAAGTACAAGGAACAATTAATGGTCTTGGCGAAAGATGTGGTAATGCAAATTTAATGTCAGTAATTCCGACGTTAGTTCTAAAAGAAACATTTTCAAAAAAATTCGAGATAGGTATTAAAGAAGAAAAAATAAAAAAATTAACTGAATGTTCTAGATTACTTGATGAAATATTAAATAGAAAATCAAATAGACATGCAGCATATGTTGGTGCATCAGCTTTTTCTCACAAGGGCGGTCTTCATGTATCTGCAGTTACAAAAGATCCTAAAACTTATGAACATATAACTCCTAATTCAGTTGGAAATTTTAGGAATATAGTTGTCTCCGATCAGTCAGGCAAGTCTAATATAATTTCTAGATTAGAAAAATATGGAATTAAGATAGATAAAAATGATCCAAAGGTTCAAAGTTTACTTGATGAAGTAAAAGAAAGAGAATTCGCTGGTTATTCATATGATGGTGCAGATGCTTCATTTGAATTATTAGCAAGACGTCTTCTCGGCGAAATACCAAAATACTTAACAATTTCTAAATACGATGTCTCTGTGAAAAGAGACTCGAAAGATAAAATAAATTCTTTTGCAAAAGCGCACTTGGTAGTTGATGGCAAAGAAATTATTTGTGAGGGATCAGGTAACGGACCAGTCAATGCATTAGACAATGCGATTAGATCAAATGTAGATAAAGTTGGTAAATATTCAAAATATTTAAAAGATTTAAAACTGGTAGATTATAAAGTTAGAATTTTAAATACTGGCACAAATGCAACAACGAGAGTCTCAATTGAAAGCACAGATAAAGATGGAAAAAACTGGTTCACAATTGGTGTGTCACCAAATATTATTGATGCATCTTTTAAAGCATTAATTGATAGTTTAGACTATAAACTTTATAAGGAAAAAGCTCCTGCAAATGATTAAAAGCGTTGGCTTTTTACTTGTTAACCCACAGCTTCCAGAAAATATAGGTTTTTGTGCAAGAGCATTAAAGAACTTTGGTTTTAAAAAATTGGATATAATTAATCCAAAAGAAAAATGGCCAAATAAAAAAGCTATTGCCACTTCAGTAGGAGCAAGCGATATTCTTAATAAAACTAAAATATATTCCTCTTTAAAAATCGCATCAAACAAATATGATGTTATTTATGCTTCAACAGCAAGGAAAAGAGATATAAACAAAAAACATCTTTCATTTAAACAATTTATTGAAAGTATAAAAAAGAATAGAAATAAAAAGATTGGTATTTTATTTGGTCCTGAAGCATCAGGTTTATCTAATGAGGATATAGGATACTCTAATTATATATTTAAGATTCCAGTGCATAAAAAATTTGAGTCATTAAATTTATCCCATAGTTTAATAATTGTATGTTTTGAGATTTTTAAACTACTTAAACCAAGTTTCTTTAAAAAAGAAAAGCATTTGGGCGATATTGCAAGTAAAAAAAAACTTAACGTATTTATAGATTTCCTAGAAACAAGATTGGATAAAAAGGGTTTTTTTGTTCCAAAAGAAAAGAAAAAAAATATGCTTATAAATCTTAGAAATATTTTTGGAAGAATTGAGTTAAGTAACAAAGAATTAAGGATTTTATCAAGTGTTTTTAGTAAATTATAAGAGTAATTGACAAATTTATAAGAACAATTATAAAGTTTTTTTATGACAAAACGTATTAATGCGAAACATAAGGTAGATAGAAGACTTAAAGTCAACTTGTGGGGTCGACCAAAAAGTCCCTTTAATACTAGAAATTATCCTCCAGGACAACATGGGCAAAGTAGAAAAGGCAAACCCACTGATTATGGTATTCAGCTTAACGCAAAACAGAAATTAAAATCTTATTACGGCAATATTAATGAAAGACAGTTTAGAAATGTTTACAGGAAAGCTCTAAAGAAGAAAGGCGATACAACAGAAAATTTAGTTGGGCTTTTAGAGACAAGATTAGATACAGTCATTTATAGAGCAAAGTTTGCTCCGACAGTTTTTTCGGCAAGGCAGCTAATAAATCATGGTCATTTCAAAGTAAATAAAAAGAGAGTTAATATTTCAAGTTACACAGTTAAAGAAAATGACTTAATTGAGGTAAAGGATAAATCAAAAACTCTTACAATTATAGAGGGATGTTTAAGTAGTAAGGAAAGAGATGTGCCAGAATATATTCAACATGATAGTAAAAACAAAACTGCAAAATTAGTTAGAGTGCCCAAGTTTGCAGATATTCCTTATCCAACATTAATGGAACCCAAACTAGTTATTGAATATTATTCAAGATAACAAAGATTTTTCCTCAAAAAGTTTTTTGAGTTCACCTTTTTCAAACATTTCTTTTATAATGTCACATCCACCAACAAATTCTCCTTTGACATAGAGTTGTGGTATTGTTGGCCAGTCTGTAAAATCCTTTATTCCTTGTCTTAGTTCATCACTAACTAAAACATTAACTCCTTCAAATTTAACACTTAAATGTTTTAAAATATTTGAAACAGCCATAGAGAAACCACACTGTGGTGCATCAGGCGTACCTTTCATAAATAGAACTATATCATTAGATGAAATTATATCCTTTATTTTTTGATTTATTTCGCTCATTTTTGTTCCTCAGTAGTTAATGCTAGGGCATGAAGCTCATTACCCATTTTACCTTTCAAAGCTTTATATACCATTTTATGCTGTTCAACTCTAGATTTACCATTAAAAACTTTTGAGATTATTTTTGCTGAATAGTGATTGTTATCTCCCATTGTATCTTTCAACTCAAGAGATGCGTCTGGGAAAGCGCTCATAATCATTTTTGATATTTCATCTTTAGTTAATGGCATTAAATTTTTTAAACCACTGGTTATTATTTTTATAAAGCTCTTGGGTCTTTATACTAAAAGTTTTACTTAACTCAAATATGTCATTTTGTACTTCAGCAACAACTTCATAAAAAATATTGCTTTTTTTTAGTATACTCTCAACTTTTTTAAGATTATCTATTTCAATTTCTATTAAATATCTTCCTTGATCCTCTGCAAAAAAATATTCATTCAAATCTGTAAACTTTTTAGGCTTCAATATCTTTAAACCCAACATAGACGCCATAGACATTTCTGCTAAACTGATCAGAATTCCTCCAGAAGAGACATCATGGCATGACGATATTAAATTTAGATTAATTAAATTTAAAATGGAATGTCCATTATTTTTCTCATTTGTTAAATTTATTTCAGGAGGCGCACCTTCATTAGATGAATAAATTTCTCTCATAAAAGAGCTTTGACCTAAATGTCCCAATGTTTTTCCTACTATAATAATTAAATTGCCAACTTTTTTTGTTTTCATATTGATAATTTTATTTAAATTGTCGAACAAGCCTATACCCCCGATCACAGGAGTTGGAAAAATACTTTTTGAGTTTGTTTCATTATAAAAAGATACATTACCAGAAACCACTGGAAAATTTAAAAATTCGCAGGCCTCTTTCATACCATTTATACATTCAACAAATTCTCCCATCACGTCTGGCTTTTCTGGGTTACCAAAGTTTAAACAATTTGTGATAGCTAATGGTTTTGAACCAACTGAAATTAGATTTCTCCAATTTTCACAAACAATTTGTTTTCCTCCACTCTTAGGATCAGAGCTGCAATAATTTGCTGAAGAGTCTACTGATATTGATATTGCTTTATTTTTGTTATGGATTCTCACAACCGCAGCATCTCCACCTGATTTTTGTATTGTATCACACATTACTACTTGATCATACTGATCGGTAATCCAACTTTTATTTGAATGATCTGGAGAGGATAAAATTTTTATTAAAGCATCTTCAATTTTAATTTTTTTCAGATCATATTTTTTCAAATTATTTTTTTTAATTTTAGGCTTATTCCATTTCCTATCATACTGGGGAGCTTTATCTGCTAGTGCTGGTATGGGAATATCTGCAACTATTTTGTCATCAAAATTTAAAACTAGACGATTAGTATCTGTAGTTTTCCCAATTACTACAAAATCTAAGTCCCATTTATCAAATATTTTTTTTGCTTTTTTTTCTTTTTTTTCGTCAAGTATTATTAGCATTCGTTCCTGACTTTCTGATAACATCATCTCATAAGGAGACATATTATTTTCTCTACATGGAACTTTATTTAAATCTAACTCAATCCCAAGTTTGCCTTTTGATGCCATTTCGATACTTGATGATGTCAAGCCAGCTGCACCCATATCTTGAATTGATATAATCGAGTTTTCTCTCATTAATTCCAAACATGCCTCAAGCAAAAGCTTTTCAGTAAACGGGTCTCCTACTTGGACAGTTGGTTTTTTTTCTTCAGAGTTTTCATCAAATTCTGCAGAAGCCATAGTTGCTCCATGAATTCCATCTCGACCAGTTTTTGAGCCAACATAAACCACTGGTTTATTAATTCCTTTTGCTTTTGAGTAAAAAATTTTATTTTTATTTGCGTGTCCCACAGCCATTGCATTAACTAAAATATTTTCATTGTAAGTGCTATTAAACTTAGTTTCTCCACCAACTGTAGGTATACCAACTGAGTTTCCGTAACCACCAATTCCGGAAACGACACCATTCAATAAGTTTTGAGTATTTTTATTTGTTGGTGAGCCAAAATGAATTGAGTTCATCAAAGCTATTGGTCTAGCGCCCATTGTAAAAACATCTCTTAAAATGCCACCAACCCCAGTAGCTGCTCCTTGATAAGGTTCAATAAACGAAGGGTGATTATGACTTTCTATTTTAAAAATAATTGCATCATCATCTCCAATATCAATGACACCAGCGTTTTCACCTGGTCCTTGGATAACTATGTTATTTTTTGTGGGCAATTTTTTTAGGTGTATCTTAGAGGATTTGTAAGAACAATGCTCATTCCACATAGCAGAGAAAATTCCAAGTTCTAATAAATTTGCTTCTCTTCCTAAAAGTTCTTTAATTTTATTATATTCTTCTAATTTTAAACCATGTTTTTCAATCTGTTCTTTATTAATTTTCATTTTAATTCATTAAACTCAAAAAAAGCGGAAGACCATCCTCATTAGAACATGTTTTATCAACCATTCTCTCGGGATGAGGCATCATACCTAGAATATTTTTATTTTTATTAAAAATTCCAGCTATATTATTTATAGAACCATTTGGATTTGTTTTTTGGTTTATATTTCCCTCTTTATCACAATACTTTATAGGTATTAAATCATTGTCTTCCAACTCATTTAAATGTTTTTTATCAGTAAAAAAATTACCTTCATTATGAGCTATATTGAGTTCTAATATTTCATTTTTTTTATATTTGTTAAAAAACTTATTTTTATTTGATTGAATTTTTATAAAAATATTTTTTGATATAAATTTCAAACCTGAATTTCTTAAAAGTGCACCTTTCAAAAGACCACATTCAATGAGAATTTGGAAACCATTGCAAATACCAAGTATTAAAGACCCACGCTCTCCAGCCTTTATTACTTCATTTAATATATTTGATTTAGCAGCTATGGCGCCAGATCTAAGATAATCACCGTACGAAAAACCTCCAGGAACAACAATAAGATCTGATTTTGGCAGGACGTTTTCTTTATGCCATATCATAGAGTTTTTAAATTGTAATTTTTCTAACGCAACTGCTACGTCCCTATCACAATTTGATCCAGGAAAAACTATAACTGATGATTTCATTCTGTTTTACTAATTTTAAAATCCTCAATGATTTGATTAACCAATAGTTTTTCACACATTTCTTTAACTTGATTATGTGCTTTGGAAGAGTCTTTTTCCTTTAAATCAATTTCAAAAAACTTTCCTTGTCTAACTTGACTTAGATTATTCATACCCATATTTTTTAAAGTTTGACTTACTACTTTACCCTGAGGATCTAGTACATCTTTTTTCAAAGTGACTGTTACTGCAAATTTCAATTTATCTTTTTTTTATATTTATCGATGTAGGTTTTTTAAAATTTACTTCACTAACATTGGTTGTTTCCGGAACTATACCAAGTCTTCTAGCAACTTCTTGGTAAGCTTGAATTATATTTCCTAAATCTTTTCTAAATCTGTCTTTATCTAATTTTTTTTCACTTTTAATATCCCAAAGTCTACAAGTATCAGGGCTAATTTCGTCAGCAAGTATGACTTCTTTCTGATCGTTATTCCAAATTCTTCCAAATTCCAATTTAAAGTCCACAAGTTTTATGCCTATACCTCGAAACATTCCTGACATAAAATCGTTAATTCTAAAAGTCATTTCCTCAATTATTTTTATTTCCTCAACAGTTGCCCAATTAAATGCAAATATATGTTCTTTTGCAATGAGGGGATCATCAAGCTCATCTTTTTTGTAACAAAACTCAATTAAAGGATTTTCAAGAACGGTTCCATCAGTAACACCTAATCTTTTAGTAAGGGACCCTGTAGCGATATTTCTTACGATAACTTCTATAGGTATGATCTCAACAAGCTTTATAAGTTGTTCTCGCATATTAAGTCTTTTTACCAAATGATTTTTAATACCGACTTGATTTAAATTATTTAAAATGTGCTCTGATATTCGATTGTTTAATACACCTTTGCCTTCAACTGTAGCTTTTTTTTTATTATTAAAAGCTGTCGCATCGTCTTTGAAATGTTGTATAGCCAAGCCTTTTTCTTTAGTTTCGTAGATTATTTTGGCTTTTCCTTCGTAAAGTTTTTTACCTTTGTTCATTTTAGTACTCTGTTAAAAATTACATTAATTTTCTTAGTATGATAACCAAAATCAAATAAGTTTTTTAAATTATTAACAGTTATTATGTCCCTAATTTTTTTATCTTCCATCAAACTATCGTAAAAAGATATATTTTGGTCAATTGCTCTTAGAGCACATTTTTGTACAATTCTGTAGGCAACTTCCCTTTTAAGTCCCTTTTCAGTAAGAAAAAGCATTACTCTTTGTGAAAAAAATAATCCTTTTGTTAAATCTAAATTTTTTTTCATATTATTCTTATTTATTTTCATAGAATTAACTACTTCATTCATTCTGTTTAGAGCAAAATCTAGAGTTACAGTTGCATCTGGACCAATATTTCTCTCAACACTTGAGTGTGAAATATCTCTTTCATGCCACAATGCAACGTTTTCCATCGCGGGTATTACCATTGACCTTATTAATCTTGCTAAACCGGTTAAATTCTCGCTTAGGACCGGATTTTTTTTATGAGGCATTGCAGATGAACCCATTTGTTTTTTTTTAAAAAACTCATAAACTTCTGCAACTTCTGTTCTTTGTAAATTTCGTATCTCGACAGAAAATCTTTCAATAGAACTTGCAATTATACCTAACACTGAAAAGAAATGAGCATGCCTGTCTCTTGGAATAATCTGTGTTGAAATTGGTTCAATTTTTAATTTTAATTTGTTCGCAACAAATTTTTCAATTCTTGGATCTATATTTGCAAACGTTCCAACAGCCCCAGAAATTGCACAAGTTGAAATATCTTCAATAGCTCTTTCAAGTCTTTTTTTATTTCTCAAGAATTCTGCATAATAAGTAAGAAGCTTAAGCCCAAATGTTGTTGGTTCCGCATGAATACCATGGCTTCTACCAATACAAAGAGTAAATTTGTGTTTTATAGATTGTTTTTTAATTGCGCTTAATAAATTATCAATATCTTTAAGGAGTATTTCTCCAGATTGTTTTAGCTGTAAATTAAAACAAGTATCCAACACATCTGATGACGTCATTCCCTTATGTAAAAATCTTCCCTCTTTTCCTGACCTTTCCATTATGGAACTTAGAAAAGCAATCACATCATGTCTAACCTTGCCTTCAATTTTTAAAATTTTTTTTACGTCAATTTTTGATTTAGATTTAACCTTTTTATAAACACCCTTTGGTATTAGTTTGTATTTTTCCATTGCCAAAGCCGCTGCAAGCTCAATATCTAACCAAATTTTATATCTATTATGATCTTGCCAGATTTTTTTAACTTCTTCTCTAGAGTATCTTTCTATCATTTTAATGTTTCAGGTAGATCTAGTTTTTTCTTAGATAAAGTAAAAATTTCATAACCATTACTAGTTACTCCAACTGTGTGTTCAAATTGTGCTGACAAAGACTTGTCTTTTGTAACTGCTGTCCAACCATCTTGTAGCAATTTTGTATTATATTCACCCTCATTAATCATTGGTTCAATTGTAAACAACATTCCTGCAGACAGTCTTTTTCCAGTTTTAGGTTCTCCATAATGTAAAATATTTGGAGGTTCATGAAATTTTTTACCTAGACCATGACCACAAAAGTCTCTTACTACTGAGAAACCTTCTTGTTCCACATGATTTTGTATTGCAGATCCTATATCTCCAGTAAAAGATCCCTCTTTTAATGTTTTGATTCCCTTAATCATTGAATCATAAGTAGCTTTAACTAATTTTTTGGCTTTTACTGATACGCTTCCTACTAAAAACATTCTACTTGTATCACCATGCCATCCGTCTTTAATTGCCGTGACATCAACATTTATTATATCACCATCCCTCAATAATTTATTTTGTGGTATCCCGTGACATACAATGTGGTTTGTAGACGTGCAGCAAGATTTTGGAAAACCTCTATAAAATAGTGGCGCAGAATAAGCTCCGTTGTCATTAATATATTCGTAGCAAAACTTGTCTATAACTTCAGTTGTTACCCCGGGTTTAATAATTGAATTTAACTCGTCCAAAGCTCCAGCCGCAATAGCACCAGCTTTTCTTGTACCTTCAAAAGACTCTAAAATTTCATCATTCATTAAATAAATCAATTTTCTTATTTATTTCTATTCCTTTGTTTGTAAATTTACAATCATAACAAATAACATTTACATTTTTTTTTAACGCATTGTTAAAAACTTTATAATATTCTGGGTCAATATCTGCAGCTATACTAAAAGATTTGCATTTTTCTATTTGAATTAGAAACATAAGATAACTCTCATAACCTTGTTGAAATGCATTTATTAAATTTTCTAAATGTTTTTTTCCTCTACTTGTTACAGAGTCAGGAAATTCTGCATGATCTTTACGTCGTTGTAATGAAACACTTTTTACCTCAAGAAATGCTTTTTTATCAGTTTTATTATTATGTAAAAGGAAATCAAATCTCGTATTTTTGCCGAATGTCTTTTCAGGTCTAATAATATTAAAATCTTTAATCTCTTTAATAAGCTTATTGTTAATTGACTCTTGAACTATCTTATTTGTTATATGTGTATTTATACAAATCTTAATTTTATTGGCTTTTATAATTTGAAGAGTATATTGAAGTTTTCTATCAGGATTTGTAGATTTTGTTATCCATACTTGGTTTCCTTTGTCCAGTAAGTTAATCATTGATCCAGGATTAGGACAGTGTGCAGTTACAGTTTTATTTTTTAATTTAATATCAACAAAAAATCGCTTGTATCTTTTTATTAGAACACCTGGTATTAATTTATTTTCAAAATCCATTTTTGTAATATTAACAAAATATGAACAAAAAAAATAAAAAAATTTCTGCTGGTATATTGGTTATTGGAAATGAAATTTTATCTGGTCGAACAATTGATAAAAATATTTCATTTTTAGCTCAATGGTTGAATGATAATTTAGGAATTAAAGTTAAAGAAGTAAGAATAGTTCCAGATGAAGAAAGAGAAATTATAAAGAACGTTCTTTCTTTAAGTAAACAAAACGACTATGTTTTAACCACAGGGGGAATAGGACCAACTCATGATGATATTACTTCTAAATCAATATCAAAAGCATTTAAGAAAAAATATATTTATCATAATGAAGCTTATAATATTTTATTAAAATATTATGGTGATAAAGATTTTAATGATCCTAGAAAGAAAATGGCGAAAATGCCTAGTGGCTCAAAATTAATTTTAAACCCAGCTAGTGCCGCACCTGGTTTTATGATCAAAAATGTTATTTGCCTTCCGGGTGTGCCATCAATATTGAGGTCAATGGTTTATAATTTAAAAAAATATTTAAAACCAGGATCAAAAATATATAGCACAAGTATTTCTACAGTTACTGTTGAAAGTAGTATAGCTAGAGAATTGGAGAGGGCTCAAAAAAAATACAAAAAGTCTGTAGATATTGGGAGTTATCCATTTTTCAGATTGGGCAAAATAGGTGTATCAATTGTGATTAGATCATCAAATAAATTACGACTACAATCTTGCCACAAAACAATTATTAAAATGTTAAACAGGAAAAAAATAAAGATATTTAAAGGTTAATGATGTTATATTTTGCTTTCGGTAGTAATTTAAATCAGAAACAAATGAAAAGGCGATGTAGAGATTCAAAATATATTGGTTGCTACAGTCTTAAAAACTATAAACTCGTTTTTAGAAATTATTTTTTGGGCGGCGGTGTAGCTGACGTGGAAAAAAAAAACAACAGTAGTGTTTTAGGAGCAATATACAAAATTTCAAAAAAAGATGAGAGAGAACTTGATATTTATGAAGATTTTCCAAAAACATATATTAAAAAGTATTTTAGATTACTTGGTAAAAAGGTCATGTTTTATTATATGCCAAAAAAAACAAAGCATGTTCTTCCAAGCAAAAGATATCTAAATTTAATTATACAGGGTTATAAAGATTGTGGTTATAGAAATAATTACATAGTGATTTCAAAAAATAAAAAAATAAAAGTAAAATGAAAATATTTGATTGTTTTATGTTTTATGACGAAGAAATGTTGTTAGATATTAGATTAAATATTTTGAATAAGTTCGTTGATCAATTTGTTATTGTTGAAAGTACTTTTACCCACAGTGGTCAAAAAAGAAACTTAGTTTTTGATTTACAAAAATATAAAAAATTTAAAGATAAAATTAAATATTATGTAGTTGAAAAAAAACCTGACATGGTTGAAACTATTAATTCATATGATACTGATCACGTAAAAGAAAATAAAACAATTATGAATGCAGTCTGGTTTGAAAATTCACAGAGAAATGCAATTAATAATTTATTAGGATCTGCTGATGCCAATGACCAAATAATTATCTCTGATGTTGATGAAATTCCCAATTTAGAAAAAGTCAATTTTAAAAATATTAAAACAAAGTTAATTTTATTTAAACAGAAAATGTTTTACTACAAATTTAACCTATTATTAGACAAGATGATTTGGTGTGGATCAAAATCATGTAAAAAAATCGATCTTATTTCACCACAATGGTTAAGAGAGGTTAAAGATAAAAAATATCCTTTGTGGAGACTCGATACTTACTTTTCAAAAAAAAAATATAATAGTATTTATTTTGTGGATAATGGTGGATGGCATTTTACAAATATTAAAACACCTGAAGAAATTGATAAAAAATTAAGATCATATCTACATCATCCTGAATATGACCAAAGCAATATAGGACCAAAAGATATTGATAAAATGATTAAAGAAAAAAAACCTGTATATGATTTAATGGCAAATTCAAAAGAGTCAAAAGATAGAAGCCATACAAAACTCAAAATAACAGATTTAAATGAGTTACCTAATTACATTCAAACAAATAAAGAAAAATTTAATCATTGGATACTTAAAAACTAAATGAATTCTAAGGCTATCGTAACTCTAGCAGACTCCAATTATTTTGAATTATTAAATGAATTAATTGATTCTATAAATAAACATGACGATAGCAAAAGTATTTCAATCTGTGTTTTAGATGCTGGTTTAACTGACCAACAAAGAAAAGATTTGAAAGGAAAGGTATACGCAATTAAAAAAGCTGAGTGGGATATTAAAGTTCCAGGATACAAAGTCTTAAAAAAAGAATGGTTAAAAAGCCAAGTCTCTAGAGCTTTTCTTCCAAAATATTTTCCAGAATTTGAAAAATATCTTTGGATAGACTGCGATGCATGGATAAATTCTTGGTCTGCAGTAAAACTTTACTTTAAAGCATGTGATAATGGAAAATTGGGAATAACACAAAGTATTGGCCCAGGTTATAGAATAATGTCAAAAGTTAAATGGTTGTTAGGAAAAGTAGCCATTATAAAATCGCAGAATTATAAACATGCTAAAGCTTCAGGAATTGAAGATGAAATTTCAAGAAAATTAGCCTTTGCACCACATATTAATATTGGTGTTTTTTCTTTAGAAAAAAATTCTAAATGTTGGGAAGTTTGGCAAAAAAATTTAGAAAAAACTTTATCAAAAGGAAAAGTCTTTGGATCAGAAGGTTTAGCAATTAATATTGCTGTTTATCACGATAATGTACCAGTTGAGTTCCTACCTTTAAAATGCAATTGGATTACAAGTCATTTGTTACCTAAATACGATATTCAGAACGACACTTTTGTTGAACCTTATCTTCCTAATGACAGAATTGGCATAATTCATTTGGCAGCTGGTCTTTGGAAGAATAATAAAGATATGAGACTTAATAAAGATATTAAAATTGAATTAAAAACACTAGATGGAAAAACAGTTGATAAAAGTCTCAGATTTGGAATTAAATAAAAATGAAGGTAAAAAATATTTTATTTATTATGGCTGATCAATTAAGATGGGATTATCTATCATGTTATGGCCATCCACACTTACAAACAAAAAACATTGATAGTCTAGCTAAAAAAAGTGTGTTATTTGAATCTGCTTACGTGCAATCACCAGTTTGTGGTCCATCAAGAGCTTCTTATTATACTGGCAGAACAGTTTTCAGTCATGGTTCAACTTGGAATCAAGTTCCCCTTCCAATTGGAGAGTTAACAATTGGTGACTACTTAAGAAAATCAGGAATAAGAACTGGAATTGTTGGTAAGACACATATGAAGCCTGATGCAGAAGGTATGGCACGTCTTGGTATTAATAAAGATACAGAAATCGGTTTGATTGTAAGTGAACCAGGTTTTGAGCCTTATGAAAGAGACGATGGTCTTCACCCAAATAACCATGTTAAAAAATATAAAAAAAAATTATCCTACAATGAATGGCTGAATAAACTTGGTTACGATGGAGATAATCCATGGGACAGTTGGGCTAATTCTGCTGAAGGAAAGAATGGCGAATTACTTAGCGGCTGGAAATTAAGAAACTCAAATAAACCTGCAAGAATTTCAGAAAAACATTCTGAAACTGCTTTCATGACCAATAGAGCCATGGAGTTTATAGAGGACAGTTCTGATAAGCCTTGGTTTTTACATTTATCCTATATCAAACCACATTGGCCTTACATTGCCCCAGCCCCATATCACAATATGTTTTCTCAAAATCAGTTTAATCAAGTTCAAAGAAATGAGAAACAAAAAGAAAATATGAATCCAGTTTATAAAGCTTTTGTAGAAACGAGAGTCTCGAAAACTTTTTCAAAAGACGAGGTTAGAAATACAGTTATGTCAGGTTATATGGGATTAATCAAACAAATTGATGATAACCTAGGTAGACTTTTTGATTTCCTTGAAAAAAAAGGAAACATGAAAGACACAATGATAATTTTTACATCTGATCACGGTGATTATCTTGGAGACCATTGGTTAGGAGATAAAGAATTATTTCATGAACAAATAGTAAAAGTTCCAATGATTATTTATGACCCAAGGGAAATGGCTAACAAAACTAGAGGGAAAAAAGAAAAACGTTTTGTCGAAGCAATTGATCTTTTACCCACTTTTCTAGATGCGGTCGGAAGTAAAGAAAGCAAACACAGACTAGAAGGTAATTCTTTAATACCCTTAATAAATGCTGATAAAATTGATAATTGGAAAGATGCGGTATTTAGTGAAATTGATTATTCATTTAATGAAGCTAGAAAGATACTTAATTTAGGAGCTTCAGACGCACGAGGATATATGATTAGAAATAACGAATGGAAATATATTTATTTTAAAAGTTTTCCACCTCAGCTATTTAATTTAAAAAATGATCCGGAGGAATTTGAAGATTTAGGTCAGTCCAAAGATTATTCTAAAGTAAGAAATGAGATGAAAGAGTTATTACTTAAAAAATTAGTAAGTAGGAAAAATAGAGTTTCAGCTTCTGATGAGTTTGTTTTAAAGGATAGAGATTATACAAAAGAGGATGATATAATGATTGGAGTTTGGTAATAATGAGTAAAGTAGAAATTAGTAAAATTATTGATCCAATTCCTGCTTCAGATGGAGCTGGCGTTAAATTAAAAAGAAGTATTGGTGTTGAGCCAAATTATTTTGATCCATTCTTAATGTTAGATGAATTTGGTTCAGAAAATAAAGACGACTATGTTGCAGGATTCCCAGCTCATCCGCACAGAGGTATCGAAACGGTTACATATATGTTGGCTGGTGAATTTGAACACAAAGATAGCACCGGTGGAAAAGGACGAATGACTGCAGGCGATGTTCAATGGATGAAAACAGGTAGTGGAATAATTCACTCTGAAATGCCCGCAATGAAAGAGGGTAGACTACATGGCTTTCAGCTTTGGATAAATATGCCAGCAAAATATAAAATGAATAAACCTGAATATATTTATATAGACTCAAAAAAAATGAGCATTCACAAAGATGAAGATAAACAAGTAAAAGTTATTGCAGGTAAATTTGAAAAAGCAGAAGGACCAGTCAAAAAACACAATGTTGAACCAATATATTTTGATGTTGAATTAAATGAAAATAAATATTTTAAATTTAAATTACCCAAAACAAACAATTCATTTATTTATTTGATCGAAGGTGAAATTAAAATTGGTGAAAAGGAACACAAACAAACAAAAGACTCTACACTAATTTTATTAGATAAAGGCGAGGATTTAAAAGTTTCAGCAACTTCAAAAGCTAAATTTCTATTGATATCAGGAAAACCAATTGGCGAACAAATTGCTAGAGGTGGACCATTTGTAATGAATACAAAAGCTGAAATTCAGCAAGCTATAGAAGATTATCATAGCGGAACTTTCGTAAAATAAATTATGTGCCCAATTTGTTGGATTAGTGGTTTTGTAGCTGCCTTACTTGGTGGCTCAATGATAGCTGTAGTAAATCATCCTATTTCGTGGGCAATAAGTATTATTTTGATAGTATATGCGGTTTATAAATTCTATGAGTCACGAAAAAGAGGTTTAAAAATGAACGATGAAACCAAAGCTAGGAACAGAAAAACTATTTTTAGATTTATACAAGGTGTTGTACTTGGATCATTTGTGACTGCTGCAGTTTTTTATAGCTTAACTTATAAAGAACACGAAAGAATGCACGATTTATTAGAGCAACACGGTATAGAGAAACACGAACACTAAGACATCATTAAACTTGGAAGAAACAAACATATTGCAGGAAATGCAATAATAAGTGCAAGTCTAATCATATCAGTAAATAAAAAAGGAAGCGTTCCAAACCAAATTGTTTGAAGTGGAGTTTTTTGCATTACACCTTTAATAACAAACAAATTCATTCCAACTGGAGGAGAAATTAAACCAAATTCAACAACTATTACAGCGAATATACCAAACCATATTGGATCTATTCCTGCATCAGCAATTACAGGGTAAAAAACTGGTATTGTTAAAAATAACATAGCAAGAGAATCCATTACTGTTCCAAGCACTAAGTATATTGCACAAATAACAAGAATTATTCCAACCTGACTTAATTGTAAGTCGTTAATAAAATCAACCACGGTAAAAGGTAATTGTGTAACAGTTATCAAAACATTAAATACTGCAGCACCTACTACTATAAGATAAAGTGCTCCAACAGTTTTAATTGTATCCCAGACTGAATTTTTCAACATTTCCAAAGTTAATTGTCGTCTTAAAAAAATAAAAATTAAAACAAGTATCACACCTACAGCAGCACTCTCTGTTGCGGTAAAAAATCCTAAATAAAGTCCACCCATGATAATTGCAAAAATTAAAAATATTGGAAAAACTTTCCATAAAGCAGCTACTCTTTCTTTAAATGGCATTTTATTTCCGTAACCACCTTGGTCAGGATAAATTAAAAGATAAACACGTATAGCAACCATATAAAGTACAACAGCTATTAAACCTGGTATTAATGCAGCGAAGAAAAGTTTTTGAACGGATTGTTCTGTTAGATAGGCATATATAACTAAAATGACACTTGGTGGGATTATTATTCCTAAAGTCCCACCAGATGCGATCGATCCACTTATCAACGCATCACTGTAACCATGTCTTCTCATTTCTGGGGCTGCCATTTGAGACATTGTTGCTGCGGTTGCAATTGAAGAACCACAAATCATTCCAAATCCAGCACAGGCACCAACAGTTGACATTGCAAGGCCACCCTTATAGTGACCAACTATTGCATATGCAGCGTCATAAAGATTTCTAGAAAGGTTTGCTCTATTTGCAAGATTACCCATTAAAACAAAGAAAGGTAAAACTGATAAACTATATTTTGATACAGCTTCATATGGTGCCGTTCCTAAAATAAAAAAAGCTTGTTCAAAACCAACTATGAAACCAAATCCAGTGAAACCTACTATCAGCATTGAAATTCCAATTGGAATATTAAGTGCCATTAAAATTAGAACAGCTAAAAAAGCTAAAGCACCGTTTACTATTGGATCAAAACTCATTTACTATTTCTCTCTGTTATAGATTGAATAAACCAAAGTATTATTGCTAAAACACTTAACCACATTGCTATAGCTGTTGCGAAATAGAACGGATAAAAACTTAATTCCAGATCAATTGTAACTCTCTTGTTTTCAAAAAAAGCAAATGCTTCTTTTGTGGTACCGTATGCAACAAATGACATTATTATTAACATCAAAATAAATCTGAAAATTTTAATAAAAGTTTGTAATTTAGAAATAGCAATGTTTTTTATAAAATCAGCTGATACATGATCATTTAAAAAAAAAGCTCGAGGCATTGCAAGAAATGCAACTAATGCAATACCAAATTCTACAATTTCTATTGTACCTGCAACGGGTGAATTTAAAAAACGTCTTCCAAAAACATCGCAAAAAGTAAGTATAGCTAAAGAGAATAAAATCAGTCCAGATATTATTGCTGCATAGTCAAAAATTTTATTTATTTTAATTTGCATAAGAATATTGTAGCCTAGCAGAGATTAATAGATAAAGGCACATATAATAATTTATGAAATTTGTTTCTTTTTTGCTTAAAGGCCAGCCAAAATTCGGTATTTCTAATGGAAATAATATCACAGATCTAACAGGTAAAATTAAAGGAGCACAGACTTTAAAAGAGCTTATATCGAATAAATCATTACAAGAGGCCAAAGATTTTTCAAAAAAAAATCCAGGAAAAATAAATTATAATGAAATCGAGTACCTGCCAGTAATTCCAAATCCTGGAAAAATAGTTTGTGTTGGCCTTAATTATAGTGAACATGTTAAAGAAACTGGAAGAACTGTAGAACAAAACCCTGTAATCTTTTTAAGAGTTCCTGAAAGTCAAACTGCACACAAACAACCAATTCAAAGACCAAAGGTATCAGAAAGCTTAGACTACGAGTGTGAGATGGCTGTAATAATGGGTGATGCTGGTAAACACATAAAACCTGAAAACGCTCTTAAACATATAGTGGGTTATTCTTGTTATAATGAATGTACTGTTAGAGAGTGGCAACAACATACAAGACAATTTGGAATGGGAAAAAATTTTGAAAGAACAGGAAGCTTTGGACCTCATATGATTTTAGCTGAGAACATCCCAGACTACACAAAATTATCAATTCAAACTCGTTTGAATGGAACAGTTATGCAAAGTGCAAAATTGAGCCAATTAATTTTTGATATACCTAGCTTAATTACTTACGTCTCTAAGGCTATACCTTGGAGAGCAGGGGATGTTCTAGTAACAGGAACTCCTGGAGGAGTAGGATTTAAGAGAAAACCACCTATTTTTATGAAAGATGGGGATAAAGTTGAGGTAGAGATCTCAGAAATTGGGATACTTTCAAACATAATTAAGGATGAAAAAATCTAAAATTAAAGCTAAGCTTTAAGAATAAATTAATTTATTTGGGGGAAAAATGATTAAGAAAAAACTTATTGGTTTTTTGTTTGGAGTTTTCTCTTTAAGTTTATTTAGCTCAGCATCTGCTACTGAACTTAAATTGGCAACTTTCGAACCACCAAAAGCCTTCATCGCTAGTAAAATACTAGGAGCGTGGGCTGAAAAAGTTAATACGTGTGCAAATGGTAAACTAAATGTAAAAATGTATGCTGGTGGAGTTCTAGGTAGCCCACCTAAGCAATACGACATAGTTACAAAAGGTGTTGCTGATATTTCATGGACTGTTTTAGGTTACATTGGAGGTCAGTTCCCTTTAAGTTCAGTAATAGAACTTCCATTTTTAACAAGAACATCTGCAGCAGGATCAACTGCTTTAAATACATTATATGATGAAGGATATCTTGATAAAGAAATGTCAGGAATTCATTTGATCGGGTTACATTCAAATCCTGGTTATCAAATTCATATGAAAAATACTAAAGTTATGGATCCATCAGACTTTAAAGGAAAAAAAATGAGAGTTCCTAGTAAAATCGCAGGAACTATTCTTAAGACTTTAGGTGCTACTGGAGTAAAAGTTCCAGCGCCTGGTACTTACGAAGCTCTTAACAAAGGTGTCTTAGACGGAACACCTTTTCCTTATACAGCTGTAGGTTCATTTAAATTATTTGAAGTTACGAAATATCACACTGAAGTGAATATCACTAACGCTACTTTTGGATTGATAATGAATAAAGACAAATACAAAAGTTTAGACTCGGTACAAAAAAAATGTATTGATAAGTTTAGTGGTCATGCCTTTAGTGGTTGGGCTTCAAATTTAATTGATAGACAAAATGAAAAAATGAAAGAAGTTGTTGCAAATACTCCAGGTCATGAGATTGCAGTTGCTTCTCCAGCTGTTATTGCCAAGTATAAAAAAATACTTAAACCTATCGAAAAAGATTGGTTAGCAGAAATGAAAGGCAAAGGTCTTGATGGTGCTGGTGTGCTAAAAAGAGCCAGACAAATCATTAAGAAAATAGACGGCTAATAATAAAAAATCTTATGAGCCCGCGTTATATATAGCGGGCTCATACTTTTTCTAGTATAATAATAATATGGCAGTTTCGGCATTAAGCTATATAGGTGTAAACTCAGACAAAATTGACGATTGGTCTGACTATTCTGAAAAATGTTTGGGTATGCAAAAAATTGATAGAGGCAAAGGGTCTTTATCTTTTAGAATGGACGATCACAAACAGAGACTAGCGATTACTGGTGACACCGGAGACAGTTTGGCTTTCGTAGGCTTTGAGGTTGATAAAAAAGAGGATCTTCAAACTTATGCAGCGAAGTTAGAGTCTAAAAATATAAAAGTTACTTTAGGTAATTCTTCCTATTCAGATAAAAGATTTGTTCAAGAACTAATTCATTTTAATGATCCACAAGGTAACAGAGTCGAATTAGTTTTTAATCCAATGAAAGACACTGAACCATTTAAACCATCAAGACCAATTTCTGGATTTAAAACAGGAGCATTGGGTATGGGCCATGTGGTTTTACATGTCAAAGATTTTAACAAAGTGGTTCCTTTTTATAGAGATATTCTTGGTTTCAAAATTAGTGATTACAGTAATACACCAATCTCATTATGTTTTTTTCACATTAATGGTCGTCACCACAGCCTAGCTTTATTTGGTTCGGGAAAAATTGGTTTTCACCATTTTATGGTTGAGTACAATAGTCTAGATGATGTTGGGCAAGGTTATGATTTAGTACAATATAAAGATAATGCTATCGCATACACAATGGGTCGTCATACAAATGATTACATGACATCTTTTTATTCTATAACACCATCTGGTTTTTTTGTAGAAAATGGATGGGGAGGAAGAATTATTGACCCAAGTACATGGAAATCACACGAAACTTTTGAAGGCCCAAGTTTTTGGGGGCACGAAAGACTTTATCTTCCAGATGACGAAAGGATGAAGTTTAGAAATAAAAGACTAGATACTGCTGCAAAAGGGAAGCAGGCACCATTGTTAGTTGACTGCCCCTGGCTATATTCAAAAATTAATAAGAAAAAATAATATTAATTTTAATTAATGAAACATTACGATGTTATAATTGTAGGCTTAGGTCCAACAGGTGGTACCTTAGCAAATTTATTAGCTCTAAATGGATTTTCAATTTTAATTTTAGAAAGAGAAAAAAATTTATACGCATTACCTAGAGCAGTTCATTTTGACGATGAAATTATGAGGGTTTTTCAAACTATAGGTATCACAAAAAAATTTTTAAAAAATACTATAATCAACAAAGGTACAAAATTTGTTAATTCCGAAGGAAAAATATTACTTGATTGGCCCCGTCCAAAAGCAATAACTGAAAATGGATGGTATCCAAGCTATAGGTTTCACCAGCCAGATTTAGAGAGACATCTACGTAATCGACTCAAAACTTTTAAAAAGGTAAGACTCTTGCAAAATACGGAAGTAATCAAAATTAAAAATAATAAAAACTTTGTTGATTTATTTTTCAAAAGAAAAAATAAAACACAAAAGGTTTCTTCAAAGTATGTAATTGGTTGTGATGGAGCAAGATCTACCACAAGAGAACAGATGGGTTCAGTTTTGGATAATTTAGGTTTTACTCAAAAGTGGGCTGTGGTTGACTTAATATTGAGAAAAAATAAAAATAAATTACCAGATAGAACTATTCAATATTCTAACTCAGAAAGACCAGCAACCTATTGTAGAAATGTTGGTAAAAGAAGAAGATGGGAGTTTGCTATTCAGGATAATGAAAATGAGAAAGAAATTTTATCTGACAAATACATTTGGAATTTTCTTAAACCTTGGCTTAACGAAAAAGAAGCTTATTTAGAAAGAAAAGCAATTTATATTTTCCAGTCTGCTATAGCTAGAAAATGGAGAAAGGGTAGAATTTTTATTGCCGGTGATGCTGCACACCTAATGCCACCATTTATGGGACAAGGTATGTGTGCTGGTATCAGAGATGCATCAAATCTGGCTTGGAAAATAAGTTGGTGTATTAATAACAAACATGATGAAAAATTTTTAGACACTTATCAAACAGAAAGATTTTCAAACGCAAAAGAGTATATTGAGACAACAATGAGAATGGGAGAGTTTGTTAATGCAGTAGGGACTGATAATATTACTGATAATATCTCTTCTGGGCCTGATGGCACAAAAAGTATGCAATCGATTAAACCTAAATTGGGAATTGGCCTTGGAAGTAACAAAGATAAAAACAGGGGTAAAATTTTTCCTCAACTTAGAATGAAAAATGGTAAAACTTTAGATGAAAAATTTTCAAAATCCCCTTTATTACTCACATCATCTAAATTAGCAAAAAAAGTTTCTTTAAAAATACAGTCAATTACAGACAAAGACATTAGAGGGCTTAGCGACTTATTAAAAACCTATAAAGCTAAAGCATTAATTGTTCGCCCAGATAGGTTTATTCTTAAAACATGTAATTCAGCAAATGACTTTAATCGAATAAATTATTTGCCGCTTTAACTTTTGTTTCATTATTAGGAGCTATATTTCCATCTGGCAATAAAAAAGAATTTTCAAAACCAACTCTGATTTTACCACCAAGTTTTATTGCAGTTTCTAGACAAGAAATTTCCTCTTTTGCAAATGCACATACTGCCCAGTCAGCATTAAATTCATTTTCTCTAAGTTTTTGAGTAAACAAAGAAATTTTTTTGGGATTACTTATTTTTCCAGTGTAATGTCCTATTACAAACATGCACCATACACCATCCTTAGAAATCTTACATTGAGTCAAAAGATTTGATAATAGATCTATATCTTCTGGTTCATAACAAATGTGTTGAATTTTAGTACCAGCTTCAGTTAATTTTTGGTAAATTTTTATGTCTTCACTTTTTGGTAATCTCGATGGAATCATTTCTCTTATACCAATTGAAATACCAGGAGGTAAAACATCGTAAGCAAGCTTTCGCATTTCCTCTGGAGAATATTTTCCAATAGCCTCAGTTGTAATTTGCAAATGCATCTTTGGAACTTTTTTTTGAAGCTCACTCAAAGTTTCTTTACATAAACCACTATCTAAAACATGCTCACCTTTATTATTTCTTGTATGGAAATGAATCGCCTCTGCTCCAGCTTTGAAGCAGGCTTCTCCTGTTTTAACAATTTCATTTATAGTTATAGGAACTGCCGCATGATCTTTTTTCATTGGCCTTGCGCCATTAGGTGCAACCATTAATCGTGGTAAATTATCTGGTTTATAAAAATTCACTGTATAATAAATTTTTATTCTTCATTATATGCTATCTCCCAGGTAAATTCCTAGTGAAAGAGCTGTTTCTACCAAAGAATCTTTTCTCTCGACATTTTTATAAGTTTTAATTCCCTCATCAATTGGAACATCTATAACTCTTCTATCTTTCCAAGCAACCATACGATCAAATTTTTTTTGATTTAATAAATCAACAGCATAAACACCAAACGCACTTGCTAGTATCCTATCGCTTGCGATAGGCGGCGCTCCTCTTTGAACATGACCAAGTGACGTAACCCTACATTCAACGTCTGTTTTTTTCATAAGTTCTTTTGCAATGTAGTCTCCTATACCACCGAGTCTTTGTTCACCGTCAATATATTTGTGGACCACTTGAGACCCATCTTCTTTTTTAACAGCCTCAGCAACTACTATTAAAGAGTGTTGAACATCATGTTTTTTCATTGAATTAAGTTTTTTGATTATTCCATCTATCGAATATTTAATTTCTGGAATTAAGATAATATCCGCTCCGCCTGCAATTCCTGCATTAAGGGCAATGTGTCCTGTATCTCTACCCATAACCTCAAGTATCATTGATCTTCTGTGACTAGCAGCGGTAGACTGAAGATTGTCCAGTGCTTGTGTTGCAACATCTACTGCAGTATGAAAACCAATTGAGCTTTCTGTTGCTCCTACGTCATTATCAATTGTTTTTGGTATAGCTACTATTTTCATATCACCATCTTTTGCAAGTTTTTTTAAGATTTGCATACTTCCATCTCCTCCTATAATAATTAAACCATCAAGTTTCATTGAGTGATATCCTTCAATTATTTCTTTTGATTTATCGACATGCTTGCCATCCTCTGTGGGAATTTTAAAGGGGTTTCCTTTATTTGTTGATCCCAAAAAGGTTCCACCTTGTCTTAAAAGATATCCTGCAAAAGTTTTATATGTTAATTGTATTGCATCTACTGGACGTTTAATTAATCCAGCTGTGCCATCTCTAATTCCATATACTTCCATGTTATATTTATTTTTTGCTCTATAAAATATTGATCTGATCGCTGCATTTAGACCCCCACAGTCGCCACCGCTAGTTAAAACTCCAATTTTTTTACTGCTCATTTAAATTAAATTTTGTTAAATATTTTTTTTTAAAGGAAGAAGTGTTATAACATAAAAATCTTTAAATGGAAAAAAAAGCAAAAATCATAGCTACTTTAGGTCCGGCAATATATAGTGAAAACAAGTTAAAAAAGCTTGTAGATCTTGGTGTAGATGCGTTTAGAATTAATTTTAGTCATAACACTAGTGGTATTGATAAGATAGTTTCAAAAATTCGAAAAGTTGAAAAAAAAAATGGAAAAAAATTATCTCTTATAGCTGACCTTCAAGGTATAAAACTTAGAATAGGTAAAGTTAAAAATGAGAACCAACAAATCAGATATAATCAACGCTTTATATTTGATGGTAAAAAAATCCCTGGTAATTCAAAAAGAGTAAACTTTCCTCATCCCAAGATAATTAAAAAATTAAAAAAAGGTAGCAAGATTTTAATTGATGATGGAAAGTATTTATTCACAGTAATTAGCAAAAAGGGAAATGCAGTAACTACAAAATGCCAGAGTCAAAATTGTATATTAAAAAGTAATAAGAGCTTTCATGTTCCAAATTTAGATATTGTTTTTAATAAACTAACAGGAAAAGATAGAAAAGACATTAAGACTGCAGTTAAACTTGGTTGTAATTGGATTGCCTTGTCTTATTTACAAAATGAAAAGCTGATACAAGAAACAAGAAGATTAATAAGGAAAGATATGGGCATTATTTCAAAAATTGAAAATAAACATGCTCTTAAAAATATTGAAAAAATTATCCAAGCGACAGATTCAATCATGATTGCCAGGGGTGATTTGGCAGTCGACATTGGCCATAGTGAAGTTCCAAAAGTTCAATTAAGTCTTATAAAAAAAAGTTCTCAATTTTCAAAATCTGTAATTGTTGCTACTCAAATGTTAGAAAGCATGATTAAAAATACTACAGCAACACGGGCTGAAATAAATGATATCGCAACTGCAATATTTCAAGGTGCAGATACAGTAATGTTGTCAGCAGAGACAGCTATCGGCAAATTTACTACCCAAGCTGTTTCTACTATGACCCAAACTATTAGATCTGCTGAAAAATACAAAAGAGAGCACATAGAAGATTTTAAAAATTCTGTTGTTACAAATAAAGATCCAGTAAAATCTATTCTTCGCTCTGTTAAGGATATTGCTTATAATCCAAATGTAAAAGCTATAATAGTGTTCTCTAATTCTGGTAAGTCTGCTAAACTTGTTTCGGCAATGCGTCCTGCTGCAAAAATAGTAACGATTTCACCTAATATAAATGTGAGTAGACAGGTATCAATGCTTTGGGGTGTACAATCTATAAATAGTAGAGATGCAAATGGATGGAAGGATATGATGTCTATTTCTAAGGAAATTATAAAAAAACTTAAATTTATTAAAAAGAATGACTTTGTAATTATAACTGCAGGTTTACCTTTTGGTAGAGCAGGCATGACTAACATGGTCAGGTTATATAAAGTTGGTTCTTAGAGATAATATTTGTGAGTGATTACAAAAATTATTATAGTTGAGGACTTGTAAGCAGAAACGTAAAATAATTTTTTTTTTACTTCTTTAAAACTCTTGTGTATTAATATACTAACAATAACAATAAAGATTACGATGTGCCCTCGTGGTGAAATGGTAGACACAAAGGACTTAAAATCCTTGCCCGCAAGGGAGTGCCAGTTCGAGTCTGGCCGAGGGCACCAATGAAACTTAACAATGTCAGAAACCAAAGAATCAATTTTAATTTTATTTACTGAAAGGAAAAAAGAAACTCCAAACACTTTTTTTTATGAAAAAAAATTCAATGACCAATACAAAACAAAAATAATATATATTTCGGATTACCTGAAAACAAACAACCACAATATCGCAAAAAATATTAATGACATTATCAAAAAAGAAAAAATATCTTTAGTACTTTTTCAGGGCGATGGATTATCAATTATGGACATAAAATTTATAAGATTAATTGATAATAGTGTGAAAAAAGGAATTTTTTCCTGGGATGACCCAATGTATCATCATACTAATAGAATAACAGCCTCCGCATGTGACTTTGTATTATCTGGCTGCCCAATATCTGTATTAAAATTTCAAGAACTTGGATACAAAGCTTTATTTCTCCCTGTAGAATCTACCAGTTCTGTTTTTAAGGATTTAGAAGAAAAAAAAATTTACGATGTATTATTTTTTGGCAGAAAAAAAAATAATCGATCTAAATATTTAGAATATTTAAAAAAAAATAATATAAAAGTTTTAGAATGTGGACCTTACGATGAAATATCTAATACGTTTGAAAAGCTCAACAAGTTGATTAATCAATCCAAAATTATTTTAAATTTTACTGAACAAGATAACTCAAAGTATAGTTATAACCCTTTGTCTTCTTTCAAATATCAATTTACCTTAAGAGGACGTGTATATTTTATTGGTTTATGTGGATCACTTTGTATTTCAGAATACGATCCATCAGCAGAGTTATTATTTACAAATAATGAGTTACCTTTTTTTACGAGCAAAAATGAATGTTTATCTTTAATAAGACATTATTTATCAGACGAGTCTAAACTTGCGGAGGCTACAAAAAAATATAACATTAAATGTATGGAGTTTGAGGATAAAATTTATATGAAAAAAACCAAATTATTTATTAATGAAATTTCTAAAACAAAAAACAGTTTAATACTGCATTTACCATTTTGGTATGAGTTTTTATACTTTAAAAAAAATATTCAAATAAGATTTAGACAGAATCAATTTTTATCCTTTTATAGCCAAGTTTACAACTCATTATTCAAAGACAAATATGAAAATAAAAGATTAATACCAATTATTTTTGTTTTTGGAATAATCAGCTCTATAATGTTTCTGATAAAATCTCCATTCTCAAAAAAAAAGATATGAAAAAATTTAGTTTTGTTTTTGATAACAGTAATAAAGCACGATATTTAAAAAAAATTATATTTAAAAAGTATAAAAATTTTTCTATTAAAAAGTCTGATGTAATTGTTGTTGCTGGTGGTGATGGCTTTATGCTCAAAACTATTAAAAAACTTTACGATTATAATAAACCTTTTTACGGTATAAATTGTGGCTCAGTAGGTTTCTTGCTAAATAAATTTACCTCACAAAGAATAATTGAAAGAATTAATAAAGCTAAGCCCACTATGATTTATCCTCTTCAAATTAAAACAATTAGTAAAGCCAAAAAGATTAATTCATTGTTAGCAATTAATGAATTATCAATTTTAAGACAAAGCAAACAAGCATCTTTGATACAAATTAAAATTAACCAAAAAATTCTAATTAAAAAATTGATTGGGGATGGTATATTATTATCTACTCCAGCAGGTAGTACAGCATATAACCTTTCTGTGAACGGTCCAATTTTATTATTAAATTCAAAGAAGCTGGCTATAACACCAATAAGTCCATTTAGACCAAGAAGATGGAAAGGAAAAGTTGTTACCGATAGAGCGCAAATTTTTATAAAAAATTTAGATCCCAAAAAAAGACCTATCGCTGCAGTTGCTGACAATAATGAAATTAGAAATATTGTTTCGATTAAGGCATCAGTGAATAAGAAGATTAAATTTAAACTCCTATTTAATACAGGAGAAAGTTTATTAAAGAAGATTAAATCTGAACAAAAAAGAAAAATTAACTAAATTTATATTATGACCATTTTGGTTTTAATAGCTTTAAAAAGATTTAATTATCTGTTTTACTAAGTAAATGAAAATACTTTGTATTCTATATGATGATCCTAAAGGTGGAATGCCTAAAAATTATCCAATATCTTCTTTACCAAAATTAGATAAGTATCCTGATGGCATGAAACTTCCAACACCTAGTTCAATAGATTTTACACCAGGTCAATTGCTTGGATGTGTTTCTGGTGAATTAGGTTTAAGAAAATTTTTAGAGTCAAAAGGACATAAATTAGTAGTTACTTCAGATAAAGATGCTAAAGGATGTAAAGCAGATAAAGAATTAGTCGATGCTGATGTCGTAATTTCTCAACCCTTTTGGCCATACTATTTAACTAAAGAAAGAATTAAATCAGCTAAGAATTTAAAGATGGCGATAACCGCTGGAATAGGATCCGACCATGTTGATCTTCAGGCAGCAATAGATAACAAAATAGATGTTGTCGAGGTAACATATTGTAACTCTAGATCAGTGGCGGAGCATATAGTTATGATGATTTTATCTTTGGTAAGAGATTATCATAACCAACATAAAATAGTAAATGATGGCGGATGGAATATTGCTGACGCTGTCCAAAGATCATATGATGTTGAAGGAATGCATGTAGGTACAGTTGCTGCAGGACGTATTGGTTTAGATGCTTTAAGAAAAATGAAACCTTTCGATGTCCATTTACATTATTTTGATAGACACAAACTTCCTGACACTGTTGAAAAAGAGTTAAATTTAACTTTTCACGAATCTGTAGAGTCACTTGTCAAAGTTTGCGATGTTGTTACAATTAATTGCCCCTTACATCCAGAAACTGAAAATTTATTTGACGAAAAACTAATTAGTAAAATGAAAAAAGGAGCTTACATTGTTAACACTGCTCGAGGAAAAATTTGTAATAGAGAAGCTATTGCTAAAGCTCTTAAATCAGGTCAGCTAAGTGGTTATGCTGGTGACGTATGGTTTCCTCAGCCAGCACCAAATGATCATATTTGGAGAACAATGCCTAATCATGGTATGACACCTCATACATCAGGAACTTCTCTTTCGGCACAAGCAAGATATGCAGCTGGAGTAAGAGAAATATTAGAATGTTTTATAGAAAAAAAACCAATTAGAGATCAATATCTTATTATAAAAAATGGACAACTCGCTGGAATGGGCGCACATTCTTATAGCAAAGGTAGTGCCACTAGCGGTTCTGAAGAAGCTACAAAATACAAAAAGAAATAATTTGAGAAATTGATTTGGTGCCCCCACACGGACTCGAACCGCGAACCTACTGATTACAAATCAGTTGCTCTACCAATTGAGCTATGAGGGCCTGCACGGAGTATTAAATAAAAGTTAGGCAGATATCAAGATTTTTTTTTAATAAAGTTCAAATGATGAAAAACTACAGATGCGCTATTAGAAATATTTAGACTTTCTACATTTTTATTTATATTTATACGAAATAAAAAATCCGAATTTTTTTTTATTTGATGACTTAAACCATAGCCTTCGGACCCAAATAATAGAACATTATTTCCCATCCAATCATGATTTGTAAAATCTTTTTTACTTTCGGTGTCAAACCCACTTACCCAGAAATTTTTAGACTTTAAATATTTGAGCGTTGTGTTTATATTTGATACTTGAAATATTTTGATTAATTCGGTGCATCCGCTCGCACTTTTATATAATAATTTACTTTCACTAGGATATGACCTTTCTTTTACTATTATTCCATCTATATTAAATGACGTCGCGCTTCTAATAATTGAGCCTATATTTCTAGGATCTGTGACTTCATCTAAAGCGACTAAATTTATGTCATTTCTATCAGAATTTTCGTTAACATAACTTTTCAAACTTATTTCTTCTAAATGCTCTATTTCTGCAACTAAACCTTGGTGTAATATACCTTCGTTAGAACAATATTTATCTAATTCCTTTTTTGACTTGTAAAAAACACTTACGTTTTTAAGAAGGTTGATATGCTGATTTTCTTTATGTATTTTTTTCTTGGAGTCTTCTGTTAAAAACACCCTAACAACTTGCCTTACAGGGTTTTTAAGCGCCTCAGTAACAGCATGTCTTCCTACGATGTAAAAAGTACTTTTTTTCACTAAATTTAATGTTTTTTTTTAAATAAATAGCATATTTAGGAGCAAAATGATTTATTGCATTTATCATACAAGATGCTTATAAAACCCTTGTTGTTGAATGCTTTTTAAGTTATTGGGTATCCCCTAACAGTACTTGGAGGGGTACCAAAGCGGTCAAATGGGGCGGGCTGTAAACCCGTTGACTTCGGTCTTCGAAAGTTCGAATCTTTCCCCCTCCACCAAACTTAAAAGGTGTTTTATAATATAAGAGTGTATAAAAGTTTGGATTGTGCGGGTGTCGTATAATGGTAATACCTCAGATTTCCAATCTGATGCTAGGAGTTCGATTCTCCTCATCCGCTCCAAATAAAGTTAAAAATTATATATAAAGAAGAGGAAAAAAATGGCGGACAAGAAAAAATTTGAAAGAAGTAAACCTCATTGTAACATTGGTACAATTGGGCACGTTGATCACGGTAAAACAACTCTAACAGCAGCAATAACTAAAGTATTAGCTGAAAAAGGTGGAGCAGAATTTATTGCGTATGATCAAATTGATAAAGCACCTGAGGAAAAAGAAAGAGGAATTACAATTTCAACAGCTCACGTTGAGTATGAAACTGATAAAAGACACTATGCACACGTTGACTGTCCTGGTCACGCTGACTATGTGAAAAATATGATCACTGGTGCAGCACAAATGGATGGTGCGATATTGGTTGTGAACGCAGCAGATGGTCCAATGCCACAAACTCGAGAGCATATTCTTTTAGCAAGACAAGTTGGTGTACCTGCCATTGTAGTTTTTTTAAATAAAATTGATCAAGTTAAAGATAAAGAGTTAGTAGAACTTGTAGAAACAGAAATTAGAGAACTACTTACGTCTTATAAATTTCCAGGAGATAAGATTCCAATCATCAAAGGTTCAGCGTTAAACGCCGTTGAAGGAAAAGATGAGGCAACAGGAAAAAACGCAATCATGGAACTTATGAAAGCTGTCGACGACACAATCCCACAACCAGAAAGACCAAAAGACAAGCCGTTCTTAATGCCAGTTGAAGACGTCTTCTCAATTTCAGGAAGAGGAACAGTTGCTACAGGAAGAGTTGAGCAAGGAGTTGTTAAAACCGGTGAGGAACTGGAAATAGTTGGTATAAAAGATACTAAAAAAACAGTTATAACTGGAGTGGAAATGTTTAGAAAAATTTTAGATACAGGTGAAGCAGGCGACAACATTGGTGCACTTTTAAGAGGTGTTGAAAGAACTGACATTGAGAGAGGTCAAGTTTTAGCAAAACCTGGGTCTGTAACGCCACATACGGAATTTGAAGCTCAAGCTTATGTATTAAAAAAAGAAGAGGGAGGAAGACATACTCCATTTTTTACAAAGTATAGACCTCAATTCTACTTTAGAACTACAGATGTAACTGGAGAGGTAACTCTTCCATCTGGTACTGAAATGATAATGCCAGGCGATGATGCTAAATTTAATGTAAAACTTATAACTCCAATAGCTATGAGTGAAAAACTAAATTTTGCAATTAGAGAGGGTGGTAAAACAGTTGGTGCTGGAGTGGTAACCAAAATTATAAAATAAGCTACTAGGAGTGTAGCTCAATTGGTAGAGCGCCGGTCTCCAAAACCGGAGGTTGGGGGTTCGATTCCCTCCGCTCCTGCCAAGAACAGAAAACTTATGAGAAACCCATTAAGATTTTTACAAGAAGTTAAACAAGAAGCTTTCAAGATAACATGGCCAACAAAAAAAGATACTGTTACTGGATCTTTAATGGTTTTTGGATTAGCTACTTTAGCTGCAGTTTTCTTTTTATTATTAGATCAAATTTTAAGATTTTTATTAAACTTAGTTTTAACCCTTAATTTTTAAAATGAATTGGTACATTGTGCAAGCTTACTCTGGATTTGAAAATAAGGTTGCTGATAGCATAAAAGATATTATGGCAAAAAACTCTTTACAAAATAACCTTGGAGAAATTCTTGTTCCAACGCAAAAGGTTGTTGAGGTAAAAAAAGGCAAAAGAACACAAAAAGAAAAGAAATATTTTCCTGGATACGTTTTAGTTAAACTTGATTTAAACAAAAATATTTATCATAAAATTAAAAATATACAAAAAGTGAGTGGTTTTTTAGGTCCAGAGGGAAGTCCGGTACCTGTTTCAGAAAATGAAATTAAGAAAATAATGGGCCAGATTGATGAGACAGAGACAAATCCAACTGCTGGTATTATTTATGAAGTTGGAGAAAAAATAAAAGTTTCTGATGGACCATTTGCTTCTTTTACTGGTTTAATAGAGGAAATTGATGAAGAAAAATTAAGATTAAAGGTCTCAGTTTCAATTTTTGGACGACCAACACCTGTTGATCTTGAGTTTAATCAAGTGGAGAAAATATAATGGCAAAAGAAATAGCTGGCTATGTAAAATTGCAAATTAAAGGTGGACAAGCAAATCCTGCCCCACCGGTAGGTCCTGCTCTTGGGCAAAGAGGAATTAATATAATGGAGTTTTGTAAAGCTTTTAACGCAAAGACAAAAGCTTTTATGGGGAAACCTGTTCCAGTTGTTATTACAGTTTATAAAGACAAAAAATTTGACTTTATAATTAAGTCTCCACCTGCATCACATTTTATTAGAGAAGCTGCTAAACTACAAAGTGGTTCAAAAGAACCTGGAAGAGTTATTGCAGGATCAATAACAATTAAGCAAGCTGAACAAATTGCAAAAGAGAAAATGAAAGATCTTAACGCCCATGATTTAGCGGAAGCAACTAAAATTATTTGTGGGTCAGCAAGATCAATGGGTATAGAAGTTAAAAAATGAAAAAAAAATCTAAAAGATATAAAAATTTAAAAGAGACTTACAAAAAAAGAGAAGCTAATAAATTTGAGCAAATTATTAAGGAACTTAAAAATGGATCTGGAGTTAAATTTGATGAATCAATTGATATTTCTATGAAGATAAATCTTAAAAAAATTAAAGGCTCTGATAATAATCTAAGAACATTAATTGATTTGCCTCATGGAAACGGAAAAAAAGTTAGAGTTGGCCTCTTGTGTGATGAAAATAAATTAGATGAAGCCAAAAAAAGTGGAGCAGAGGTTGTGGGTTCCGAGGATCTTTTAAAAAAAATAGCAGATAAGAATATTGAATTTGATAAATTAATTTGTACACCCTCAATGATGTCCAAAATTGGAAAATTAGGAAAAATACTTGGACCTAAAGGTCTTATGCCAAACCCAAAGATGGGTACTGTTTCTGATGACATAGCTAAAGCCGTTGATAAAGTTAAATACAAATCTATTGAAGTCAAAAATGACAAAGACGGCAACCTTTCTTTTTCAATAGGAAGAAAAAGTTTTCAAGAAAACAAATTATTGGAGAATGTAAAGAGTGCTTTTGAATTTTTAAAAAAAGATAAATCATCAATTTTTAATTCTGAAAATATAAAAAAAGTTTATTTCTCTACAACTATGAGTCCCTCTTTTAAACTAAATTTTAAGGATATATAAATTATGATGAGCAAAGAACAGAAAAAGAATTACGTTGAGGAAATGAAAAAAGTTTTTTCTTCAAACGAAGCAGTAATGATAGCACATTACAAGGGTTTAAATGTAAAAGAGCTTGATGAGATTAGAGCTGAAATGAGAAAAAATGGAATATTTTTTAAAGTAACTAAAAATAGAATTACAAAGCTTGCTTTAAAAGAAACTAAATGCAAGGAGCTAGAAAGGTTCTTCACTGGTCCTACTGCAGCAGCTATATCTTCAGACCCAATTACTTCAGCCAAAATTTTAGCAAAATATGCTAAAGGTGACTCACACTTAAAAATAGTTGCTGGTTTTATGGATGGAAAGGTTTTGGAAGCCAAAGACGTGGCCCAAATCGCCACACTACCTACTTTAGACGAAGCAAGAGCTAAAATTGTTGGTATTTTGTCAGCTCCTGCTCAGAAATTTTTAAGTATTTTGCTTGCACCTGGCTCAAAAATTGCTATTTTGGCCCACGAGAAAAGTAAAAAAGGTTAAATATTTCTTAAAAATTTATGGCTGATCTTAATAAAATTATTGATGAATTATCAAAACTAACTGTTGTTGAAGCAGCGGAACTTTCTAAACAACTAGAAGAAAAATGGGGAGTAACTGCAGCAGCACCAGCGGCAGCAGCACCAGCAGCTAGTGGAGCAGCTCCCGCAGAAGAAAAAAGTGAATTTACAATTTTTTTAAGTTCATCAGGTGATAAAAAAATTAACGTTATTAAAGAAGTTAGAGCTATAACAGGATTAGGATTAAAAGAGGCAAAAGATTTAGTAGAAGCAGCACCTAAAGAGGTTAAAAAAGGCGTAGCGAAAAAAGATGCCGAAGAAGCTAAGAAAAAGCTAGAAGCTGCTGGAGCTAAAGTAGAATTAAAATAATATCAGTACAATTTCGCAAGTACTAAATTAGTTATTGAATGGAATTAACTTTTACTCAAAAAAAAAGTATTAGAAAAAATTTTGGAAAATTAAAAGAAAGCCTATCAATACCTAACCTAATTGAAGTTCAAAAAAATTCTTACAAACAGTTCATAGAGTCTAAATCAGATAAAGAAAAAGTTTCAGCTTTAGATAAAGGATTAACAAAAGTCTTTAAAAGCATATTTCCTATAAACGATAGTTCTGAAAAATCTTCTCTTGAATTCATTTCTTGTAGTCTAGACAAACCAAAATTTGATGTAAACGAATGTAGACAGAGGAGCCTTACTTATTCATCTGCATTGAAAGCGAACTTACGTTTAGTTGTTTATGAGATTAACCAAGAAAATAATACAAAACAAATATTATCCGCAAAAGAGCAAGAAGTTTTCATGGGTGATTTACCTTTAATGACCTCAAGTGGAACATTTGTAGTTAATGGAGTTGAACGAGTAGTTGTAAACCAAATGCACAGAAGTCCTGGTGTATTTTTTGACCACGACAAAGGAAAAACTCATAGTAGTGGAAAACTATTATTTAACTGCAGGATTATTCCAGGACGAGGCTCTTGGTTAGATTTCGAATTTGATCCAAAAGATATTTTATATTTTAGAATAGATAGAAAAAAGAAATTACCAATAACAACATTTTTGTATGCAATGGGAATGAGCAGGCAAAGCATTTTAGAACAATTTTATACTTACGATTCATATCAATTTGATACATCAACTAAGACTTGGTCCACTGAATTTAAACCAGAGAAGTATAAAAGACCAATAAAATTATTATTTGATTTAATCGATAAAAAAAATAATAAGAAAATATTAAAAAAAGGAGAAAAACTTAACTTTATTTTAGCCCAAAAGTTAAAAGAAAAAAACTTAGATAAAATTATAGTTTCAGAGGACGAAATAGTTGGAAAATATACCAACGAAGACTTAAAAGACTCCGAAGGAAAGTTAATAATTAATTCTGGATTCAATGTTACAAAAGAAACTTTAGAAAAAATTATATCTTCAAAAATTTCCAAACTTAAACTTGCAAATGTAGATTCAATTTTAAAAGGTCCATATATATTTGAAACAATTAAAATTGATAAAAATTTTGATAAACAATCTGCATTAAACGATATCTATAAAGTTTTAAGACCAGGAGAACCCCCAACACCTGAAGTAGCCGAGGAAGTTTTTAAAAATTTATATTTTAGTAACGAAAGATATGATTTGTCTGATGTTGGAAGAGTAAAACTGAATGCGAGGCTTGATCTTAAAGAAGATGATAATTTAAGAATACTTACAAAAAATGATATTATTTCTATAATACAGTTCATGTTGGATTTAAGAGATGGAAAAGGTGAAGTTGATGATATAGATCACTTAGGCAATAGAAGAGTAAGATCTGTAGGTGAGTTAGTCGAAAATCAATTTAGAATTGGCTTGTTAAGAATGGAAAGAACTATTAGAGAAAAAATGTCAACTTTTTTAGAAATCGAATCTGCATTGCCACAAGGATTAATTAATGCAAAACCTATTAGCACTTCTTTTAAAGATTTTTTTGCAACATCACAGCTATCTCAGTTTATGGATCAAACTAATCCATTATCAGAAATTACACATAAGAGAAGGGTCTCGGCACTAGGTCCAGGCGGATTAACCAGAGAAAGAGCGGGTTTTGAAGTTAGAGATGTTCACCCAACACATTACGGAAGAATTTGTCCAATAGAAACTCCTGAGGGACCAAATATAGGATTAATAAATAGTTTGGCAACATACTCAAAAGTAAACAAATATGGTTTTATAGAAAGTCCATACAAGAAAGTGCAAAAGGGAAAGATTTTAGATAAAATTGAATATTTGTCAGCGATCGAGGAAGAAAAATTTACAATAGCGCAGGCAAACTCTCCTGTAAGTTCAGATGGAAGTTTTATAGAGGAATTAGTTTCTTGTAGAAAAGGATTAAATTTTGTTTTATCGAGAAAAGATAATATTGACTACATTGATGTATCACCAAAGCAATTAGTTTCAGTTGCTGCATCCTTGATACCATTTTTGGAAAACGATGATGCAAATAGAGCTCTGATGGGATCTAATATGATGAGGCAGGCTGTGCCATTATTAAAACCAGAGTCGCCACTAGTTGGAACAGGTATTGAAGGAGATGTAGCTTTAGACTCAGGTGTAACTATAGTTGCGAAGCGTAATGGGGTAGTGGATAAAATAGATGGAAAAAGAATTGTAGTTAAAGCAACAGAAGAAAAAGATTTATCTAAATCAGGAGTTGACATTTATAATTTAATGAAATTTCAAAGATCAAATCAGAATACTTGTATAAACCAAAAGCCCTTAGTGAAATGGGGAGATGTAATAAAAAAAGGAGATATAATTGCTGATGGACCAGCAACTAAATTGGGTGAGTTAGCCTTGGGTAAAAATGTTACAGTAGCATTCATGCCATGGCAGGGCTATAATTTTGAAGATTCTATTCTTATATCTGAAAGATGTGTAACAGATGATGTGTTTACCTCCATACATATCGAGGAATACGAATTAATGGCAAGGGATACAAAATTGGGTACAGAGGAAATAACTAGAGATATTCCTAATGTAAGTGAGGAAAGTTTAAAAAATCTCGATGAGTCAGGTATCGTTTATGTAGGTGCGGAAGTTAAACAAGGAGATATTCTTGTTGGGAAAGTAACCCCAAAAGGCGAAACAGCTTCTAGTCCTGAGGAAAAATTATTGAGGTCAATATTTGGTGAAAAAGCTACCGATGTAAGAGACACTTCCTTAAAATTACCACCAGGAAGCTCTGGGGTCGTAGTAGATGTTAGAGTTTTTAATAGACACGGTATTGAAAAAGACGAAAGAGCAATAGCAATAGAAAGATATGAAATTGAAGCAGTTCAGGAAGACAAGCAAGTTGAGGAAGAGATTTTAGTAAGAAATATAAAATTAAGATTAAATGAAATTTTAAAGAAAGAACCAATTGAGAAAAGCTTTAAATCCTTAAAAACTGGAGACACTCTAAGTAACGATATTTTAGATTCTCTTGATATAAAAGATTATTGGAAAATCAAGTTTAAAAGTGAAAATATAAATAGCAAAGTATCACAATTAAAAGAACAATTTGATAAAGCGCAAGAAGACATAAAATTAAGATTTGAAGATAAAGTTCTTAAAATTAGACAAGGAGACGATCTCCTACCAACAGTGATGAAGGTGGTTAAAGTTTTTGTTGCTGTAAAAAGAAGATTAATGCCAGGAGATAAAATGGCTGGAAGACATGGAAATAAAGGCGTTATAAGCAAAATAGTACCAGTTGAAGATATGCCTTATATGGAAAGTGGCAAACCAGTTGATATAGTGTTAAATCCATTAGGTGTACCAAGCCGAATGAATGTTGGGCAAATATTAGAAACTCACCTTGGGTGGTCATGTTCAGAACTTGGTGAAAAAGTAAGAAATTTATATAATAATTTTCAAAAAACAAATGATAACAAAGATTTGAAGAATACTTTGGGCCAAATATATGGAGAAAAAAGGTTAAGTGATATTTTGAATAATCTGGACGAAAGACAGTTTAAAGAACTATGTTCAAATTTGTCAAATGGAGTTCCGATAGCAACACCAGTTTTTGATGGAGCAACAACAGAAGATATTACCAAAATGTTAGATCTAGCCAATTTGCCAAATGCAGGTCAAACAAATTTATGGGATGGTAGAACAGGTACAAAATTCGACAGGCCAGTAACCGTAGGCATAATATATATGCTTAAGCTTCATCATTTAGTGGAAGATAAAATTCATGCTAGATCAACAGGTCCTTACAGTTTAGTAACTCAACAACCATTAGGCGGCCGGGCTCAACTAGGAGGACAAAGATTTGGTGAAATGGAAGTTTGGGCATTAGAGGCATATGGTGCTTCATATACCTTGCAAGAAATTTTAACCGTTAAATCTGATGACGTTGCAGGAAGAACAAAAGTTTATGAAACAATAGTTAAGGGCGATGACAATTTCGAGTCAGGTGTACCAGAGTCTTTTAACGTTTTAATAAAAGAAATAAGAGCTTTAGGATTAAATATAGAATTGAATTAAAAATTTACAATGAGAAAAGATTTATTAAATGATACAAGAAAAAGAGTTTCAGAAACGAATTTTAATCATATTAAAATTACTTTAGCGAGCCCAGAAAAAATAAAATCATGGTCTTTTGGTGAAATAAAAAAACCAGAAACTATAAATTATAGAACCTTTAAACCTGAAAAAGACGGTTTATTTTGTGCAAGAATTTTTGGTCCAATCAAGGACTATGAATGTCTTTGTGGAAAATATAAAAGAATGAAGTTTCGAGGTATAATTTGTGAGAAATGTGGAGTAGAAGTAACTAAGTCCAACGTAAGACGTGAAAGAATGGGACACATAGATCTCGCATGTCCTGTAGCACACATTTGGTTTCTAAAGTCATTACCAAGTAGAATTTCTTTATCTATAGACATGAAACTCAAAGAGGTGGAAAAGATATTATATTTTGAGAGTTTTATAGTTATCGAACCTGGTTTAACTGAATTAAAAAAAGGTCAACTTCTAACTGAGGATGAATATATAAAAGCCCAAGAAAAATATGGAGAAGACGGATTCACAGCTGGTATTGGTGCTGAAGCTGTAAGAGAAATACTATTAAGCATTGATCTAGCATCTGAGAGAAAAAAGCTTAGAGAGTCTTTAAAAACTATAAAGTCAAAAGTTACAGAGGAAAGGACTTTAAAAAGATTAAAACTCATTGAGTCATTTATAGACTCAGGAAATAAACCAGAATGGATGATTTTAACTACTGTTCCGGTAATACCACCAGAACTTCGACCATTAGTTCCACTTGATGGGGGGAGATTTGCTACATCGGATTTAAATGATTTATACAGAAGAGTAATTAATAGAAACAACAGACTTAAAAGACTTTTAGATTTAAAAGCTCCAGACATAATAGTCAGAAATGAGAAAAGAATGTTACAAGAGTCAGTTGATGCTTTGTTTGATAATGGAAGAAGAGGTAGAGTAATTACAGGAACTGGCAAAAGACCCTTAAAATCCTTAGCAGAAATGTTAAAAGGAAAGCAAGGTAGATTTAGACAAAATCTTTTAGGTAAACGAGTAGATTATTCTGGAAGATCAGTAATTGTTGTTGGACCAGAACTTAAATTACACCAATGTGGTTTACCAAAAAAAATGGCATTGGAATTATTTAAACCATTTCTATATGCAAGATTAGATAAACTAGGATTTGCAACAACCATTAAACAAGCAAAAAGGATGGTTGAAAAACAAAAAAGCGAGGTCTGGGATGCTCTTGAACATATAATAAGAGAGCACCCGGTAATATTAAATAGGGCTCCAACATTACACAGGTTGGGTGTTCAAGCTTTTGAAGCAAAGTTAATAGAAGGAAATGCAATCGAATTACACCCTTTAGTCTGTGCAGCTTTCAATGCAGATTTTGATGGGGATCAAATGGCTGTACATGTACCATTAAGTTTAGAAGCACAAATCGAAGCACGTGTGCTTATGATGTCAACAAATAACATTTTAAGTCCATCGAACGGTAAACCAATAATTGTACCGAGCCAAGATATTGTGCTCGGGATATATTATTTGTCTCAACATAAAGAGGACTCAAATACAAAACCAGTTGGTATTTTCTCTGATGTAGATGAAATCGAGAATGCAATTGACAGGAAAGATATAAGTGTACACTCTAAGATAGTTTCAGTATTTGATACAATAGATAAAGATGGAAACAAAATTTCAGAAAAATATACAAGTACTGCCGGACGTTTTTTATTATCTAAAACCTTACCAAAAAATCACAGGATTAAATTTGACCTTGTAAACAAATTGTTAACAAAAAAAGCAGTATCTGAGGTAATCGACACTGTATACAGATATTGTGGTCAAAAAGAAACAGTGATCTTTTGTGATCGAATAAAAGATTTAGGTTTCAAACATGCTTTTAAAGCTGGGATTTCATTTGGAAAAAATGATTTGATTATTCCAAAAACTAAAGAAAAATTGGTTAGTCAAACCAAAAAACAAATAGAAGATTATGAAAAACAATATCAAGATGGGCTTATTACTAGAGGAGAGAAATATAATAAAGTTGTAGATATTTGGTCTAAATGCACAGACTCAGTTGCAAATGAAATGATGAAAGAAATCTCTTCAGCTGAAAAAATTTATCCAGATGGTAGAATTGAAACTAATTCGGTTTTTATGATGGCCGACTCTGGAGCTCGAGGATCACCAGCACAGATGAAACAATTGGCTGGTATGAGAGGACTTATAGCAAAACCATCTGGTGAAATTATTGAAACACCAATAATTTCAAACTTTAAAGAGGGATTAACAGTATTAGAATATTTTAATTCAACTCACGGAGCTAGAAAAGGTTTAGCTGATACTGCTTTAAAGACTGCTAATTCAGGCTATTTAACAAGAAGACTTTGTGATGTGGCTCAAGATATTCAAATCACTATTAAAGAATGTGATGCAAAATCTCGATCATCAATAAAATTGTCCGAGATTATTGAGGGTGGTAACGTATTGGTGAGTTTATCTGAAAGGGTATTGGGTAGAGTCGCCGCTGAGGATGTAAAAAATCCATTAACCGGAGAATTAATTATAAAGAAAAAACAAATGATTGACGAAAACATTTGCGAAAAAATAGATTCTGCTGGCGTTAAGTCTATTAATGTATTTTCAGTGATAACTTGTGGATCTCAAAAAGGTGTTTGTCAAATGTGTTATGGTCGAGATCTTTCAAGAGGTAAGATAGTTAGTATTGGAGAAGCTATTGGAATGATAGCCGCACAATCAATTGGTGAGCCAGGAACTCAATTAACTATGAGAACCTTTCACGTGGGTGGTACAGCACAAATTAAAGAGGACTCCTCAGTTGTATCTGTAAACTCAGGTATTTTAAAGGTAAGTAATAAAAATTTATTAGAAGACTCAAAAAATAATATAATCGTCATGGGTAGAAATACTCAACTTTCTTTGGAAGATGATAACGGAAGACAACTTGCTTTTTACAAGGTTCCGTATGGTTCAAAATTATTTTTTAAAAATGGTGAAAAAGTACAAAAAGGAAAAAAAATATGTGAATGGGACCCATACACCTTACCTGTAATAGCTGAAACAAATGGTATTGTTAACTACATGGATTTGGTCGATGGTGTTTCACTTGCAGAAACACTTGATGATGCTACAGGGATATCCTCAAAATCAGTTGTAGATTGGAGATCGCAGTCAAAAAATACCGATTTAAAACCAAGAATAACATTAAGAAATTCTGATGGAGAAGTTATAAAAAAAGCTGATGGTAACGAAGCAAGATATTATTTAGTGCCAGATTCAATTCTTTCTGTGCAAGATGGACAAAAAATATCAGCTGGTGATGTTTTAGCAAGACTACCTAAAGAAACTTCAAAAACAAAAGATATAACAGGTGGTCTTCCAAGAGTTGCAGAACTATTTGAAGCAAGAAGACCAAAGGATAGCGCCATAATAGCAGAAGGCGATGGAACAATTCAATTTGGTAAAGAAGTTAGAGGGAAACAAAAAATTTCTATCGTTTCAGATAAAGGGGAGTCATCAAATTATTTAATACCAAAGGGAAAACACACAAATTTTAATCAGGGGGAAAAAATTAAAAAAGGTGAATATTTATTAGACGGAGCACCTGCGCCTCATGATATTTTAAGGATTTTGGGAGTAGAAGCTTTAACAGAATATTTTGTAACAGAAGTACAAGAAGTTTATAGAATGCAGGGAGTTGTAATAAACGACAAGCATATCGAAACAATAGTAAGACAGATGCTTAAAAAAGTTGAAATTAAAGAGTCAGGAGACTCAGATTATTTAAATGGTGAACTTGTTGATAGAATTGATTTAAACAACGCAAATGAGGAGCTAAAAAAACAAAACAAAAAACCTGCTTCTGGTGAAAGAGTATTATTAGGCATAACCAAAGCCTCACTTCAAACAAACTCGTTTATATCCGCAGCTTCTTTCCAAGAAACTACAAGAGTATTGACCGACTCTGCAATAAAAGGAAAAATAGATACGCTAGAGGGCCTTAAGGAAAACGTAATTGTCGGTAGACTTATTCCTGCTGGTACAGGCCTAACAAAAAATATTTTAGACAAACAAGCAAGAGAGGAAGATAAAATAAGAATTGCAGAATTGAAAAAACAAGAACTCGCAAAACAAGAGATAGAGAAAACTCAAAAAACAGAGATTAAGACCGAATAACGCAAGTATTTAAGGGGTTTTTTTACTTATTAAACGTTGACTTTTTAGACTTCAATGTTAATTTAGCGCAATTTTGATGGTTAAAAGTAAGGTAACGCTGACCTTAAACAATAACTAAAAAAAGAAAGAAACCTAAGTCTATCTTTACTTTTATCTATCTAAAACTTTTTAAAAATTATGCCGACTATTAATCAGTTGATGAGAAAACCCAGGGTAAAGCCTTTAGCTAGAAATAAAGTTCCAGCTTTAGAAAAACAACCTCTTAAAAGAGCCGTTTGTATTAAGGTTTACACAACAACACCAAAAAAACCAAATTCAGCTTTAAGAAAGGTTGCAAGAGTAAGATTATCAAATGGTTATGAAGTAACAGCATATATACCTGGAGAAGGACATAATTTACAAGAACATTCTGTAGTTCTTATTAGAGGTGGAAGAGTAAAAGATTTACCTGGTGTAAGGTATCATATTTTAAGAGGAAATCTTGATGCACAAGGCGTTACAGCTCGTAAAAAAAGACGTTCTCTGTATGGAGCAAAAAAACCAAAATAATAAAAAACTATGTCTAGAAAACGAAAAGCTCCAGTTAGAAAGATTTACTCAGATCCAAAATACGGTTCAAAAGTAATTTCAAAATTTATAAACTCAATCATGTATGATGGTAAAAGATCAACAGCTGAAAGAATTTTATATACAGCTTTAGACAAAATTAAAGAAACTAAAAAAGAAGACCCTCTGAAAGTTTTTAATACCGCGATTAGTAATGTAAGGCCAAATATCGAGGTAAGATCTAGAAGAGTTGGCGGAGCAACCTATCAAGTACCAGTTGAAGTAAAATCAAATAGATCTCAAGCATTGGCACTTAGATGGATTTTAGATGCATCCAGAAAAAGAAAAAATAAAACTATGGCAGAAAAATTATCGTTTGAATTATTAGACGCTTATCAAAAAAAAGGATCTGCAATTAAGAAAAAGGAAGATACACACAAAATGGCTGAGTCAAACAAGGCTTTTGCACATTTCAGATGGTAATATTATGCCTAGATCACATACATTAGAAAAATATCGTAACATTGGAATTATGGCTCACATAGATGCTGGTAAAACTACGACGACAGAAAGAATTTTATATTATACTGGAAAAAGTCACAAAATTGGTGAGGTTCACGATGGTGCGGCTACTATGGATTGGATGGAGCAAGAGCAAGAAAGAGGTATAACAATTACTTCTGCAGCAACAACTTGTTTTTGGCGAGAACACAGAATTAATATTATAGATACACCTGGGCATGTAGATTTTACGATAGAAGTTGAAAGATCGCTAAAAGTTTTGGATGGAGCGGTTGCAGTATTTGATGGTGTTGCTGGTGTCGAACCTCAATCCGAAACAGTCTGGCGTCAAGCTGATAAGTACAAAGTGCCAAGAATCTGTTTTGTAAATAAGCTTGATAGAACCGGAGCAGACTTTTTCAATTGTGTTCAAATGATCAAGGATAGACTCGGTGCTAAACCTCTTGTTATGCAAATACCTGTTGGAATTGAGTCTTCACTAAAAGGTGTAGTTGATTTAATTAAAATGAAAGCCGTAATTTGGAAAGATGAAAAACTTGGAGCTGAGTTCGAATATGTAGATATACCTGCAGAATTAAAGGAACAAGCAGACAAATACCGAAAAGATTTAGTTGAGACAGCCGTAGAACAAGATGAAAAATTAATGGATGATTATTTAAATGGTAAAGAAATTTCTGAAAAAGATATAATAGCCTGCGTCAGAAAAGGATGCTTAAAATTTGATTTTGTACCAGTAATTACTGGTTCAGCATTTAAGAATAAAGGTGTTCAACCCTTACTTGATGCTGTTATTGATTTTCTTCCTAGTCCTAAAGATATTAACTCAATAAAAGGTACTAAACCAAACTCTAAAGATGAAATAGAGAGAAAATTTGATGATAAAGAGCCTTTTTCGGCTTTAGCTTTTAAAGTAGCAAACGACCCCTTTGTTGGATCTTTAACTTTTATAAGAATTTACTCAGGCACCTTAAAATCCGGAACTGGAATTTATAATACTTCACGAGATAAAGAAGAAAGAGTTGGTAGAATGTTATTGATGCATGCTAACAGCAGAGAAGATGTAAAAGAAGCTAACGCTGGAGACATAGTTGCTCTGGCAGGGTTAAAATATACTATAACAGGACATACGCTTTCAGACGAAGACAACCCAGTCGTTTTAGAGCCAATGGAGTTTCCAGATCCAGTTATAGAGATTGCGGTTGAACCTAAAACGAAGGGTGATCAAGAGAAAATGGGTGAGGCCCTTGGAAGGTTAGCCAAAGAAGACCCATCATTTAGAGTATCTTCTGATGAGGAGTCTGGTCAAACAATTATTAAAGGTATGGGAGAGCTACATTTAGATATTATTGTAGATAGAATGAAAAGAGAATTTAAAGTAGAAGCAAATATTGGTGCTCCACAGGTTGCTTACAGAGAAACTATTCTAAAACCAGTATCGAGCGTTTACATTCACAAAAAACAAAGTGGAGGCGCTGGTCAATTTGCAAAAGTTGAACTTAATGTTGAGCCTTTAGAACCAGGAAAAGGAAGAGAAGTTGAAAATAAAATTAAAGGTGGAGCAATACCAAAAGAATTTATACCAGGAGTAGAAAAGGGAATTGAAAGTGTTGCTGATAATGGAATATTAGCAGGATTTCCTTTAATAGATTATAAAGTAACAATTGTAGATGGCTTACACCACGATGTTGACTCTAGCGTTTTAGCATTTGAAATAGCATCCAGATACTGTTTCAAAGAAGCTTGTACTAAAGCAACTTTAAAATTATTAGAACCTATGATGCGGGTTGAAGTAATTACACCTGAAGACTACATGGGTGATGTAATTGGTGACTTAAACAGTAGAAGAGGACAAGTATCAACTACAGAAACAAGAGGAAATGCAACAGTAATAAGTGCAATGGTACCTTTAGCAAACATGTTTGGCTACATAAACAATTTGAGATCTATGTCCCAAGGTAGAGCGCAATACTCAATGTTTTTTGATCACTACGCTAAAGTTCCTCAAAATGTTCAAGACGAAGTAACAAAAAAAATGGCTTAAAATGGAAAATCAAAATATTAGAATACATCTTAGAGCTTATGATAACAAAATCCTCGATTTATCTACAGAGGAAATAGTTAATACAGCTAAAAGAACCGGAGCTCAAGTAAAAGGACCAATACCTTTGCCTACTAAAATTGAAAGATTTACAGTTTTGAGATCACCACATATTGATAAAAAAAGTAGAGAACAATTTGAAACAAGAACTCATAAGAGGTTAATAGATATCGTTGAACCGACACCACAAACAGTCGAAGCTTTAATGAAATTAGATTTGGCATCAGGAGTAGATATAGAAATTAAAATTTAAAAATGACTTTAGGTTTAGTAGGAAAAAAAATGGGAATGACACGAGAGTTTTTTAACTCAGGCATTTCTGTGCCTGTCACAGTGGTAAAGGTTGAAAAAGGAAGAATTATTGACGTGTATACAAAAGAAAAGAACGGTTATTCAGCAATTAAATTAGGCTTTATTAAGAAGAAAAATTCAAAGCTTACTAACCAAATGAAAGGTTTTTTTGCTAAAAAAAATACAGAACCTAAAAAAATAATAAAAGAATATAGGGTTGAAAAAACAGACGAATACAAAACAGGAAGTGAAATTGGCTTGGAAATTTTAAAGGATGTTAAGTTTATTGACGTTAGATCACAAACAATAGGAAAAGGATTTGCTGGTGTAATGAAAAAATATAATTTTGGGGGTTTAAGAGCAAGCCACGGTGTTTCTGTTTCTCATAGATCTCATGGATCAACTGGTCAAAATCAGGATCCTGGAAAAGTCTTTAAAGGTAAGAAAATGGCTGGCCACATGGGGTCTAAATTTAGAACTATACTAAATCTTGAAATAATAAAATCTGATGTTGAAAATGGTCTTATTTATATAAAAGGATCGATTCCTGGCTCTAAAAATACAACAGTCTTTTTAAGAAAATCAAAAAAAACTTTTAACAGAAAAACTAGTTTAGAAAAATTTGCGCAAACTGCCCAAGTAACAAAACCTGCGGGTAAAAAAGAAACTAAAAAGGAAGAAGTATCAAAAAAAACTGAACCAAAAAAGAAATAAATTATGAATTTAAAAGTTTTAAATATTCAGGGCAATAAAAGCAAAGACATCAGTGTGTCTGATAAACTAGCAGGTCTAAAAGTTAATAATAGACTTTTAAAATATGTGATTGACTGGCAGCTTAATCATTCAAAAAAGCGTGTTGCAAAAACTAAACAAAGGAATGAGGTTGTAGGTTCTACAAAGAAGATTTATGCCCAAAAAGGAACTGGTGGCGCCAGACACGCTTCAAGAAAAGCCCCTTTATTTGTTGGTGGTGGAGTAGCTCATGGACCAAAAGGTGACAACTATAAGACTAAAAAAATAAATAAAAAAATTAGAAAAATAGCTTTAGCTCAAACAATATCAAAGAAAAAAAATAATAATGAACTATTTATTTTCGATGATGTAAAAACAGAAATTAAAAAAACAAAAATATTTTACTCATTTTTGAATAAAAACAAAATTGATAATGTTTTAATTGTTTCCGATAAAACTACTGAAAAAAATATTGAAAAATCTGTAAGAAATTTACCAAATGTTAAGTTAGTAAGTGAGTTAGGAACAAACGTTTATGATCTTGTAAAATATAAAAACGTTTTATTTACCACAAGTTCAATTAAAAATATTCAAAATAGGTTAACGAATGAAAAAAATTAATTATTTAGATTCTGTTATAGAACCAATTATCACGGAAAAGGCAACAAGTCTTTCAGAGCAAAATAAGGTTATATTTAAAGTAAGAAACGATGCATCAAAAAAATCAATTAAAAAAAATATTGAGAAAATTTTTAAAGTAAACGTGATTAAAATAAATACAATTACTAAAAAATCTAAAAGTAAAGTTATAAGAGGCAGAATTGGATTTAAAAAAGGATATAAAAAAGCAATGATAACTTTAAAAAAAGGTCAAAGTATAGACCTGGCATCAGGAGCTTAAAATTATGGGATTAAAGTCTTATAAACCCTATACTAAATCTACAAGGACAACTGTTTTAGTTGACAGAAAAAATATTTGGAAAGGTTCGCCTTATAAGCCCTTAACAAGAGGAAAACATTCTTCAGGCGGAAGGAACAATCTTGGAAGGATAACTTCTAGAGCAAGAGGAGCGGGCCATAAAAAGAGATATAGAATAATTGATTTTCATAGAAACAAAATTGATATGACAGCAACTGTTGACAGAATAGAATATGATCCTAATCGATCTTCTTATATAGCTCTGATTACTTACGAAGATAAAACTAAAACATATATTATCTGTCCTCAAAATATAAAAATTGGAGATAAAATCATATCAGGCACTAATAAAGAAATTAAAGTGGGTAATTGCATGCCATTAGGTGACATACCTCCTGGCACTCAGGTTCACAATGTAGAATTAAATTTAGGAGCTGGTGGCAAACTTGCTAGATCAGCAGGAGCTCATGTAACTCTTTCAGGTATTGATGATGAATATGCTATTATTAAACTTTCATCAGGAGAAACTAGAAAGGTAAGAAAAGATTGTAAGGCAACAATTGGGGTAGTATCAAATCCAGATCAGAAAAATATAAAAATTGGTAAGGCTGGAAGAAATAGGTGGAAGGGCAAAAGACCACAAACTAGAGGAGTCGCAATGAATCCAGTTGATCACCCACATGGAGGTGGTGAAGGAAAAACAGCTGGTGGAAGAAATCCAGTTTCACCATGGGGACAATCAGCAAAAGGACTTAAAACTAGAAGACCGCAAAGAAGTGATAAATTTATAATCACTAGGAGAAAAAAAAGGAGTGATAGTTAAATGACCAGAGGTGTTTGGAAAGGACCATTTGTACATCCAAGTTTACTAAAAAAAATTGATAAACTTAAAGATCAATCAAAAAAAGCACCAATAAAGACTTGGTCAAGAAACTCAACAATAATACCAGAATTCGTAGGACATAGTTTTTTAATTCACAATGGAAAGAGTTTTATACCTATAACAGTATCAGAAGAAATGGTTGGACATAAATTGGGTGAGTTTTCACCAACAAGAAAATTTTCCGGACACACACCTGCAGATAAGAAAGCTGCCGCAGAGGGATCCGCAGCTAAACCTGCACCAGGAGCTCTACCAAAAGCCGCACCCGCTGAACCTTCTGCTTCTGCAAAACCGGCAGCACCAAAAAAGGATAGTAAATGACAGAAAAAAATAACGTAATTAAAGCAATAAATAAGAATGTTCGAAGCGGCGCTAGAAAAGCAAATTTAGTTTTAAATTTTATAAAAGGAAAGAAGGCCGATGTTGCAATTAGGGATTTAGAATTTACAAGAAAAAAAGTTGCTAATGATATAAAAAAAACAGTCAAATCAGCTATTGCAAATGCAGAAAATAATTACCAATATGATATTGACAATCTTTATGTGAAAGAGGCCTACGTAGGCAAATCTATTGTCATGAAAAGATTTAGACCTAGGGCTAAAGGAAGAGCTTCTCCAATAAAAAAACCATATAGTAGAGTGACAATAATTCTAGAGGAGAAGAAAATTGAAAAAAAACAAGGAGACAAAAAATAATGGGGCAAAAAGTAAATCCAATAGGTTTTAGATTAGGTGTAAATAGAGGTTGGGACTCCGTTTGGTTTGCACGAAAAGCTGATTATGGTAAATATTTAATCGAAGACTATAAAATTCGAGAATATATTAAAAAAAATATCCAAAACTCAGGAGTTTCAGAAATAATAATAGAGAGATCTAGTAAAAAATGTTCTGTTTTCATACATACATCTAGACCAGGTTTTGTTATTGGAAAAAAAGGATCTGATATTGAGAAAATTAAAAGTAAAATTTCAAAAATTACCGATAGTGAAGTTTCTGTTAATATTAAAGAGATAAAAAAGCCAGAATTAAATGCATATCTTGTTGCAGAGAATATTTCTCAACAATTAGTAAAAAGAATAGCCTACAGAAGAGCAATGAAAAGAGCAATGCAGTCAGCAATGAGACTTGGCGCAAAAGGAATTAAAGTAACATTAAGCGGCAGGCTGGCTGGAAATGAAATTGCAAGAAGCGAATGGTTGAGAGAGGGAAGTATACCATTACATACTTTAAGAGCCAATTTAGATTATGCAGAGTCTGAGGCTTTAACAACTTACGGTATTATTGGTGTTAAAGTTTGGATTTATAAAGGTGAAATATTTTTAAAAGACGTCAATAAACAAAAAATGGAAAGGACTAAAAATGCTTCAACCAGTAAGAAGTAAGTTTAGAAAAGCACATAAAGGGAGAATTCACGGAAATGCTACAAGAGCAAGCTCTCTGAACTATGGTGAATTTGGTTTGAAAGCTATCCAGCCGGAAAGGATTATTGGAAAGCAAATTGAAGCAGCAAGGGTTGCATTAACAAGACACATGAAAAGAACTGGTAAGGTATGGTCAAGAGTATTTCCAAATATCCCTGTTTCAAAAAAACCAACTGAAGTACGTATGGGTAAAGGTAAAGGGTCACCTGAATATTGGGCATGCAGAGTTAAACCTGGAAGAATATTATTTGAAGTTGATGGAGTTTCAGAACAAGTTGCAAGAGAGGCTTTATATAAAGCGTCAGCTAAACTTCCTATTAAAACAAAATTTGTAAAAAGATAATTATGAAAAAAAAGGACCAAAAAAAATTAACTAAGGATCAATCGTTGAGAGAGATACAGAAGTTGAAAAAAGACCTTTTTAATATGAGGTTTAAAAAAGTAAATGGACAGGTGCAAAATGTTGCTGAATTTTCTAGAATAAAAAGAAGTATTGCAAGACTTTTTAATAATATACAGGGGAAAAATGACTAAAAGAATTTTACAAGGTGAAGTGGTAAACAATAAAAACGATAAAACAATTGTGGTTAAAGTACAAAGAAAATTTAGACACCCATTTTATGGAAAGGTTATTTCTCGATCAAAAAAATATCATGCACATGATGAAAAAAATAAATATAAAATTGGAGATATAGTGAAAATAATAGAATCTAAACCAATTTCAAAATTAAAAACTTGGGAGGTTTTAGAGAAATGATACAAATTCAAACTGAACTATTGGTTGCAGATAACACAGGAGCAAAAAGGGTAGAGTGTATAAAAGTTTTAGGTGGGTCAAAAAGAAGATACGCCGGAATCGGTGACCTTATTGTTGTTAGTGTAAAAGACGCACTTCCTAATGGCAAGGTAAAAAAGGGATCTGTACATAAAGCAGTTGTAGTCAGAACCAAAAAAGAGATTTTTAGAAAAGATGGTTCCAAAGTTCAATTTGATAGTAACTCAGTAGTGCTTACGGATGAAAAAGGCGAACCAATCGGAACACGAATTTTTGGACCAGTTACTAGAGAACTAAGGTCACGAGGTCAAACAAAAATTATTTCATTAGCTCCGGAGGTATTATGAAGAATCTTTTTAAAAAAGGATCGAAGGTAAAAGTTTGTGTTGGTAAAGACAAAGGCAAAACTGGTGAGATCATAGAAATTAATAGATTTAGAAATTTAGCTAAAGTCAAAGGTGCGAATATACAGAAAAAACATAAAAAGCCTACAAAAGAAAACAAAGGTGGAATAATTAATAAAGAAGGCTTTATACATCTATCAAATTTAAAAAATTTTGAAGAAAATAAAAAAGGGAAAAAATAATGACACCAAGACTAAAAGATAGGTACAGAAAAGAGATTATTCAAAGCTTAATGACAAAGTTTAATTATAAAAATATTAATGCGGTTCCAAAAATAAAAAAAATTGTTTTAAATATGGGTTTAGGACAAGATGGTTTAGACAAAAAGAAAATGGAAGTTTGTATAAAAGATATGTCATCAATAACTGGACAATACCCAGTGATCACAAAATTCAAAAAATCAATATCAAATTTCAAATCTAGAAAAGGATCTAATGCTGGTCTCAAAGTAACTTTAAGAAATGATAGAATGTATGAATTTCTTGATAGATTAGTAAATATTGCTTTACCAAGAATTAAAGATTTTAGAGGACTGAAGGACTCGGCTTGTGATAAATTTGGAAATTTCACTTTTGGTGTTAAGGAACACATAATTTTTCCAGAAATAAATTTTGATAAAGTTGAAACAATAAGAGGCATGGATATAACAATTGTTACCAACAGTAATTCAAAGGAAAATACTGTATCTCTATTAAAAGAATTTAATTTTCCAATAATTAAAGATAGTGAAAAACGAAAGAAAAAAATAAAAAAAATTGTTAATGAAGTCAAAGAGGATAAAACAGAGAAAGGATAAAAATGGCAAAGACTAGCGCAATTCAAAGAAATTTAAAAAGAATAAAAATGGCAAAAAAGTTTCAAAATAGAAGAAAAAAACTTAAAGCAATAATTAATAACAGAAAGTTACCTCTAAACGAGAGATTTGCAGCGCAATTAAAACTTTCTAAACTACCAAAAAATTCTGCTAGAACAAGGGTAAGAAACAGATGTGAAATTACTGGAAGACCTCATGGCGTTTACAGAAAATTAAAAATTTCAAGAATTGCATTAAGACAAATGGCGTCATCAGGAAAAATACCTGGAATGACTAAATCAAGTTGGTAAAGGAGGAAAATGAGCTTAGGTGACCCAATAGGAGATATGTTAACAAGAATAAGAAACGGTCAGATGAGATCGTTAAATAAAATTGAAGTACCCTTTTCAAATTTTAGATCTAAAATTTTAGAGGTACTCAAAAAAGAGGGCTATATAATTAGCTATGAGATAAACACAAATGAGAAGAAAATTAAAAATATATTTGTTAAACTTAAATATTTTGATGGTCAACCTGTAATTAAAGAGATTAAACGTATTTCAAAACCGGGAAGAAGAGTCTATTCAAAAGCAACAAGCATTCCTAAAGTTCTTAATGGATTAGGTCTTGCTATTTTATCAACAAGCAAAGGTGTGATGTCGGATTCAGAAGCGACCAAAAACAATCTTGGTGGTGAAATTATTTGTAGGATATTTTAAAATGTCAAAACTTGGAAAAAAACCTATTTTATTACCAAAAGACTCCACCGTGAAAGTTGATGGCGGTTCTCTTTTGGTTTCTGGACCAAAAGGAACTCATAAATTAATGTTTAACGAGAAAATGTTTTCCTCAAAAATTAATGAAAAAAATGAATTTGAAATTTCACCAAAAAATAAAGATAAAAAAAGCTCTTTAATGTGGGGCACATATAGAAGCTTAATAAATAATGCCGTCCTAGGTGTCACAAAAGGGCATGAAAAAAACTTAGAGTTAAGTGGCGTTGGTTTTAGAGCCAGTATGAAAGGTGATAAATTAGTATTTCAATTAGGTTTTAGTCATGAAGTAACCTATACGATACCAAAAGGCATAATTGTAAAAATTGAAAAACAAACTAAATTAAATATAAGCGGATCAGACAAAGAATTAGTTTCAAAAGTATCGGCAGATATCAAATCTTTAAAACCTGTAGAACCATATAAAGCAAAGGGAATTAAAGAAAAAGATCAATTTGTTATAAGAAAAGAGGGTAAGAAAAAATAATATGAAAAAAATTAATCCTAAAAACAAACGTTTAATAAGAAATCGAAATAAATTAAAAAAAGTTAATAGTGATAGATATAGAATAGCAGTTTTTAAATCTTTAAAAAATATCTCTGCACAAATTATAGATGACAGAATAAATAAAACTATTGTATCTGCATCATCGATGGAAAAAGATCTCAAAAAAGACAAAAAAAATAAGACTGACCTATCAATTCTATTAGGGGAAATTTTAGCTAAAAGAGCCTCAGAAAAAAAAATCAGTAAAGTATTTTTTGATAGAGGTGCTTACAAATATCATGGAAGAGTAAAGGCTTTAGCGGAGTCTTTGAGAAAGAATGGGTTGAATTTTTAATGAAAGAAAAAAGTGAATTTGTAGAAAAATTAGTAGCCATAAATAGAATCACTAAAGTAGTAAAAGGTGGAAGAAGATTTGGCTTTGCGGCTTTAGTAGTTGCCGGTAATCAAAAAGGATCTATTGGAATTGGGCAGGGAAAATCAAAGCAAGTACCTGACGCAATTAAAAAAGCAACTGAAGTAGCAAAAAGAAATATGATTAAAATACCTTTAAAAGACGGGAGAACTCTGCACCACGATGTTTTTGCAAAAAGCGGATCAGGTAAAATATTGATGAGAGCTGCTCCAACAGGTACCGGTATAATAGCAGGAGGTGCTACAAGAGCTGTTTGTGAAGTTCTAGGAATCCAAGATATTGTAACTAAATCTTTAGGTTCTCCAAATCCACACAACGTTTTAAAGGCAGTCGTGCAAGGTTTGAAAAATCAGAGTTCACCGAAAACTATCTCTGCAATGAGAAATAAAAAAATAGCAGAAATTATTAAAAAAAGGGAAAACTAAAATGAAATTAAATAGCCTTGTTAAAATTAATACAAAAAAAATAAGAGTTGGAAGAGGAATTGGATCTGGAAAAGGCAAAACCTCTGGTAGAGGTGTTAAGGGTCAAAAATCAAGATCTGGCGTAGCTATAAAAAGTTTTGAAGGTGGCCAGATGCCTTTATACAGAAGACTTCCAAAACGAGGATTTAAAAGCTTAAATAAATTGAGCAAAAAAAAATTCATAGCTACTCTTAATCTTAGAGATATAGAGAATTTTTTAAAAAATAAAAAAATTAACAGCAAAGAGGAAATCAATATTAAGTATCTGAAAGATAAAAACATTATTAAAAATAAATTTGTCAAACTTAAAGTTTTAGGTTTAGGTGAATTAAAAGAAAAATTAACAATAAAAACTGACTTTATTTCAAAATCTGCTAAAAATAAAATCGAAAAAGCCGGCGGATTGGTTAATATTTTAAACACCTCAAGCAATAAATAAATGGCTGAAGACTCAAATTTATCAACTAACTCATCTGATTTAAGAAATAGAATATTTTTTACTATTTTTATTCTGTGTATTTATAGATTAGGCACTTACGTTCCAATAGCAGGCATAGATCCTAATTCCTTATCTGAGATAATGTCTTCAAGTCAAAAAGGTTTATTAGGAATGTTTAACGTTTTTTCTGGAGGTGCTGTTCAAAGGATGGCTATTTTTGCGTTAGGAATTATGCCATACATTTCATCCTCTATCATAGTTCAGTTACTTACAGGAGTTTCAGACTATTTTAAAAATTTAAAGGAACAAGGTGAAATTGGAAGAAAAAAAATTACACAAATTACACGTTACGGAACAGTTTTGATAGCAACTTTACAAGGTTATGGAGTTTCAGTAGGATTAGAAAATGCAGGGGACCTAGTTTTAGACCCAGGTGCTTATTTTAAAATAATGACTACGATTTCTCTAGTTGCTGGAACAACTTTTCTTATGTGGTTAGGTGAACAGATTACATCAAGAGGTATTGGAAACGGTATCTCCTTAATAATTTTTTCAGGTATTGTTGCTGAAATACCAAGAGCTCTTGCTTCAACTTTTGAATTAGGGAGAACTGGGGCTTTATCACCAGTAATGATTATATCAATCTTTATATTATTAATAGCAACAGTAATGTTTATTGTTTTTATGGAAAGAGCGATGCGTAAAATTCTTGTTAATTATCCTAAGAGACAAATGGGAAACAAAATTTATGGTGGAGAGTCGTCATATTTACCACTAAAAATAAATACAGCAGGAGTAATTCCGGCAATTTTTGCATCGGCTTTATTATTGTTACCTATAACTTTTTCAAATTTTGGAGTTTCAGAATCTGATTTTTTTATAAACTTTTCTTCATTATTTTCGCAAGGTAAACCTTTGTATATGTTGTTATATGCATTTGGAATTATCTTCTTTGCATTTTTTTATACATCAATTGTTTTTAATCCTAAGGAAACATCAGAAAATTTGAGAAAGTACGGAGGATATATTCCAGGTATAAGACCAGGTGATAGAACAGCAGAGTATATTGAAAGTATTTTAACTAAACTAACAACTATTGGGGCATGTTATTTAACTTTAGTTTGTTTAATGCCTGAATTTTTAATTGCTAAATATCCAATACCATTTTATTTAGGGGGGACATCTGTTTTAATTGTGGTAGTGGTTGCCATGGATACAGTAACCCAGATTCAAACACGTCTTATGAGTTCACAGTATGAACACTTAATTAAAAAGGCAAAATTTAATAAATAGTAATGAACATAATAATTTTTGGACCACCTGGCGCAGGTAAGGGAACTCAAGCAAAATTTATTGTAAATAAATACAATCTTTATCAATTATCAACAGGTGAGCTTTTACGTGAAGAAATAAAAAATAAAACAGAATTAGGTTCACAAATTTCATCAATAATAAATTCAGGCGAATTAGTATCGGATAAAATTGTGAGCAATTTGATTGAAAAATTTATTTCAAATGATAATTATAAAAATCAAATTATATTTGATGGATATCCCAGAACATTATCCCAAGCAAAGAATTTAGAAAATTTACTAAAAAAATATAATCAAAAAATAGATGTAGTTTTAAAGTTGTCTGTGAGTTTAGAAACAGTTAAAAAACGAATTTTAGAAAGACAAATCAAAGAAGATAGAGCTGATGACAGTGAGGAAATAGCAATTAAAAGATATAAAACTTATGAAAAATCAGCTGAACCAGTTATAGATTATTACAAACAATCTAATTTACTTAAATTTGTAAATGGTGAGGCTGGAATATCAGAAATAAGTAGTGAAATCAGCGTCTTAATTGACACTATCAAGGGTTGACTTTAAATAATTACTCAATATAAATACGAAGAACTTAAACATCACTAAATATGGCTCGAATAGCAGGCATTAACATACCTATTAATAAAGTTGTTCATACAGCGCTAACTTATATCCACGGCATAGGCGATAATAATTCTAAGATTATCTGTGAAAAATTAAATATTCCTTTAAATAAAAGAGTTAACAAACTTTCAGAAGAAGAGGTTTTGAAAATTCGAGAGTACATTGACGCTAATTATAAAGTTGAAGGTGATCTTAGAAGAGAGAAGTCAATGAACATCAAAAGATTAGTCGACCTGGCTTGCTACAGAGGTTCTAGACATAAAAAAAAATTACCCGTTAGAGGTCAAAGAACACATTCAAATGCAAGAACAAGAAAAGGCAAAGCAATTGCTATTGCAGGTAAAAAATTAACACCTATGAAAAAATAGAAATGAATACCAAAAACAAAAATAATACAGAAACAGAAAAAAAAAACACTGGGGAAAAAGTAGTTAAAAAAGTAGTTAAGAAAAGGTCTAAAAACAAAAAAAATATTTCATCAGGAATAGCGTTTGTAAATTCTACATTTAATAACACGATAATATCTATAGCAGATGAACAAGGAAATGTTGTTGCCTGGTCATCTGCTGGAACAAAGGGTTTCAAGGGATCAAGGAAATCTACACCATATGCTGCGCAAGTTGCCGCCGACGATGCAGGAGGCAAAGCTTATGAGCAAGGTTTAAGAACTTTATCAGTTCAGGTAAAAGGTCCTGGTTCGGGTAGAGAGACTGCTTTAAGAGCTTTACAATCAAGAGGTTTTAAAATTATCTCAATTAAAGATACAACACCTATGCCACATAATGGAGCACGACCACCAAAAAAAAGGAGAGTATAATGGAAAATATTAATATTATAGATAAAAATTGGAAATCATTAATCAAGCCTTCTAAACTTGCGATAACTAGCAATGATGATAAATCGATGGCGAAAGTAATTGCTGAACCTCTAGAAAAAGGTTTTGGTCAAACAATAGGAAATGCTCTTAGAAGAATTCTTTTATCATCTATTCAAGGCGCAGCTGTAACTGCAATCCAAATTGATGGAGTACTACATGAATTTTCATCAATTAAAGGTGTAAGGGAAGACGTAACAGACATTGTGCTAAATGTGAAGAATTTAGCAGTAAAATTAAATACATCAGGATCAAAAAAATTAATTTTAGATGCAACTGGACCCAAAGAAGTTAAAGCAAAAGATATAACTCCAGTAAATGGTGTTGAAATTTTAAATCTGGATCAGACAATATGTAATCTTGATGAAAAAACTAAATTTCATATGGAATTAGTTGTTAATAACGGAAGAGGTTATGTTTTGGCTCAAAAAAACAAATCAGAAGACACACCTCTAGGTTTGATTGCTATTGACTCGTTATTCAGTCCAGTAAAAAAAGTGTCTTATTCAATTGACACAACTAGAGAAGGTGATGCTTTAGACTATGATAAGTTAACAATGCAAGTTGAAACAAATGGAACAATTCCTGCAGAAGATGCTGTAGCATTTGCCGCTAGAATATTTCAAGATCAGCTATCAATGTTTGTAAATTTTGAAGATCCAAAAGAAATTCCTGCACAAACTAAAGCAACCGAACCTGAATTTAATAAGAATTTACTTAAAAGAGTAGAAGAGTTAGAACTTTCCGTACGATCGATGAATTGTTTAAAGAATGACAACATAATCTATATTGGCGATCTTGTACAAAAATCTGAGTCAGAAATGCTTAGAACTCCAAACTTTGGAAGAAAGTCTCTAAATGAGATTAAAGAAGTGCTTAGTTCTATGTCCTTATACCTTGGTATGGAAATACCTAATTGGCCACCAGATAATATTGTAGAGTTGTCCAAAAAATTGGAAGAGAGCACATATTAAATGAGACACAAGATAGGATACAGAAAACTTAACAGGACATCCGAGCACAGAAAGGCTCTTTTCAAAAACATGTTAAATTCTTTGATAAAGTATGAACAGATAATTACGACGCTTCCTAAAGCAAAGGAGTTAAAACCTAAAATAGATAAAGTTATAACAATCGGAAAAACAACTGATCTAAGTAATAAAAAAGATTTATTTTCAACATTACAAGATAAAAATTCAGTAAAAAAAGTTTTTGAAACACTATCAAAAAGATATGCAAATAGGAAAGGTGGTTACTCCAGAGTTCTTAAAGCAGGTTTTAGAACAGGCGACGATGCACCCATGGCTATAATCGAGCTGGTAGATAGAGATTTTAATGCAAAAAAAATAGATAAACCCAAAAAAATTGATCCTAAAAAAAAAGATAAAGAGCCACTAAAAAAACCTGCTACCAAGTAAAAAATCATTAAATGATAAGTAAATTTGTAGTCAAAAGAGACTATCATAATGCTAGACTAGATCGTTGGTTTAAACATAACGTTTCAGATTTGCCTCAATCTTTTATAGAAAAGTTAGTCAGAAAAAATAAAATAAAAGTTAATAAAAAAAAAACCAAAACTAAATATAGAGTTCAATTGAATGATGTAATTGAAGTATTTAATTTCGATAAAATAAAACACAAAAATAAAACTGAAATTAAAAAATATAACCCATCAGAAAAAGAAAAAAAAATTTATAGGAATTTTATAATAGAAAATAATGATAATTTTGTTGTCATAAATAAACCTGCGGGTATACCTGTACAGTCTGGCACTAAATCATTTAAAAATATTATAGATATTCTTAAAAACACAGAATATTTTAATAATTCAAAGCCATATATAGTCCACAGACTAGATAAAGAAACTTCTGGAGTAATGCTAATTGCAAAGAATAGAGAATACGCTCAATTATTAACTTCACTTTTTAGAATACGAAAAATACATAAACTTTATATAGCCGTAACCCATGGCACAGTAAATAGTAAATTACAAATTATGAAAGATGATTTAGTTTTATATGAAAAAAATCGAAAAATTATTCAAAATGCAATTTCTTATATCAAAGTTTTAAAATCTAACAACAAGTATTCATTTGTTGAATTGAGGCCAATTACAGGAAGAAAACATCAATTAAGAAAACAATTATTTAATATTGGCCATCCAGTAGTAGGTGATGACAAATATTCTTTTAAAAATGAAAAAAAAAACAAAAACTTATTACTTCATGCATATAAAATTAAATTTATGATTAATAAAATCAAATATAACTTTAAGGCCAATTATAGTTTAAAGCTTGAAAATTTTGTTAAAAAAAATATTAAATCCTAGACAAATATTTGTTTATAACTTTTTTTAAATTAGTATTGATATTTTTATAATTTTTTCCCTCACTTTTAATTGAAGTGATCTTATTATTATCTAAACCGCATGGAATTATTTTTTTATAATCCTCTAGATTATTACTTACGTTTATTGAAAAACCATGGTACGCGACCCAACTAGACACTCTAATACCAATTGCTGCAATTTTTTTATTATTCACCCATATACCAATATTCTTTCTATCAGCATTAGATTTTATTCTGTAAAATTTTAAAAAATGAATTATAATATTTTCTATCTGCCTAACTAAATTTCTAATATTTTTTTTTCTTTTATTTAAATTTATTACGAAATATACAATTCTCTGACCGGGGTTATGTAAGGTAATTTTACCTCCTCTATTTGTTTTTTTAATTGAAATTGATTTATCTAATATTTCATTTTTACTAAATCTTATCCCGCCTGTATAAGTTGTCGGATGTTCTAAAATCCATATAAATTCCCTCCCTCCATTTTTGACCTTTTTTACTCTTTTCTCAAGAAATCTAATAGCCTTGTCATAAACAACAGGTTTTTTACTTATTTTAAATTCTATGTTCATTTTAAATTGAATTTTACCACCAGATAAACTAAAAGTCTCAAAAATTTAAATAATCAGGTGATTTATGAGTTTAGTAAAATCAATTGGAAAGCAGAAGGTAAATCTAGATTTTAATAAAGATTTTATTAATTTATTTACTCAAAAAATCAAACAAAAAGATATTAAGTTTATCAATCAAAGTCTTGAAGATTTACATGCTGCTGATGTAGCTGATCTAATTGAAAATTTAGACACAGAGTCTAGAAATAAGTTAATAGAAATCGAGGCATTTAATATTGAACCCGAAATATTTATTGAATTAAACGAATCTTTACAATCTGAGGTTCTTATTCTTTTAACTCCTGATTCAGTAGCTAAAATATTACGTAAACTTGAGTCTGATAATGCTCTTCAAATCCTAGAAAAAATTGATGAGGAAAAGAAACAAAAAGTATTAGATAAATTAACACCACAAGATAGATTTCTTTTAGAAGAAGCCTTAAGTTATCCTGAAGACTCAGCTGCACGAATAATGCAGAGGGAGTTTACTGCTGTACCGAGTGACTGGACTGTTGGCCAGACAATTGATTACCTTAGGGAGAATAAAGATTTACCAGAGGAATTTTTAGAAATATTCATAGTTGATAAAGATTTTAAACCTATTGGCACAGTACCATCATCTAGAGTTTTGAGAACACCAAGAAATTCAAAAATGAATTCTATTATGAGAGAGATACCTGTTTTAATTTCGGTGAACATGGACAAAGAAGAAGTCGGACTTACTTTTGAAAATTATAATTTAGTTTCTGCAGGAGTGGTTAATAAAGATAATAAATTGATTGGTATGATAACAGCCGATGATGTTGTTACCGTAGTTCAAGAAGAAGCAGAGGAAGATGTACTAAGATTGGCAGGGGTAGGTGATGAAGAAATTACAGATGGAGTATTTAAAAAAACTAAAAGAAGATTTAGTTGGCTTTTACTAAATTTACTTACCGCGATCATTGCATCAGTTGTTATCGGCTTTTTTCAAGAAGATATAGAAAAAGTAGTTGCGTTAGCAGTTCTTATGCCAATAGTAGCCTCAATGGGAGGAAATGCTGGAATGCAAACGTTGGCTGTCACCATAAGAGCAATCGCCAAACAAGAAATTTCATCGGGAAATTTTTACAAGGTTGTTTCAAAGGAATTTGTTATAGGTATATTCAACGGTATAATTTTTGCTATCATTTCTGCTGGAGTTGTTCAATTTTGGTTTAAAGAATTTGATCTTTCAATTTTAATAGCAGTTGCAATGATATTGAATATGATAGTTGCAGGTTTATTTGGCATTTTAGTTCCAGTTTCTTTGAAAAAATTTAATATTGATCCAGCACTAGCCTCAAGTGTTTTCGTCACAACTATTACGGATGTAATTGGTTTTTTATCTTTTCTTGGAATTGGATCTTTCTTCTTTTTAAATTAAAAATTATCAATTAATCTTACATTACCAATATAAAATGCATAAAATAAATTAAATTTATTTTTCCTAGGTCTTTTTAATGTTTTCAAATCAATAAGCTCGATATAATCAACTTTACTTACGCCCATAGAAACAATTTTTTTTTTAATTACATTAAAATTAAATTTTAGTTTTTTTGATAATAATTTTTTTTTATATCTTTTTAAAAACTTTATTACCTTTATAAGTTTTATTTTTTCAACATAATTTAATTTATTCAATCTTGATGAATATGCTATAAAATGTTTATCTCTTTTAGTTTTACACGGAAAAACCTTTGTTTTAATTTTATTTTTTTTAATGTGTTTTTTAATTAAATAAAGTTGTTGGAAATCTTTGTTACCTAATATAATTGTTTTTGGTTTTATAATTTCAAGAAATCTATTAACAACATCAATAACACCTTTAAAATGACCTTTTCTAAATTTTCCACATAATTCTTTTGAAAACTTATCTAAATAAATTTTTTTTTCCGTTTTAAATTTATATATATCATCGTATGACGGTTTATATAAATAATGTACTTTAAGTTTTCTTAATATTTTAATGTCTTTTTTGTTATTTCTTGGATAAGTATTTAGATCTTTTTTATTATTAAACTGTTTTGGATTTACAAAAATACTTACAAGCGTTTTTCCCGAACCTTTTAGAGATTTTCTTATTATACTCTCATGACCTCTGTGTAAGGCACCCATTGTTGGTACAAAACTGATATTATTGAATTTTCTTATTTCTGTTTGTAACTGCTTTTTATTTGTAAATAATTTCATTTGTAAAATATTTATTTAGCTAGTAAAAGGTTTTTATGGTTACCCAAGCAATTATACCATTAGCAGGATTAGGTACAAGATTGTTGCCTCTGTCAAGTGTAATTCCAAAAGAATTGTTGCCAATTAATGGCAAACCAAATTTAGAGTATATACTAGATGAATGTTTACAAGCTGGAATTAAACAATTCATTTTTGTTGTACCAAAAAATAGACCAAGTATTAAAAAATATTTTTTTAACGACAATTTCTATAAAAAAATAATTAAAAAGAAAAAAAAAGATAAACGTTTAAAGAAGGTATTTAAACGATTAAAAAAATTTCAAAAAATGATAAAATTTGTATACCAAAATAAACCGAAAGGCACAGGACACGCGGTTTTACAATGCAAAAAATATTTAAAAGGAACACATTTTTTAATGCTTTTAGCAGATGATTTGATTGTAAAAAAAAATTGCTCGAAAGAGATGATTGCATTACACAAAAAAACTAAAGGATCTATTATAGCAACCAAAAAAGTAGAAAGAAAAACAGTTTCAAGATGGGGAATTCTTGGTTTCAAAAATAAATCAAAGAATTCATTTTTAATAAACGATGTTATTGAGAAGCCAAAATTAAGTGAGGCACCATCAAATTTTGCCATAATTGGCAGATATATTTTACCGGTGAAAATACTTTCTGTTTTAAAAAAACAAGGTAAAGGTAGAGGTGGTGAGATACACATTACCGACGCAATTAAGACTTTAGTTAAAAATAATGAAAAGTTTTATGGAAATATATTTAGGGGAAAATATATAGATTGTGGAACACTAGACGGGTTTGTAAATTCTGGATTCACAATTTCTAGATATTTATAAAAAATTAATATGAAAATATGCATGATAGGTACAGGCTATGTTGGTTTAGTTAGTGGAACCTGTTTTGCAGATCTTGGAAATAAAGTTTACTGTGTTGATAAAGATAAATCAAAAATAAACAAACTTAAAAATTCTATTTCACCGATATACGAACCTGGTCTAGAAGATCTAATAAGAAATAACCTAAGAGCAAAAAGACTTATTTTTACTGACGATCTTAAAAAAGCAATACAAGACTCGCAAATAATTTTCATATGCGTTGGTACACCAACAAAAAAAGGATCAAATTTAGTTGATCTTTCACAAGTATACAGCGTTACAAAATCAATATCTAAATATATTAAAAATTATAAAATCATAGTAACAAAATCAACAGTTCCAGTTACAACTGGAGATCAAATAGAGAAAATAATTAACAAAAAAGTCAAAAAATCTTTATTTGAAGTTGTATCTAATCCTGAATTTTTAAGGGAAGGTGAGGCTATAAGAGACTTTAAATACCCTGACAGAATCGTTATTGGATCGAATAACGAAAAAATTTTCAAAAAAATGGAACTTTTATATGAACCTCTTATAAAAAAAGGTGCTAAATTTTTTTGTTCCTCAAGAAAAGGTGCTGAACTAATTAAATATGCATCTAATGCATTTTTAGCAACCAAAATTACATTTATAAATGAAATTGCAAATTTATGTGAAACAGCAGGTATAAGTGTTGAGGATATATCTGTAGGAATGGGTGCTGATGCACGAATTGGAAGCAGATTTTTGAGAGCAGGCCCAGCATATGGGGGTTCTTGTTTTCCAAAAGATACTAAAGGCCTAGTTTCTATTGCTGAAAAATTTAACTCTAATCTTTCAATTGTAAAATCTGTAATTAAATCAAATCAAAATCGAAAAATGTTGCTAACTAAAAGAGTATTAAAAATCATGAATAATAAAATAAAAAATAAAAAAATTGCTGTTTTAGGTGTAACTTTTAAAGCTAACACTGACGATATGAGGGAGTCTTCGAGTCTTATTTTAATACCTTATTTATTAAAGAAAGGGGCAAAAGTAAGTTATCATGATCCATCTGGACCCAAAAAGGAGTTTGAAAAAAAGAAAAATTTGAATTTTGTGAGCTCAATTAACAAAGCTTGTATCGGAGCAGATTTGATTATCATAAATACGGAGTGGGATGAATTTAAGTCTATTGACTTTAAAAAAGTAGTAAAAAAAAGCAATTTTAAAATTTACGATATGAGAAACCTGTATAATCCAAAAGAATTAAAAAAAAGAAACATAAAGTATTATTCTGTTGGAAGATAAAAATTATAATTCAAATATTCCATCTACTTCGACTGCAGCACCTAAGGGTAGCGAGTTTACACTAATAGCTGCCCGTGTATGTCTACCTTCGTCTCCAAATATATTTGATATTAAATCTGATGCACCATTGATAATTTTTGGTTGGTCTACAAAAGAGTCAGTAGAATTCACATATCCTGTGAGTTTAATACAACCTTTTACTTTATCTAAACTTCCACATTTTTTTTTAAGTTGTGCCAAAATATTTAAAGCGCAGAATTTCGCAGCCTCTTGACCTTCTTCTAAGTTAAGTTCTTTACCAACTTTTCCTTTAACTAATTTACCATCAATATTGAAAGATACTTGTCCTGATATATAAATTAAACCACCTACTATTTTTGAAGCAACGTAACTTCCTACAGGATCAGGGGCATTTGGTAAATTTATACTTAACTTTTTTAAATTTTCTTCAGGTTTCATTCTTTTTTTTTAATTTTGTCTTTTAGTAAGTTTAAAGCTTTTTTTGATTTTTCTTTTATTTGTTTATCTGTTTCTGTTATTTTTTTACCAATTTTTTTTCCTGTATTAGCTACGCTCTCTTCAGTTTTTTTTACATTTTTTTGATTAAATTTATGAAAGTTTGACAATTTTTTTTGAATAATTTTGGCTTTTTCTGTTGAGTTTTCTTTTAAAGCTTTTGCTTTTAATTTGGTTAAACAACTTAATTTTTCAGATTTTTTTTTTATATTATCACAGTTATTAACATTTACATCCGCATATAAAGTGTTACTAAAAAGTATAATTAAAATACTGACAAAAAATTTTTTCATTTTCTTTTCTTTTTTTTGGTTTTATCGTATTCTTTTCTTTTTTCAATTAATATTAATGCTTCTTCCATTGTCAATTCTGTAGGGTCTTTGTCTTCTGGAATGGTGGCATTAAGAGATTTATACTTAATGTAAGGTCCATATTGCCCTTTCATAATTTTTACCGGTTTCTTATCTTCTGGATGTTCCCCAAGATTTTTAATTTCTGAAGAAGACATTCTTCCAGGTTTTGCTTCGGAAATTAAAGTTATTGCTCTGTTAAGACCAATTGTAAAAAGTTCATCCACGGTTTCTATTCGTGCTGATTTATTTGAGCATTTTAAATATGGACCAAATCTACCAATATTAATTGTTATGTCATCGTTTAAATCTGGATGCTTACCTAAAACTTTTGGTAAAGAACATAAGTATTTGGCTTTTTCTAAATCAACATTTTCAATCGGTAGGCCCTTAGGTATAGAGACATTTTTTAAATTTTCATTCTCTTTTATCTTTTTACCTTTCTTCTTTTTATTTTTAGTTGATGTATCAACATCGATCTCAAATTGCAAATAAGGTCCAAATCTTCCATTTTTGAGAAATATATCTTTACCTAAATCATTTTGACCAATCAGTTTTGGTTCAGCTAAATTAACTTGTTGTGATGCTTTTGATTTTGACAAAGGTCTTGTAAATTTACATTCTGGATAGTTAGAACATCCAATAAAAGCACCCCCCCTAAAACTATTTTTAAGGCTTAGTTCACCTTTATCACAAACTTTGCACTTCCTGTCTATTATATCATTATCATCTCTTTCAAATACTAAATCGCCTAAACTATCATTCAATAAGTCTAAAACTTCTCTTGTTCTTTTTTCTTTAACATGACCAACATTTGAATAAAAATCTTTCCAAAAACCATCTAAAACCTTAACCCATTCAACTTTTCCACTTGTAATTTCATCAAGTTGATTTTCTAAATCTGCAGTAAAATTATAATCAACATACTTTGTGAATAATTTTTCTAGAAAAGCGGATAATAATTTTCCCCTATCAGTTGGATGAAATCTTTTATTTAATAATTCAACATAATTTCGTGTAGACAAAACTGTTATTATATTTGCATAGGTAGAGGGTCTACCTATCCCTAGTTCTTCCATTTTTTTAACCAAACTTGCTTCAGAATATCTTGGTGGAGGATCTGTAAAATGCTGATCATCAATTAGCTCCTTTATATCAATTTGATCTCCAATCTTTACATCAGGTAAAATATTTCTAAGATCTTCATCCTTTTCTTCAAATTTATAAACTTTTAAAAACCCTTCAAATTTAATTGTTGATCCATTAGCTTTAAATCCAATTTTTTTGTCAGGAGACTCTATTAGGATACTTTTTCTATCGAATTCTGCTGGTGTCATTTGAGATGAAACAGCTCTATTCCAAATTAATTCATATAATTTTGACTGGTCAGTACTTAAATACTTTTTCATATCACTTGGCTTTTTTGTAATATCGGTAGGTCTTATAGCCTCGTGTGCCTCCTGCGCATTTTTGGCTTTTTTTCCAATGTAACTATTAGGAATTTCCGGAAGATATTCTTTCCCATGCATTTTGTTAATAAAGTTTCTAAAATCTTCAATTGCATCCTTAGAAATCTGAGTTCCATCTGTTCTCATATATGTTATAAGTCCAACAGTATCCCCCTCGATATCAATTCCTTGGTAAAGTCTTTGAGCGATTTGCATAGTTCTAGATGCACCAAATCCAAATTTACCCGAGGCGGTTTGTTGTAAAGTTGATGTTGTGAAAGGTGCCAATGGGTTTCTTTTATAAACTTTAGATGAAACATCTGTTATTTTATAAGATTTAGATCTTATCTCTTTTAATGCATTTTCTGACTCAGATTTTTTCTTAAAAGAGAACTTTTCAATCTTTTTGTTATTAAAAATTGAAAGTTTAGATTTTATAATTTTATCGTGATTTTTAAAGTCACACGAAATTGTCCAAAATTCTTGTGGTTTAAAAAGTTCAATCTCGTGTTCACGTTCAGTTACTAGTCTAAGAGCCACTGATTGAACTCGGCCTGCTGATTTTGAACCTGGAAGTTTTGTCCATAAAATTGGAGATATATTGAATCCAACAAGGTAATCTAAAGCTCTTCTTGCCATATATGCATTCACAAGAAGAGATTCTATTTCTCTAGGATTATTTATTCCGTTAGTAACTGCTTTTTTTGTAATTTCATTAAATACAACTCTTTCAACTTTTTTTCCTTTCAAAAGCTTTCGACTCTCTAAAATTTCTCTTACGTGCCAAGCTATAGCCTCTCCCTCTCTATCAGGGTCAGTTGCTAGTATAATTTTTTCTGAGTCAGCAGCTGCATCTGCAATCTCTTTTACATATTTTTTGGAAAATGTATCTAGTTCCCATTCCATTTTAAAATTATTAGAGGGATCTACAGAGCCGTTTTTAGAGGGCAGATCTCTTACATGGCCATAACTTGCTAATACTTTATAATTTTTACCTAAGTATTTATTTATGGTTTTTGCTTTTGCGGGACTTTCTACAATAACAAGATTCATTATTATTGATCTTAGTGTCAAAAATAAAGCTGTTTGTCAAATCAATGTGAAATAAGTGTTGATTTTAAAGTTTAATTTTATCCTCAGATTTATTTTTTATTCTGAAAATGTTCTGTCTATGAGTATACAAAATAATAATAAAAGTAATAAATAAATAGCTAGTTAATTCAAAATTATTATTAAAAAAAGAAACTATAAATACAATCATTGTTGATAGAATTGAAGATAAAGAGGAATATTTTGAAGCTATTGATATTAAAATCCAAGACACACAAAAAATTACACCTAAATTAAAGGATAAAATAAAAATTATACCAAGATAAGTTGCTACTCCTTTTCCACCTTTAAATTTAAGCCAAACAGGAAATATATGACCTAATAATGCAGCAAGGGATGATAGATAGATTAAATCTGTAAAATATTCTTTCGTAATAAGAATTGGTATAATACCTTTTGAAATATCTAAAAATAAAGTAAGACCAGCAACTATTTTATTTCCTGTTCTTAAAACGTTCGTTGCCCCAATATTTTTTGAACCTATTTTTCTTAGATCTTTATTTAAAAAAATCTTTGTAAGTATTAAACCGAATGGTATGGAACCAGATAAATAAGATGCAATAAATACTGTGATTATTTCAGTTGTCACTGTAAACTAAAAACGCTTTCTCCCTTAAGATAAGTCATTAAAACTTTTCCTTGAAGTTTTCTATTTTCTATAGCGGCATTTTTAGATTTTGATTTCAATTTTGACACATCGACCTTCCAAGGCTCATTAAGGTCAAAAATACATAAATCAGCGTCTGATCCTTTTTTTAAATTACCTTTATTAATCTTTAATATTCTAGCTGGATTACATGTTATAGTTTCTATAACTTTTTTTAATGATAGTGACTGATTGTGGTAAAGCTCAAGCGCTAATGAAAGAAGGGTTTCAATACCAATAGAGCCTTCCGCAGCTTGTGCAAAAGGGAGTCTTTTACTTTCCTCATCTTCAGGTTTGTGATCAGATACAATTACATCTATATATCCATCTTTAATTCCTTTAATCAAAGCCTTTCTATCATCTTCTTTTCTTAAAGGTGGAGACACTTTCATAAACGTTTTAAAATCACCAATATCGTTTTCGTTAAGTGAGAGATTATTAATTGAAACACCCGCTGAAAATTTTATACCTTCATTTTTATACTTTTTAATTACATCAACTGATTTTGCAGACGATATTTGAGAAATATGATATCTACAAGGATACTCCCCCAAAAGTGACAGATCTCTTTCAATTATAATTTTTTCTGCAATATCAGGTATACCTTGCAAACCAAGTCTAGTAGAAATTTCTCCTTCGCTAATACATCTTCCTTTAGATAATTCTTGATCTTCAGGATGTTGCATTACTAGTACATCAAGGTCAGAAGCATAGTTCATTATTCTGGACATGATTTCAGAGTTTTGGATAGTTTTTGTTGCATCAGTAAAACCAATGATGCCTTTTCTAGATAATAATCCAAATTCAGTCATTAGTTTTCCTTCCATGTTTCTAGTAAGTGTAGCAGCAGGAAAGATATTTATACCTGACTTATCTCTTCCTCTTCTTAAAATAAAATCTACCATTGATACATTGTCAATCACTGGACTGGTATTTGGCATAGAAACTACAGATGTTACACCGCCTGAGAGTGCCGCATTACTTAAGCTTCTAAAATTTTCTTTATATTCAAAACCAGGTTCACCTACAAAAACCTTCATATCTACAATACCAGGTATTAAAACTTTACCTTTTAAGTCTATCTTTTCTGATGTTTTTGGAATATTTTCTTTATTAACTTTTTTACCTACAGCTTTAATTTTGCCATTTGCATCTACTATTAAACCTCCAATTTCATCTATACCTTGTGAAGGATCTATTACTCTAGCATTAATAAAATATTTTTCTTTCATTATTATTTACAATATAATTTTAAGCACGCCATTCTTACAGCAACTCCTAGCTCAACTTGCTCCTTTACCAAACTAACATTTATATCATCAGCAAGTTTAGTATCTATTTCAACACCTCTATTCATTGGACCTGGATGCATAATTAAAGCGTCCTTCTTAGCTAATTTTAATTTATCTGGAGTTAAACCAAAATATTCATAGTATTCTCTTTTTGAAGGTAAAAAGGAACCAGTCATTCTCTCATTTTGCAGTCTTAACATCATTACTATGTCACAGGATGCTAATCCTTCTCTCATATTTGTAAATCCTTTTACCCCAAGTTTACTTATTGAATTAGGTAATAAAGTTTTTGGCGCAATTACATTTACCTCAGCACCTAACATATTTAACAAATATATATTTGATCTAGCTACCCTTGAATGAAGAATGTCACCGCATATTGCAATTTTAAGACCCTCAATTTTTCCTTTTCTATTAATAATTGTTAACGCGTCTAATAGTGCCTGAGTTGGATGTTCTCTTAAACCATCGCCAGCGTTTATGACAGTACAATTTACTTTTTGAGAAAGAAGGTTAGGGGCCCCAGAGTCTTGGTGTCTAACAACAATAATATCTGGATGCATCGCATTCAGAGACATTGCTGTGTCCAATATTGTTTCACCTTTTTTTAAAGAAGAGTTACTAACATTCATTGTCATAACATCTGCTCCCAATCTTTTTCCAGCCAGTTCAAAGGAACTTTGAGTTCTTGTAGACGGTTCAAAAAAAAGATTAATTTGAGTTTTTCCTCTTAATAAATCTAATTTCTTTGACGCACTTCTATTTAACTTTATAAAGTTTTTTGCTTCGTCAAGTATTAGGTTAGCTTCTTGAATAGATAAATTTTGGATTCCCAGAAGATGTTTCTGGATTTTTTTAATAGCTGAAAATTTTTTAACAATCGCCATTAAAATTAACTCTATAGGCCTTTTGCACTATATTAGCAAGTTATTTATCTATTTATATAATCGATTGCACCCTGCAATATAAAGGAAGCAGCATTTTCATCTAATTTTTCAACTTTTTTTGATACATTAATGTCTAAATTACTCGATAAATTAAAAGCCCCCTGACTTGACAATCTTTCGTCCCACATGCTGACAGGTACTGAAACATTATTTGATATATACCTAGCAAAATCCTTGGCTGATTGGCTAGACGGGCCACTTGAACCATCCATATTGATTGGATTTCCAACAATGATCCCTTTTATGTCATTTTCAATGATAATACCTTGAAACTCAGTGATAAAATTTGAATTATTTTTTTTTATAATTGTTTTAAAAGGAGTCGAGATAAGTTTATCCTCATCAGATATCGCTAAACCAACGCGATTTTTACCAGGATCAACACCTAATAATCTTGATTTTTTTCCAATTGATTTCTTAAAATCTTCAATATCTAACATGAATATGTTATATTTTACTTCAATTTCTAATCAAACTAAAACATAGTTTATAGATGCCGATAGATAAAAACCAAGTAAAAAAAGTAGCAAAATTATCGAGAATTTCTCTAGATGATAGTAAGTTAGAGAGTTTATCAAATGATTTAATTTCAATACTTAATTTTGTGGAACAATTAAATAAGTTAGATACAAATGAAATTAAACCTTTAACATCAATTATAGATAAATCATTAGATACCAGAGATGACTCCGTTAGTGATGGTCAAATCAGGGATCAAATACTTAAAAATTCTCCTGAAAAGAATGAGGACTTTTTTATTGTACCAAAGGTTGTTGATTAAAATGAATGATTTAAACGATATTTCCTTATCTGAAATTATTAAATTAGTTAAATCTAAAAAAATTTCATCGTTAGAATTAGCAAATCATTTTATAAATAATATCGAAAAAGGGAAAAAACTTAATAGTTTTATTACAACTTGTTTTGACCAAACAATTAAAGATTCAAAAAATTTTGATAAAAAACAAAATTTTGATGGCCTACTTCCAGGTATACCTATTGCTGTAAAAGATTTATTTTGCACCAAAAATATTAAAACAACTGCTGGAAGTAAAATTTTGGAAAATTTTGTACCGACATATGAGTCCACGGTTACAAATAATTTATGGAAAGAAGGGGCAATTTTACTTGGTAAACTTAATTGTGATGAATTCGCCATGGGTTCTTCAAATGAAACAAGTTTTTTTGGAAATGTTATAAACCCATTGGAAAACAATCTTGTTCCTGGTGGTTCTTCGGGTGGGTCTGCAACGGCTTTGGCTGCTAGTCTGACGCCAGCAACTATAGGAACTGACACCGGAGGCTCTATAAGACAACCTGCATCATTTACAGGAACGGTGGGTTTAAAACCAACTTATGGATTATGTTCAAGGTGGGGAATAGTTGCTTTTGCTTCCTCTTTGGATCAAGCAGGACCAATGACAAAAAATGTAGAAGATTGTGCATTAATGTTAGAAGCAATGTCAGGTTATGATAAAAAAGATTCAACTTCCATTAACAAAAAAAAAGAAAACTATTCTAAAAATTTAAATAGTAGCATTAAAGGAATAAAAATTGGAATACCAAAAGAATACAGAGTAGATAATATGCCAGAAGAAATAGAACAGCTTTGGAAAAATGGAATTGATATTTTAAAAAAATCTGGTGCAAAAATAATTGATATATCACTTCCTCATACAAAATATGCTTTACCAACTTATTATATTGTAGCTCCAGCAGAAGCATCATCAAATTTAGCAAGATATGATGGTATTAAATATGGATACAGGTCAAAAAAAGGAAATAATTTAATTGAAATGTACGAACATACTAGAGCGGAAGGTTTCGGAGACGAAGTAAAAAGAAGAGTTTTAATCGGAACATATGTTTTATCTTCAGGTTATTACGATGCCTATTATTTAAAAGCGCAGAAAGTTAGAAAACTCATCAAAGGTGATTTTGATAATAGTTTTAAGGAAGTTGATGCAATTTTAACTCCATCTACACCAAGTTCAGCTTTTAAAATAGGAGAAAAGGCTAACGATCCAATTTCAATGTATCTAAATGATATATTTACTGTGCCTGTTAATCTAGCAGGATTACCAGCAATATCTATACCAGCTGGAAAAGATCATAAAGGACATCCTTTAGGTCTACAATTAATATCAAAAGAATTAAAGGAGCAAAAAATTTTAAATATTGCTTTTGCAATGGAAAAAGAAATTAATTTTAAACAATCTTTAAACAGATGGTGGGAATAGTTTATGAAAGATAAGTTTGATTACTTTATAAAAACAGAAAATAATAAATGGGAAGTAATAATCGGTCTAGAAGTACATGCTCAGGTCACATCTAAGTCAAAATTATTTTCTAGTTCATCTACTAAATTTGGTGAAAAACCAAATACTCAAGTTAGTTTAGTAGACTCAGCCTTCCCAGGAATGCTTCCTGTAATAAACAAATTTTGCATAGAACAGGCTGTCAAAACCGGGTTAGGTTTAAATGCTAAAATTAATTTGAGATCGATATTTGATCGAAAAAATTATTTTTATGCTGATTTACCTGCGGGTTATCAAATTTCTCAATATAAAAATCCAATAGTTGGTGAAGGCTCAGTTACTCTGGATATGCCATACGGAACAAAAAAAGTTGGTATTGAAAGATTACATTTAGAACAAGATGCAGGAAAAAGTATCCATGATTTGAGTCCAGATAATACTTTTGTAGATTTAAACAGATCTGGAGTTGCATTAATGGAAATCGTAAGTAAACCAGATCTAAGGTCTCCTGATGAAGTTAACTCTTACGTAAAAAAGTTAAGAACAATAATGAGATATTTAGGAACTTGCGATGGAAATATGCAGGAAGGTTCTTTAAGAGCTGATGTTAATGTTTCAGTTAGAAAACAAGGTGAAAAAAAATTTGGCACTAGGTGCGAAATTAAAAATGTTAATTCAATAAAATTTATGGAAATGGCAATTGAATCTGAAGCAAAAAGACAAGTTGAGCTTATAGAGTCAGGTAAAAAAATTGAACAAGAAACTAGACTTTTTGATACCAAAAAAAATGAAACCAGATCAATGAGATCAAAAGAGGAAGCTCATGATTATAGATATTTTCCTGATCCAGACTTATTACCATTAGTAATCAAACAAAGTTTTGTAGATAATTTAAAAAATAAATTACCAGAGCTCCCGGATAAAAAAAAAGAAAGATTTATAAATAAATTTAAACTAACACCCTATGAGGCAAACGTATTAATTTCAGAAAATAATATTTCTGAATATTTTGAAGAGGTGATAAAAACTGCAGATATAAAACTTGCAAAAAACTGGATTATTGTTGAATTGTTTGCTGTTTTAAATGATAAGAATTTAGATATTAAAGACTCACCTGTTTCTTCAAAAAATTTAGCAAACTTGTTAAATCTAATTAGTTCTGGTGAAATTTCAGGTAAAATTGCCAAAAAAGTATTTGAATTAATGGTCCAGTCAGGCGATGAACCATCAAAAATTATTAAAGATAAAGGACTTCAGCAACAAAGTGATCCAAAAGAGTTAGAAAAAATAATTAAAAATGTTCTCGAAAAAAATTTTGATAAAATTACTCAATATAAAGCTGGAAAAGAAAAACTTTATGGTTTTTTTGTTGGGGAGGTAATGAAAGCATCTTCTGGGAAAGCAAATCCTAAATTAGTAAACGATATTTTAAAAAAAGAACTAAAAAAATGAACATATTTGGAATTGGTACAGATATAGTTAATATTAAAAGAATTCAAAATTCACTTAAAAAAAACAAGAATTTTAAAAAAAGAATATTTACTAAATTTGAAACCAAAATATGTGAAAAAAGAGCTAACAAAGTTAATTGTTTCGCCAAAAGATTTGCTGCCAAAGAAGCTTTATTTAAAGCAATAGGTATTCATAATAAACTTAGTTTTCTAGATGTTGAGATTAGAAATAATATATCAGGACTGCCTAATTTTCAAATAAAAGGAAATTCTTTGAAAAATTTAAAGAAAATTTTTAAAAATAGAAAGTTTAAAATTCATTTATCTCTTTCGGATGATGAACCATGGGCTGTCGCTTCTGTTATTATATTTATATATAAATAATTTATGTTAGCTAAAATATTTGAAAATCTTAAAACATTAATCATAGCTTTATTAATTGCTATTTTGATACGGTCACTTTTTTTTCAACCTTTTTATATACCTTCATCTTCTATGGAACCAACTTTATTAGTAGGAGATAGAATTTTTGTATCAAAATATACTTATGGTTACAGTAAACATTCATTTCCTTTTAGTCCTCCGATTTTTAAAAATAGAATATTATATAGCAAGCCAAACTATGGAGATCTTGTTGTATTTAAAACACCATCTGATAACAGAACAGATTTCATTAAGAGATTGATTGGTCTACCAGGAGATCAGATTCAGTTTAAAGATGGAAATTTATTCGTTAATAACGAAATGATTAAAAGAGAGAAAATCAATAATAGAAACGACATAAGATGTGCTGGTAAAGAAATTGATGTCTTAGAATACAATGAGGAGTTATCCAAAAAAAAGAGTTTCAATATAGTTTATAAATTAAAAGGAAGTATGAAAAATTCAGATCTTTATAAAGTGCCTGATGACCACTTCTTTTTTTTAGGAGATAACAGAGATTGTTCGAGCGATAGTCGATTTTTGGGTAATGTAGGATATGTTCATAAAGATAATTTAGTTGGAAAAGCTAGAATAATTTTCTTCTCAAACGATACATTGAAAGGAAGTGTTTTAAAATTTTGGAATTGGGGCAACTCGTTAAGACTAGATAGATTTTTTAAGATAATTAAATGAGTAATAATATTAAAGATATCGAAAAAATAATAAATATAAAATTTAGTAATAAAGATTTATTATTAAAAAGTTTTGTACACAAAAGTTACAATAAAGAAAAAAATAATGAAAAACTTGAGTTTTTAGGTGATAGAGTTATAGGATTAATAATATCAAAAAAACTAATAACATTATATCCAAACGAGGATGAGGGTATAATAGATAAAAAATTTGCTAGTTTAGTTAATAAAAAAACATGCGCGAAAGTTTTTAGATCGTTACAATTAAAAAAATTTATAAAAACAGGTAGTTCCTTCAAAACACTACGCTCATCAGATGAAAGAATTTTAAGTGATACATGCGAAGCTTTAATTGGATCTATTTATTTAGATCAAGGATTTTCTAATACAGAAAAATTTGTTCTTAAAATTTGGAAACATTTTATAGATGAGTCTAAAGTTATTCAGATAGATCCTAAGACAAAACTGCAAGAATTTTCATTAAAAAAATTTAAAAAACTTCCAATTTACAAAACAGTAAAAAAATTAGGGCCAAACCATAATCCATTTTTCGAAGTAAATGTTCAAATACAAAACTCAAAAAAGTTTTATGGAGAGGGAAATTCCAAAAAAATTGCTCAACAAAATGCAGCACTCAAATTAATTAGAAATTTAAATATTTAATTTTATGAATTGGGAAAATGAAGGATTTATTTTATCAAAAAGGAAATTTAGGGAAAATGCTATCATACTTGAGGTGTTCACATCAGATTTTGGAAAAGTAAATGGTATTGTTTATGGAGGTACATCTAGAAAAGTAAAGAATTATTTACAATTAACAAATAAAATTTATTTAAATTATGTCTCCAAAAGTGATAATAGAATTGGCTATTTTAAAACAGAGTTGATAGAAGCCTTTGCGCCTCGATATTTTAATAACAAAAACAAAATACTTTGTTTAAATTCTATAACCTCAATTCTAAGGATTTTATTACCTGAAAATCAAAAATCAAAAAATATTTACAAATCTTTAGAAAATTTGTTAACCTATTTTGATCAGAGTGATTGGTTTTTAAATTACTTACATTGGGAATTGAATTTAATTTCAAATTTAGGATTTGGTATTGATACAGATAAAATATCAAATATAAATGGTCAAAAATATATTGATATTAAAATTGATAATATTGATTACAAAATACCTGTTTTTTTGATTTCAAAAACCAATGTAGATATAAACTCTAATGAAGTATATGAAGGTTTATTATTTACAAGAAAGCTAATGGAAAACAAATTTTTTATACCAAACAATATTAAATTTCCTTTATCACGTAAAATTTTTGAAAATAAGTTTTTAGAAATAAATTAAATTTTTTTTGCAATATCTAATGCAAAGTATGTGACTATTGCAGAAGCCCCTGATCTTTTAAAAGATATCAAACTCTCAATTATTGACTCATTATCAAGAATACCAGTTCTTATACCATTTTTTATCATGCTGTACTCCCCGGAGACTTGATAAACAAAAACAGGAATTTTAAAATTTTCTTTAACCGATTTAATAATATCTAGATATGGTAACCCAGGTTTTATCATAACAAAGTCCGCACCCTCTTTAATATCTAAAGCTACTTCACGGATAGCTTCTTCAGAGTTTCTGTAATTCATCTGATAAGTTTTTTTATTTATTTTAGTTTTTTGTTTTGAACCAATCGCATTTCTAAAAGGACCATAAAAACTTGAAGCATATTTTGCAGAGTAAGATAGTATTTGTACATCTTTGTGATTATTTTTATCTAAACTTTTTCTAATTATTCCAACCCTACCATCCATCATATCTGATGGTGCTATAACATCACAACCCATCTCTGCTTGTAGAATTGCTTGCTTAGATAATATTTTTATAGTTTCATCATTTAAAACTTGCTTTTTATTTATAATCCCATCGTGTCCATGGCTGGTATATGGATCGAGCGCAACATCCGCCATAACTCCAATTTCAGGGTTATTTTTTTTTATTTTTCTTATCGCTCTACATACTAAATTGTTTTCATTTAAAGCTTCACTCCCAATAATATCTTTTTTTGATTTAGGCGTATTAGGAAATATCGCAATAAGAGGTATTTTTAACTTGCTCGCTTTATTTACAATATTATTAATTCTATCAATAGAATATCTGTATATGCCCGGCATTGATTTAATTTCATCAATTTTATTTTTTCCTTCTGTTACAAAAATTGGTAAAATCAAATCATTTACAGATATATTGTTTTCCTCAACAAGTCTTCTAGCCCAACTAGATTTGCGATTCCTTCTCAATCTTAAACTTGGATATCCACCATAAAACTTCATTTTTTTTATCCTTTAAACTTTTTTAAATGCGACAAATATAATATTATAATATCAAAAAAAAGTGTAATAACTATATATTATGTCTAATACAAACACGATTAACGATTTCTATCAAGTACCCGACCTAAGTTTTGACATTAACAAGTTAAGACAAGACTTAGATAAAATTTTAAAAAAATCCAAATATCAAACTTTAGGAATTACTAATTTTCATGCAATACCAATGAACATGATTCCTGGAGATGAAAACTCGATACAAGGTCACAATGTAAGGGGTGTATATTGGACTATGCCTGATGAAACAGGCAAAGAAGTTAAAAGAGACAAAGCTATAGACGAGTCCAAATACACAGAACTAATTGATGATTTTAAAAATACTTATTTTGAAGAGGTATATAATACACTAAGTAAAAAATTTAAGTTGGGAAGAGTTAGAATTTTATTAAAAGAACCAAGATCAACTTTAAGCTGGCACAAAGATCCGGAACCTAGATTACACATTCCAATTATAACAAATCCTGGGTGCAAAATGGTTATTGAAGATGTAGCTAAACATATGCCTGCAAATGGTAAAGTTTGGATTACTAACAATACAAGATATCACAATTTTTTTAATGGAGGCGAACAAAATAGAATTCATATTGTTGCTTGCATGTTAGAAAATAGATTTAATTAATTGAAATTAATATTTAAAAAAATATCTCTAGCTTCTGATCATGCAGGATTTACTTTAAAAGAAATTATAAAAAAAAAATTAATTAAAAATAAAGTTAAAGTTCTCGATTTTGGTCCTTACAGCAAAGATAAAGTGGATTACCCTGATTATGCAAAAAAAGTTGCAAGAAATATTTCTTCTAAAAAGACTAATATGGGCATATTGGTTTGTGGATCCGGAACAGGCATGGCAATGTCAGCAAATAAATTGAGAAAAATAAGGGCTGCTGTGTGCTATAATTCAGTTTCAACACGTTTGTCACGAACTCATAATAATGCTAATATACTTGCGCTTGGATCAAGATTAACTAACAAAAAAGAAGCTTTGAAACTTGTTAATATTTTTTTAAGCACAAAATTTGAAGGTGGAAGACATTTAAGAAGAATTAAAAAAATTTAAATTTATTAAAATGCCAAAAATTTTAGAAAAAACACGTGAGGATTACAAAGACTTTTTCGATATTGATTTATCTAAGAGTGATCCTGAACTATATAACTCTATAAAACTTGAACTTAAGAGACAACAAGAGCATATTGAACTTATTGCTTCTGAGAACATTGTTTCTAAAGCAGTTTTAGATGCACAAGGTTCTATTTTGACAAACAAGTATGCAGAAGGCTATCCAGGAAAAAGATATTACGGTGGATGTGAATTTGTAGATAAAGCTGAGGAACTAGCTTTAGAAAGAGTAAAAAAATTATTTAATTGTAAATTTGCTAATGTTCAACCACACTCAGGAGCTCAAGCTAATGGGGCAGTATATCTAGCTCTTTTAAAACCTGGAGATACAATATTAGGTATGAGTTTAAATTCTGGTGGTCATTTAACCCATGGTGCTAAAGTTGCACAATCTGGCAAATGGTTAAACGCATTTCATTATGAAGTAGATAAAGTAACTGGTTTAATTGATTACGATCAAGTTAAGGAGTTAGCGCTAAAAAATAAACCTAAATTATTAATTGCTGGTGGAAGTGCATACTCAAGAATAATTGATTTTAAAAAATTTAGGGAAATAGCTGACAGTATCGGCGCCTATTTAATGGTTGATATGGCACATTTTTCTGGTCTAGTTGCGGGACACGGATATCCAAATCCAGTTGATTATGCAGATGTTGTTACTTCAACAACTCATAAAGTTTTAAGAGGTGGTCGTGGAGGAATTATTTTAACTAATAGAGAAGATCTGCATAAAAAATTTAATTCTGCTGTATTCCCTGGTTATCAAGGTGGACCATTGATGCATGTTATCGCAGCGAAAGCTGCAGCATTTCAAGAAGCACTTAAACCTGAATTTAAGAATTATATTAAAGAAGTGCTTGCTAATGCAAAAATTTTATCTGAAACTTTGAAAAATAATGGCTTTAAAATTTTCTCTGGGGGAACTGATACTCATCTTATGTTAGTAGATCTGAGACCTTTTAAAGTTACTGGAAAAGCTGCCGAGGTAAGTTTGTGCAATGCAAATATAACTTGTAACAAAAATGGTATTCCTTTCGACACGGAAAAAATGACTATCACATCAGGAATTAGGCTTGGATCTCAAGCAGCAACTACAAGAGGTTTTGGTTTAAATGAATTTAAAAAAATAGGTGAATTAATTACTAAAGTTGTAAAAGGTCTTTCTCAAAATCCAAACGATAACAAAAAAATTGAGTCAGAAGTGAGAAAAGAAGTAATTGATCTCTGTTCTAATTTTCCTATATACAATCATTTATTTAAAAATTAATCATGCTTTGTCCTTTTTGCAGAGAAAAAGATACTTCTGTTGTGGATTCAAGGCCAACAGAGGATGGAACAGCAATTAGAAGAAGAAGATTATGTACGTGCAACGGCGGAATGAGATTTACTACCTTTGAAAGAGTTCAGCATAGAGAGCTTTCCGTAATAAAAAAAAATGGTAGAAGAGTTCCATTTGATAGAGAAAAATTAGCTAAATCTTTTTTCACTGCACTAAAAAAAAGACCTACAGATCAAGATACAATTGAAAGAGTAGTTTCAAAAATTTCTAGGGAACTTGAAGAGATGGGACAATCTGAAATACAATCAAGTGTAATAGGAAAGAAGGTAATGGAGGCTTTAAAAGCATTAGATAAAATTGCCTATATAAGATTTGCTTCTGTATATACAAATTTTAAAGAAGTAGGTGAGTTTGGTGAATATATTGACGAATTAGACGGCAAAACAAAAAAAGTATAATTATCAAATTTAACTTTTCAAAAACAATTCATGAAAATTTCTCAACGCATTCTAGATAAAAAATTTATGCAATTAGCTTTCAACAAAGCTTTCGAGCATCTTGGTTCAACTAAAGAAAACCCATCCGTTGGGTGTGTTGTTGTTAAAAATAATGCAGTTATATCTTCAGGCAAAACTTCTTTAAATGGAAGACCGCACGCAGAGACTAATGCATTAAATAAAAAAAAAAATTTTTATGGTTCAACAATTTATATTACCTTAGAACCCTGTGTTCATCACGGTTTAACTCCACCCTGTATTAATATTATTAAAAAGAAGAATGTTAAAAAAGTATATTACTCGATACCTGATCCAGATAAGAGAACGTTTAATAAAGCAAAACAACTTTTAAGTAAATCTAATATAAAAGTAAATATTGGAACGATGAAAATAGATTCTTTAAACTTTTATAAAAGTTATATTTTATCTAAAGAGAGACAAAAATTACCGTATACGGATGTTAAAATTGCAATTTCAAAAGATTATTTTTCAGTAAATAAAAAGGCAAAATGGATCACCAATAGTTATTCAAGATTACAAGGACATTTACTTAGATCAAGATATGACTGTATTTTGAGCACTTACAGAACTGTTAATAGAGACAATTCAATACTCAACTGTAGAATAAATGGTATGCACCATTTTAGTCCAAAGAGGGTAATCATAGATAAAGATTTTAAACTGAAAAAAAATTTAAAGCTTTTCAAAACTAGTAAAACGATCCCCACATATATCATAACCGCTTCGCACAATAAAAAAAAAGAAAATTTTCTTAAATCAAAAAAGGTAAAAATTATAAAGTTAAAAATTGAAAATAATTCTCTACCGTATAAAAAAATATTAAGAGAGTTAAAGACCAGAGGATTTTCAAGGATTTTATGTGAGGCTGGAGCGAATACATGCAGTGAACTTTTAAAACATAAGCTAGTAAATAATTTGTATGTTTTTATGTCGCAAAATAAACTTGGTAAAAATGGAAAAAATTCTTTTAAGAAACAAATAAAAGATTTAAAAATGAACAAAAAACATAAAATAAGAATTAATCTATACGGAGATGAATTTTATAAGATTAGGATTAGATAATGTTCAATGGAATTGTATATAATCAGGGTTTAATTAAAAGTTTTAGGAAAAGTCCCAGGTACGTGAAAGGGAGTCTTGTAATGGAGGTTTCTTCTAACATAAATTTTAAGAAACAAGATATAGGCGAGTCCGTTTGTTGCGATGGTGTTTGTTTGACTTTGATAAGAATTAAAAAAAAATCATTTCTTTTTTATTTATCAAAAGAGACATTGAGTAGATCAAATTTTAAAAATATTAAAGTAGGAAAGTTTATTAATATAGAAAAAGCTCTTTATTATGGGAAAAAAATTTCAGGCCATTACATACAAGGCCATGTAGACACAACCTCTGTTATAAAAAATATTAAAATAATTGATAAATCATGGATTGTTAAATTTGCATTAGAAAAAAAGTATAAAAAATTCATTGTAGAAAAGGGATCAATCTCAATCAATGGCGTATCATTAACTGTATCCAAATTAAATTTAAGTAGCTTTGAAGTTACAATTATTCCTCACACTTTAAGATTAACTAATTTAGTGAAACTTAAAACAAAAGACATTGTGAATATCGAATTTGATATGGTTGGCAAATATTTAAATAGAATACATCAGAAATGAAACAAAGTTCAACTACAGTACAAGAAATTATCAAAGAAGCAAAAAGAGGAAGAATGTTTATACTCGTTGATAATAAGGATAGAGAAAACGAGGGAGATCTAGTAATTCCAGCATCAAAAATAAACGCAAAAAAAATAAATTTTATGGCTAAACATGGCCGTGGGTTAATTTGTTTAGCACTAACACAAGAAAAAGTAAAAAAATTAAAATTACCTTTAATGTCATTAATAAATAAATCTAGAACACAAACAGCATTTACTGTTTCCATAGAGGCAAAAAAAGGAATTTCAACAGGTATATCAGCTTATGATCGTGCTAAAACAATTAAAGTTGCTATTAAAAATTCTTCAGGAAGCAAAGATATAGTTTCACCAGGACATGTATTTCCTTTAGTCTCAAAAAATGGTGGAGTATTAGAGAGAGCAGGACATACAGAAGCATCTGTTGATATTTCAAAACTAGCTAAATTAAATCCGAGCGCAGTTATATGTGAAGTAATGAACGAAGACGGCACCATGGCACGCTATAATGATTTGGTGCCTTTTAGTAAAAAGCATAATTTAAAAATTGCTAAAATAGAAGATTTAATATCGTATCGTCTCAAAAATGAAAAATTTATTAAAATGATATCTAGTAGAAAAATAAATATTAAAAAATTTGGCAATTATGATTTAAAAGTTTTTAAAAATAAATTAGATAACGCAGAGCATTATGCATTAACAAGTAAAAATTTTTCGTACAGAAAATCACCAAGGGTAAGAGTAATTTCTACAAATATTATAAATACAATTTTTAATTTTAATAAAAATATTTTTAAATCAACTTTAAGTTATTTGTCAAAATTTAATAATTTTGCTCTTATTATAGTTAAAAGCCCGTCTCAGACAAAAAATTCTAAGGAAAACAGTAAAATATTGAGATATTACGGAGTAGGCGCTCAAATTATTAAAGAATTAAAAATTAAAGATATGATATTAGTTTCTAGATCCAAAAAGCGTATAATTGCATTAAAAGGTTACGGGATTAAAATAAAAAAACAAGAAATATTAAAACCATGAATAGAAAAATTTGCATCGTGTATTCACTTTATAATGAAAATATTACAAAAAAAATGCTTGAAAGAGCAGTTAAACTTTTAAAATCTAAGGGTATTACCTCAATTAAAATTTTAGAAGTTCCGGGATCTTTTGAAATACCACAAGTCTTATCAAGAGTAATAAATAAATTTGATGGATTTATAGTCATTGGATGTATCATAAAGGGCAAAACTAAAAATTTTGATTTAATATGTAGTGCTATTACAAATGGCATTATGGATTTATCTGTAAAAAATAAAAAACCAATAGGCAATGGTTTGATAACATCCTTTAATGAGAAACAAGCTTTACAAAGATTGAATAACGGTAGAGAGGCTGCTCAAGCTGTCTTAGATGTGTTAAAGATCTTGTAATGGTCAGTTCAAATAAAAATCATAATGCTAGAATTATAGTTGTTCAGAAGCTTTATTCTTATTATATAAACAAGGACACATTAATAACCTATCCTAAGCATAGATATAAAAAATTTATAAAAGATATTGTATCTGGAACAATAGAAAGAGAAGAATTTATTTTAGTAAAATTAAGGGAAATACTAAAAAAAGAATTTAGTCCCTCTAGAACTGATTTAATACTCAAGTTAATGATAATGTCTGCTGCCTATGAACTTTTATTTGTCCACAAAACACCAGTTAAAGTTATAGTAAGTGAGTACGTGAAAATATCTGATTTCTTTTTGGAAAATGCACATAAAAGGTATTTAAATGCCATTTTGGATAAGATATCTAAGAATGTTAGAAATTATAAAAATTAATTTCTTGCCTTTTGTTAGATTTTTTGGCAATTAGACATCAAATTAGGGAGAATTCATTTTGGAAAACTTAAGTTTAATAATATTAGCTGGTCTTCTTGCAGTAGCATACAGTTATATTTTGAGTAAACAGATTATTTCATCCAACACTGGAAATAATAAAATGCAAGAAATTGCCGAGGCTATTCAAATTGGCGCGAAGGCTTATTTAAATCGTCAGTATAAAACAATCGCTATAGTAGGTTTTATTGTCCTATTAGTCATCAGTTATTTTTTTAGTTTATTGGTGGGTCTCGGTTACTTTATTGGAGCACTGCTATCAGGAGTTGCTGGATATCTCGGCATGTTAATTTCAGTAGAAGCAAATGTAAGAACCGCAGAAGCCTCAAGATCAAGTTTACAAAAAGGTTTAACTATGGCCTTTAAGTCTGGGGCCATAACAGGATTACTTGTTGCTGGTTTAGCATTATTAGCCATATCAGTTTACTATTGGGTTTTGATCTCGTTCAATGTCGATAGCAGAGAATTAATAAATGCGTTGATTGCTTTAGGATTTGGCGCATCTTTAATATCTATTTTTGCTAGACTTGGCGGAGGTATATTTACAAAAGGAGCGGATGTTGGTGCAGATTTAGTTGGTAAAGTAGAGGCAGGTATACCTGAAGATGATCCAAGAAATCCTGCTGTGATAGCTGATAATGTTGGAGACAACGTTGGAGATTGCGCAGGTATGGCTGCAGATTTATTCGAAACCTATGCTGTTACAATTGTTGCAACAATGGTATTGGCTTCAATTTTTTTCCAAAACGATGCGAGTATGATGATTTATCCATTAGCAATTGGAGGAGGATGTATTATTGCATCTATAATTGGTACTTTTTTTGTAAGATTAGGAAAAAGTAAAAATATTATGGGAGCTCTATACAAAGGTTTTATAGTGACTGCTGTAGTATCATTAATATTATTATATCCTATTACTTCAAATACAATTGGTTTAGATCAAGTTTTTAATGTTGGAAATAAATCTTTTAATGGTACAGATTTATACTACTGTGGAATTATAGGTTTAGCTGTTACTGGATTAATTATTTGGGTAACAGAGTATTATACTGGAACAAATTTTAGACCTGTGAGGAGTGTAGCTAAGTCTTCAACAACAGGACACGGAACAAATGTTATTCAAGGCCTTGCCGTATCAATGGAAGCAACAGCATTACCTGCATTAATAATAGTTGCGGGTATCATAGCTACTAATGAATTAGCAGGTCTTTTTGGTATCGCTATTGCTGTTACTGCTATGTTAGCACTGACTGGAATGGTCGTTGCATTGGATGCTTATGGTCCTGTTACAGATAACGCTGGTGGTATTGCTGAAATGTCTAAACTACCAAAAAATGTAAGAAAAACCACAGACGCTTTAGATGCTGTAGGAAACACTACAAAAGCAGTTACAAAAGGTTATGCAATAGGATCAGCGGGTCTAGGGGCGTTAGTTTTATTTGCAGCATACACAGAAGACATAAAATTTTTTTCTACTGTTTCTGGTTCGAGTTTAGAAGGAATAGATGTAAGTTTTGATTTATCAAATCCTTTTGTTGTAATTGGATTGTTAGTTGGTGGAATGTTGCCTTACTTATTTGGATCAATGGGTATGCAAGCTGTAGGTAGAGCTGGCGGGGCTGTGGTAATAGAAGTAAGAAGACAATTTAAAAAAATTCCTGGTATTATGAAAGGTAAGAGAAAACCGGATTACGGTAGATTAGTAGATTTACTCACCAAAGCAGCTATTAAAGAAATGATAGTTCCATCTCTTTTACCAGTTTTATCACCTATAGTTTTATACTTGGTCATTTATTCAATAGGCGGATTAGAAGCAGCACTATCGTCTGTCGGTGCAATGCTTCTAGGTGTGATAGTGACAGGGTTATTTGTTGCTATTTCAATGACAGCTGGTGGTGGAGCATGGGATAATGCTAAAAAATTTATAGAGGATGGAAATTATGGTGGTAAAGGTTCAGAGTCACACAAAGCAGCAGTAACTGGCGATACAGTTGGGGATCCTTACAAAGATACAGCAGGGCCTGCAGTAAATCCGATGATAAAAATTACTAATATTGTTGCACTTTTGCTTTTAGCCGTTATATCACATTAGTAAATATAAAATTATTTGGGTGAATTAGCCCGCATTTTTTGCCTCAAACTTTGCAAAAAAGAATTCACAAAACTTCCTTTTCTAATTTCATTTGAGGTCTCTGTTTTGGTAAATTTATAATCGTTCATATTTTTTTTGTCATAAAAAATTTTCTCTTTCAAAATTCCATATTCGTTAAAGCTTACTACCAATACATTATTGTTAACCAAAACATTCTTACCAAATGTATAAACTTTCCCTTTAGTTTTAGTTCTCTCAATATAAATCCATGTGTCTTCACCTTTAATAGACCTAGAGTGAGGTTGACCCAACCTTTTAATTACATCATTCTTGTTGCTTTTGTTAATTATAAGGAGTTCTTGTCTATTTTCTAAATACATAATACCGTGGCTATTTATAACTTTGTTTCTTTGGCAATTTGTTAGAAAAATAGATAGAAATATCAGGATAAATAAAAAATAAACATGTTTAGCTTTTATAAAAAACATAATAATAAACTTTATAATAAATTGACTGAATTATCACGCAATAAATTCTTTTATAATGAAACCAAGCTTTCGGATAACTTTCAGACCCGTATACTATTAATTTTTTTTCACCTTTCAATAATATTGAAAATATCTAAAAAGAGTGATTTTAAAAAAAAAATACAAGATATATTCGATAATATTTTTCATAATATCGAGTACCATTTGAGAGAACTTGGTCATGGCGATGTTGCTGTTAACAAAAATATGAAAAATTTGAACAAAATATTTTATGATATTTTATATAACGTTGATCAAAATTTATATAATAATGAGATGTCAAAAAAACTCTTAGTGAAATATTTCTATTCAAAAGATAAATCAGATGATGAAAATGTAATGAAATTAGCTAATTATTTTCTAAAATTTAGAGATTTTTGTTTTGATTTGGAGGTCAATAATATGCTAAATGGTTCTATAAATTTTAATTATAGGTAAATAATGGCTGTACCAAAAAGAAAAACATCCAAATCAAGAAGAGATAAAAGAAGATCACACCATAGAATAACAAACGTAAATGTTATAGAAGATAAAAAATCTGGTGAATACAGACTTTCACATCATGTTGATTTGAAAACTGGATTATATAACGGGAAAAAAGTTTTAGACAAGTAGTCCCATTTAAAGTTTATTCTTAATGGATAAAAAAGTTAAAATTGCAATAGATTTAATGGGTGGTGAAAACTCTCCTGACAAAAATCTTGATGGTATAGAGCTATTTATAAAAAGAAATAAAAATTTAGATGATTATTTTTTTTATTTATTTGGAAATGAAGATTTAATTAATGAAAAAATAAAAACAAAGTCTCTTAAAAACTTTAAAATTTTTGATACTAAAATTATTGTATCTGATGATCTACCAGCTTTATCGGCTTTAAAAAAAGGAAAGAATTCGAGTATGTGGAAATCAATTGAATCTCAAAATTCTTTAGATGTAGATGTTTCATTATCCGCAGGAAATACTGGTGTCTTGTTGGTTATGTCAAAAATGATATTAAAAACTTTAGAGGATGTTGATAAACCAGCTTTAGCTGGACTTTGGCCAAATAAAAAAGGAATGAATGTTGTTCTTGATCTTGGGGCAAATATTAATTGTAGTGAAAAAAATTTGATAGACTTTGCCGAAATGGGTGCCGCGCTGTATCAATCGTTATTTCCAAATGAAAAGGCTAAAGTTGCACTATTAAATATAGGTTCAGAAGAGATTAAAGGAACTGAATTATTAAAAGGGACCTACACGAAACTTAAAAAATTAGATGAGATGGGAGATTTTAAATTTTATGGATACGTAGAGGGAAATCATATAACAGATGGAAATTGTAATGTTATTGTAACCGATGGCTTTACTGGAAATGTTGCTCTAAAAACCGCCGAAGGAACAGCAAATTTTTTAACTGACAATTTAAAACAAGCTTTGTCTGGCAATATTTTTTCTAAGTTCTCTTCTATTTTATCTTATTTTGCTCTCCAAAAGTTTAAAAATAAATTAGACCCAAGAAAATATAACGGTGCAATTTTTCTTGGTTTGAAAGGCCCCGTCGTTAAAAGTCATGGATCAACAGATGCATTAGGTTTTTCTTATTCTTTGGATGTTTGTTATAAAATTGCCAAAGGACAAATGATCGATAAAATTAAGCTAAATCTTGGTCATATCAAAAATATTAATAATGAGAAGAAATAACATTAGCAAAAATGATATAGTAAATAATATTAAAAATCGTTACAGGTTACCTACTAACTATATAGAGTCTATTTATGATAATATCTTTTTGATCATAAAAAATGGTTTAATAAAAGACGGTAGTTTCAAAATATCAAAATTTGGGACATTTAAAGTTCTTTCTAAAAAAGCAAGGTTTGGTATGAACCCAAAAACTAAAGTTAAACATTCTATCAGTGAGAGGAAAGTTGTAGTTTTCTCACCATCCAAAATAGCAAAAAAAAAACTAAATGGAAAATAACAGAGTCTATAAAACAATTAGTGAGGTTGCACAGGAAATAGGGCTTGTAAATAAGAAGAATAAGAAACCAAATACTCACACACTACGTTTCTGGGAAAAACATTTTAAACAAATTAAACCTAAATTACTTTCTGGAAATAGAAGGTACTATTCAGATAAAGACATTAAATATATAAAACTAATTTATGTTTTACTTAAAACTAAAGGATTCACAATTAATGGTGCAAAAAAAGCTTTAAAAGATCCCTCGATAAAACTTGACGATACTTTAATTTCTAGTGTAAATAAGGAAAATTTTAAATTTTCAATTAAAACTAAGTTGGTGAAAATTAAAAAGATTATAGATAAAATTAAACAAGAAAAATAATGGCTAAAAAATCATCAATTAAGGTTAGATTAGTTCCAGAGAAAAAAGTAGATAGCGCATTCTATTACTATGTAAAGAAACCTACAAAAGGTGAAAAAGCTAAAGTAAAATTAAAGTTAAAAAAATATAATCCCGAAACTAGAAAACACGAATATTTTATAGAAAAAAAACTTCCACCGCATAGCAAATAATATTATTTTTTTTTAAATTTTCTATATTCAAAATCTATATATGCTTTAATCATATTAGACCAAATACGTTGCGTTAGCTTCACATCAAGCTTTTTTTTAATTGATTTTTTCTTAATATTTTTAAGGATCACGTTTATTCTTTTTTTATCTACAATTTGTTTTTTACTTGTCTTATTTAGTAGTACCTGATGTACAAGATTAGTTCGAATTTTTATAATATTTAGCATCTTGCTATCTAAAATATCCAACTTTTTTCTAATTTTTAATATTTTTTTATTTTTATTCAGCGACATAAATGCAATTAATTAAATATACATTTATTATATAACACAACAATGGAAATAATATTAAGAAAAGAATATTCAAAATTTATAACATATTGGTTAATCAGCCTATTATTTTTTATATCAATAATCGTAATTGTTGGTGGTTTAACAAGATTAACCGACTCGGGATTGTCAATAACAACATGGGATGTTGTCAAAGGTATTCTGCCACCCTTAAATGATAGCCAATGGGATGATGTATTTAATCTTTACAAAGAGATACCTCAATTTTATCTTCTTAATCAAAGCATGACGCTTAACGAATTTAAAACTATATACTATTGGGAATACATCCATAGAATTTTAGGAAGAATTTTGGGCTTACTTTTCCTTATACCTTTTATTTATATATATTTTAAAAAAATCTTAAATCAAAATTATAATATAAACTTTTTTATACTATTTTTACTAATTTTAGTTCAGGGAACCGTAGGTTGGTATATGGTAAAAAGTGGTCTTGTAGAAAATACTACTGTAAGTCATTACAGGTTAGCGATACATTTGAATTTAGCCTTTATCCTTTTTTCAGCAATTTTTTGGTATTTTTTAAATATAAGAAACCAAAAAAATAAAATTTTCTTTAGTACAAAAAATGAAAATATTTTTTCAAAAATATTTATACTTTTAATATTTACACAAATTACTTTTGGAGCTTTTACTTCAGGCTTAGATGCAGGAAAAATTTATCAATCTTGGCCTTTGATGAATAATAATTTTTTTCCTGATGATTTAACTTACAAAGATATAACTTTTCCACAAGTCTTAAGCGAACCATCATTCGTCCAATTTATCCATAGGAAACTAGCCTACATAATTTTTATATATGTTGTAATTATGAGTTTTTATATTTTTTACAGAAGACAGAAAGAAATGTATCAACCAACATTGTATTTGTTGACAATGATTTTTGTGCAGATAATTCTTGGAATTTTCACTCTTTTAAGCGGAGCACATATTTGGATTGCTTCATTACATCAGATTTCTACAATTCTTTTGCTTCTTTCATCAATTTATTTTTACTATAGCACACTAAAAACATAGTTTTTATTGACATAGTAATTAATAACTTGTAATTATCGCCAAGTTAAAATGACACCCTTTATTAAAAAGAAAGATATTAAAAATAATTGGTATTTAGTAAATGCCAAAGATCTTGTAGTAGGAAGACTAGCAGCATATATTTCTATAGTTCTCAGAGGAAAAAATAAACCTCAATATAATCCAAATCAAGATAATGGAGATTTTGTTATAGTCACAAATATAGAAAAGTTGAAATTTACAGGCAAAAAATTTGAAAATAAAAAATATTATAAACACACGGGTTATCCAGGAGGTATAAAAAGTATTAATCCAAAAAATTTAACTAAAAAAAACAAATCTCAAGATATTCTAAAATATGCAGTAAAAAGAATGTTGCCAGGTGGTCCTTTAGCAAAAAAACAATTAAGCAAACTTAAAATGTATTATGGTGACAAACATCCTCATGAAACTCAAAACCCTGTTGAAATCAACTTTTCTGAAATTAACAAAAAAAATCATATTAAAGTCTAATGGAAACCACACAAGTTGAAAAGAATATTAGCAAAATGAAATTAGATTTTAAAGAAAGTAATTATGCTACAGGAAGAAGAAAAGAGTCTGTGGCAAGAGTATGGATTAAGAAAGGGACAGGGAAAATTTTTGTAAACGGAAAAACCATGAATGATTACTTTAAAAGACCAGTCCATCAATTAATAGTAGTTATGCCTTTACAAGAAACAAATGCAATAAATAAATTTGATGTTAAATGTAATGTTAAAGGTGGTGGATTATCAGGCCAAGCTGGTGCAATAATACATGGAATTTCAAGAGCATTAGTAAAAACTGATCCCACTTTAAAAAAAGTATTAAAGAAAAATAAATTTACAACCAGAGATTCGAGAAAAGTTGAAAGAAAAAAATACGGACACAAAAAAGCACGTAGAAGCTTCCAATTCTCTAAGAGATAAATCATTCATTACTATTAAAATTAAAAGTGATATAAACAATTTATGTCAGCAAAAAAATTAAATATTGTTATCGCTGGAGCAACAGGTTTTGTTGGACTAGATTTGATCAAATTTTTATCAAATCATCCCAAGGTTAAAATAAAGTATTTATGTGCCCAAAAGAACATTGGAAAGAAAATTCAGTATTTTGATAAAAGAATCACAAAAAATTTACCAAAGATATCGAAACTTAAATCTGTAGATTGGACCATGATTGATATTTTGTTTACAGCATTACCCAATGGAGCAAGTCAAATAATTTCAAGAACTCTAATGAATAAAAAATTAAAAATAATCGACCTATCAGCTGACTTTAGATTATCCGATAGTTCCGTATATAAAAAGTTTTACGGTAGAGAACATATGGCAAAAAAATTAATTAAAAATTCTATTTATGCTTTATCGGAATTTACAAAGAGCAAATTAATAAAATTTAAAATTATTGCTTGCCCAGGTTGTTATCCTACGTCAATTCAATTGCCTTTAATTCCATTATTAAAGAAAAATTTAATTAATAATAAGAATATTATAATAGACTCAAAATCTGGATATTCTGGCGCTGGTAAAAATTTAAAAAAGAAATTTAAGCATAAAAATATTTTTTCGTCAATTCATGCATATGGTACCTATAAGCACAGACATACAAGTGAGCTAGATCAGGAATTGAATAAAGCATCAAATACAAAAATCAATTATGTTTTTATTCCCCATCTTATTCCAACTTTTAGAGGAATGTTATCATCTATTTATTTAGAATTAAAACCTGGTGTCACTGTAAAAAAAGTTTTTAAAGAATTAAAAAAATTTCATAAAAATAATTATTTTGTAAAAATCAATCCATTAAATAAAAATATTGGAACAGAAAATGTATTAAATACAAATTTTTGTGAAATTTCTATTTGTAAGCTAAAAGAAAAAAGAAAAATTCTTATTTTGTCAGCTATTGATAATTTAGTTAAGGGAGCTGCAGGTCAAGCAATTCAAAACATGAACATAATGAATAATTTTAAAGAAAACACAGGCATTAAATGAGGTTTTTATTTATTTTTTTTTTTATTTTAGTTAGTTGTACAACAATCAGTGACAGCAAGGTTAAAAAAATCTATATATGTGGAGATCATGAGTGCGCAAATAAAAAAGAAATGAACGACTATTTTGAAAATAATATTTCTATAGAGATTTACACCCTTTCAAAGTCATCAAAAAGAGATAAAGATTTTGATTTGGTAGAATTAAATATGTCAAATGAAGATAAAAAAAACTTAGTTTCAGTTGATGTACAAAAAAAACAAATTAGGGACAAAATTAAAAAAAGAAATAAAATATCAAAATTAAATATAAAAAAAGGTGAAAACAACATAGTAAATAAAAAGCTAAAAAATAGACCTAAAATTACATTAGTGAGGCTTTGTAAAGATTTGCAAGAATGTGATATAGATAATGTTGCAAAAATAATTATCAAAAAAGGTAATGAAAAAAAATACCCAGATTTAACAATCGAATGACTAAAAAAAAAAATTTTAATCTAGCAATCGTAGGTTTAGGAAATATTGGTTTAAATCTTTACAAACATCTTATAAAAAATAAAAAATCAATAATTGAAAAAAACAATGTTTTCTTTGATATTAAATATGTTTCTGCAAAAAATAAAAAAAAAAAACGAGGTATATCTATACCTAAAAAAAAATGGTTACGTAACTATTTAGACGCGTCTAAACTAGATGATATTGATATAGTCATTGAACTTATAGGCGGAGCAGACGGTCCAGCCAAGAAGCTTGTTTTTGATTCAATAAGAAGAAAAAAACATGTTGTTACTGCTAACAAATCTTTAATATCAAAGCATGGCGATCAACTTGCCTTACTTGCGGAAAGAAATAAAGTAAATATTGAATTTGAGGCCGCTGTTGCTGGTGGTATACCAATAATAAGGACATTAAAAGAGGGGTTTGTTGCGAACAAAACAAAAAAAATTTATGGAATTTTAAATGGCACTTCAAATTTTATCTTATCAAGCATGGATAAAATGAATATTTCTTTTAATAAAGCTTTAAATAAAGCTAAAAAATTAGGTTATGCAGAAAGTAATCCGAAATCAGATTTAAATGGTGACGATGTACGATCTAAAGTCCAAATACTTTCATCATTAGCTTTTAATTGTTTTATAAATAAAAATAATATTAATCAGGAGGGTATAAATTTTATTGACGAGACAGATATTAAAAACGCAAACATATTAGGTTATAAAATAAAACACATTGGTTTTAGCGAAATTTCAGAAGGAAAACTTATTCAAAGGGTAAATCCATGTTTGATTAAAAAGGGCTCTCGTCTCGGTAATGTCAATGGTGTATTAAACGCCGTGATTATAGAAGGCGAACCTATTGGAAAATCTGTCTTACAAGGTGAGGGCGCTGGAGCTGGTCCAACTACATCAGCTTTAGTTTCAGATATATGTTCAATACTAAGGGGCAATTTAAAATATCCTTTTTCTGTTTCACACAAAAAAAGAAAAAAAATCAATTCTATCGATATATCAAATCAATTGTTTTCCAACTATATCAGACTTGATGCTGTTGATAAAAAAGGTGTTCTTTCCGCAATAACAAAAATTATGTCAAAAAATAAAATTTCAGTCAAAAGATTGATTCAGGATCCTTTAAAGGGAAAAAAGTATGCGTCTATAATAATAATTTCCCATAAAGCTAAAAACAAAAATGTTAAAAAATGTATTGACGAATTAAATAAAAAAAATTTTATAATAAACCGTCCAAAATTTATAAGAATAGAAGAGATTTAAAGTTGATTAATCCAAAATTATTAAATAATTTCATAAAAGTTTGTGAAAGAGCTGCTTTTGGTGCTTCAAAATTTAAGGGAAAAAATGACAAAATTGCTGCCGATCAGGCAGCTGTCGATGAGATGCGTTCTGAATTAAATAAAATTAGTTTTCAAGGTAAAGTAGTTATAGGCGAGGGTGAAATGGACGAAGCCCCAATGCTTTATATTGGTGAAAAAGTTGGGACTGGAATTGGTGAAAATCTTGATATAGCTGTAGACCCATTAGAAGGAACAAATTTTGTTGCAAAGAATTTGCCAAATGCAATCTCAGTTATGGCAATAGCTGAAAAAAATTGCCTTTTGTCTGCACCAGATACATATATGGAAAAAATTGCAATAGGAAGTGGATATCCTAAGAATCTTATTGATTTAGATTTTTCTGTTAAAAAAAATATAAAATTATTAGCTAATGCTAAAAATGTTAATCCAGATAAATTAACCGCTTGTGTTTTAAAAAGAGATAGACATAACAATATTATATCTTCCCTTAATTCACTTAATGTAAAAATTAAATTTATAGATGATGGTGATGTAATGGGTGTGATATCAGTAGTTGATCCTACGTCATCTATTGATATTTATTTAGGAACTGGAGGTGGACCTGAAGGTGTTTTGGCTGCAGCTGCATTACATTGTCTTGGAGGCCAAATGCAGACTAGACTAGTTTTGAAAGATAAGGATCAGATCAAAAGAGCTGAAGCTTTGAGTATATCTGATTTTGAAAAAAAATATAGCATTATTGATATGGTAAAAGGTGATGTAATCTTTTGTGCTACAGGTATTACAGATGGCGATATGCTTAAAGGCATTAATGACAAAGGCACGTGCTTCGAAGCAAATTCATTTGTGCTTCATAAAAGTCAGAATATTTTTAAAAAAGTTAAAAATATAATTAAGAAATGAAAACAAGTTCTGTTTCAGGAAAAAATTGGATAATAAAAAAATATAATCATGAAACAGCAAATTATTTAAAAGATAATTTCAATTTAAGTGAAATTATTTCGAAATTATTATCTATTAGAAACATTAAAATTGAAGAAGTTAATTTATTTTTAAATCCAAGAATAAAAAATCTCTTACCTAACCCTTTCATCCTAAAAGATATGGAGAAAAGTGTAAACAGAACAATTAAAGCAATTGTATCAAAAGAAAAAATTGGAATATTTGGTGATTATGATGTTGATGGCGCAACCTCTACTGCTCTATTGGGAAATTACTTTAATAAACTAGGACAGTTTTCATCAATTTATATCCCAGATAGAAAAAAAGAAGGGTATGGGCCAAATCCTCAGGGTTTTAATAAACTCATATCTGAAGGTTCTAGCGTAATTTTTACAGTAGATTGTGGTACAATGTCTTTTGACACGATCAATTCATTAAAAAATAAAATTGATGTTATTGTTCTAGATCATCACCAATCAGAAATTAAACTTCCAAAAGCCTTTTCTGTCGTTAATCCTAATAGATTCGATGATAACTCAAAATTAAATTATCTTTGTGCTGCAGGAGTTTGTTATATGTTTCTTATCGCTTTAAATAAAAAATTAAGAGATTTAAATTGGTTTGAAACAAATCATGTTAAAGAACCTAACCTTATAGATTTTCTAGATTTAGTTTCACTCGGTACCGTTTGTGATGTAGTTCCTCTTGTCGGTTTAAATAGAGCTTTTGTTAGCCAAGGTTTAAAAATTATCAATAAGATCTCTAATCCAGGACTAAAAATTTTAAAAAATATATGTGGCATTGAATCAAATTTAAATACTTATCATTTAGGATATGTTTTAGGACCCAGAATTAATGCAGGGGGAAGAGTGGGCAAGTGTTCTCATGGGGCAAATCTACTATTAAGTAAAGATCCCAAAGAGGTTTATACAATCGCATCAGAACTTGAAAATTTTAATAATGAGAGAAAGTTTCTAGAAAAAGATATGTTCAATAAAATTGAAAAAAAAATAGTATTTAATCCAAATGAACCTGTTACAGTTCTATCTGGACATAATTTACATGGAGGAATAATTGGTATTATTGCCTCTAGATTAAAAGATAAATTTAATAAACCAACGATAATAATATCCATCTCAAATGGTATCGGTAAAGCTTCTGCAAGGTCTGTTTATGGTTTTGATATTGGAACCTTTATAATTAATGCAGTTCAAAAAAACATCTTAATGAGTGGTGGAGGTCATAAGATGGCAGCCGGATTTAGTATTAAAGAAGAAAAAATTGAAGAATTCAAAAATTTTATAAATAAATGTTTTTTAAAAATTAAAAAAGATTTAAAAAAAAACGATGAAATATTTTATGATTCGATAATATCTCCTTCCGCATTAAACGAAAACTTTTATCACGAAATAAATTCATTATCACCATTTGGATCTGGTAACCCTGAACCTAGATTTGTAATTGAAAACTTGGAAATATTAAGATCTTCAATTGTGGGTGAAAAGCACATAAAGTCTGTATTAGCAGGTGATGACGGCTCTACAGTTAAAAGTGTCACATTTAACGCAGTTAGCACAAATTTACAAAGTTATTTGCTAGCTAATAATCGAAAGAAAATTAATATTTTCGGTAAATTAAGTCTTAATGAATGGAAAGGTAAAAAAAATGTAGAGTTTATTATCGATGATATTTCTGTTAATAAGACAATTAAAAATTTGGTCCCATCGTCTAACGGTTAGGACAGATGGTTTTCAATCATCTAATCGGGGTTCGATTCCCCGTGGGACCGCCATCAATTTTACTTTTGCTTATATATCCAACTAAAACACTTAAAACCAAAAATATAATTACGGAATTATTCGTTGTAAAAAAACTACCAGATGATTTTAAAGGGAAAATCTCCATTAAAAAAATATAATAAAAAGGTGAATAAATATATTTATAATCTGATGATATTAAGAGACGGTAAGACTTTCTTAAAACTAAAATTAATACGGTCAAAAAAATTAAAAAACCAAACGTTCCTAAATCTGTTAAAATTTCCAAGTAATAATTGTGTGGATGCATATTACAAGTTGTTCTCTCATTAATATTCTCTATTTTTCTTTTTGGACAATTAAATCTAAATGATTTAACACCTCCACCGATAAATTTATTTAATTTAAAAGTTGAAACACCCGAGTCAAATTCATGGATATAAAATGGTCTTTTATTGTAAACTAAATCTGAACCAATACCAGTTATTCTAAAACTATAAAGTGAGATTATTTTTATTGTTTGTTCATAAAAAGTTTTATAGTAGATTTTTAGTGTTGGACTAGAATAAATTGAAATTGTTAATACAAAGCATATCAAGATAAAAATTTGTAAAAAATATTTTTTTAAAGTTTTATTAGTAAATAAAATTAAAATAATACTTAATATAAACAAAATTAATGGCATTCTATTTCCCGAGAAGATAATTGAAAGAATTATAATTAAAAATAAAACTGAAAGGGCATAGATTTTAAAATTAGTTTTTTTAGTTACGACAAAAACAGATATAGTATAAAAAAGAAATAAAGAAAATCTTTGAATAAATCCGCCTGCTATAGCTTCGTCCTGAAAAACTCCTGTTACCTTGTAAGTATTTGGACTTACCTGGCCCAACAAATTCTTTCCAACAAAAAATTGTATAATTACATCTACGCTTACTAAAAATACGGCAAGAGAATATATTATAAATATTAGTTTAAAGTTTATTAGGTTTTTTTCAATTAATAATCTTATTGTTAAATAGAAAAACAAGTATCTTAAAAAAAAGAAACTTTTATTTAAAATATAATAATCTGTATTTGTATTTTGGGTAATGTACTTAAGTTCTATAGTATTCCATAATCCTGTAAATAAAATATATATAAAAAATAAAACTATCAACTTATCCAATAATCCTATTTTATATCTATATCCTTTAACATATAAAAACAGACCTATTAGGATTAGAAGCAATATATTTAGATTTAAAATGAATGTTCCAAGTATGTAACTAATGGGAATAAGAGATATAATAATAGAAATTAGGTTTTGCTTTGACACATAACTTAGTAAATCAAAGTAATAGAGTTTTCAAATAAATTTTGAGTTGAAAGCGATTTCATTTTATGTCTTTAATCCACTTTATATTATTGTTAATAAGATATATTCTTGCTTGAATTTATTGATATGCATAAAATTGGTATAATAGAAAACATTGCAGAAGAAGGCATTTCATTACTTAAAAACAATAAAAAGTTTCAATATGAAATAATCGAAGATGTCTCTAAAGAGAGTCTCATAAAGGTTCTTCCAAATTTTGACGGAATCACTCTACGTGTTGCAAAACTTGACTCGGATATATTAAAACATTGTAAAAAACTTAAAGTTATATCTAGGCATGGAGTAGGATATGATAATGTAGATCTTAATTTTTTAAAAAAGAATAATATAAAACTTTTAATTACAGCGACAGCTAATGCCGTATCTGTTGCGGAACATGTAATGTATATGATCTTATGTTTATCGAAAGGAATTACACAATATGATTCAATGGTTAGATCTGGCAAATTTAGAGATGCTGTTAACAATGTTTCAACTTACGAATTACTTAAAAAAAATATTTTAATTATGGGTTTTGGAAGAATTGGTAGAATTTTAATTAAAAGATGTTTGGGATTTGAAATGAACGTTGAAGTATACGATCCATTCGTAAATAAAAATGATATTGAAAATTACGGTGGTGTAAAAGTTAATAATTTGAACAATTCATTAAAAACATGCGATTTTATCTCAATACACATGCCTCTCAACGAAAAAACTAAAAATTTAATTGATTTTAACAAACTAAAATCAATGAAAAATAATGCTATTATTATAAATACAGCAAGGGGTGGAATTATAAATGAAATAGATCTTGATAAAGCTCTAAAACAAAATCTTATTTTTGGAGCTGGACTTGATGTTTTTGAAAAAGAACCAATTGAGATGAACAGTCCTTTAATTAAAAATAATAAAATTTTATTAAGTCCGCATTCAGCTACGTTCACAAAAGAATGTAAAATTAGGATGGGAAAGCAAACTGTTCAAAATTTGATAGATTTTTTTGAAGGGACTATTAAAAAAAATATGATTGTTAGTTTATGATTGGTTTTAAAAAAATTGGTTTTTTAGAAATTTTGGTTTTTTTTTCTGCATTCTATGTCATATCTACCTTAATCTGGACTGCATCTACAAGATCGTCTGTTCAAGAAAAGGCAAATTTAATTAAATCTAATCATCAAATTATCGTAAATTTTGTAAATAAAGAAATAAACAATTGTGACAGAGGTAATGATCAAACTAAAACTATTTGGGGTGACTTATGTATTGATAGTTGGTCATCTAAGAAAATAATCAATTATATAAATCTAAATCTCAAGCTTAGAAACCCACATTCAAATAGTAAAATTATTGTAAAATCTGCTCAAGACCCAAGATTACAAGCTGAGGGAAAAGCAGGTCAATCAACTGAAATGGGAACAATTTTTGTAAGTAACAAAGATTTTCAGTCAGATCCAGGTTCTGAATGGATAATCGGCACATGTGTTAAATCGCCATGTGTTGCTGCGGGAAATAATGAGCTTACTTCGTTGTATAGATAATTTTGCAATTGAAATTTGTCTTTTTTAATTATAAAAACAAGTTCTCTAACGGGCCGTTAGCTCAGCTGGTAGAGCACTTCCCTTTTAAGGAAGGTGTCGTTGGTTCGAATCCAACACGGCTCACCAATAAATTTAAGTTTTAATAGGTGGGTAATCCAAAATAATCTCAGGTATCCAATTATTTAGATTTTTAATTCTATTATCACTTGAAGGGTGTGTACTTAAAAACTGAGGAGGGGCCTTTCCTTTTTGAGCTTTTTTCATTCTATCCCATAAACTTGTAGACTCTTTTATATTGTAACCAGATAAGGACGAGAAAATTAGTCCCAAATAATCAGCTTCACTCTCTTGTTTTCTTCCAAAAGGATTCATTATACCAAGCTGCAGTACATCCATTCCAGTTGCTCTTCCTACAGTGTTTCTAGTCTGTGATATCTTACCACCAGTAAATATATCAGCTATTTGGGTTGTTACATTAACGGCCATTGCAGCACTCATTCTTTCTACAGAATGCTTTGCAACTGCATGAGCAATTTCATGACCCATTATTGTTGCTAAACCATTAGTATTTTTTGCAACGTCTAGTATCCCGGTATAAACAGCGATTTTACCACCTGGCATGCACCAAGCATTCTTAATTTTTTTATCATCAATTAAAATATATTCCCAATCAAAATTAATTGTTGGATCCTCTTTTTTTTCATTTCTAAAAAATGTTGACACAGATTTTGATATTTTATTTCCAATATCAATTATGCTGTTCAAATCTTTGCCACTCTTCACAAGCTTTATTTTTTTTGAATTTTTGAGTTTTGTATAAGCTTTAGCCGCTTGATTATTAATCATACTTTCTGGATATAATGTTAATTGTTTACGCTCTGTAATTGGCACTGTTCCGCAACCATGTAAAAAATAAGATCCACAGGTGCATCCAATAAATCCAAGAAATTTTCTTCTATTTATGATATGACTATTACTCATAAGATGATATTAACAAAGTTTAACAAAAAATTCTATTTAAGCATTTAACTTTATGCCAAATAAAAAGTCAAAAAGGTCTTTGTTTTCAGCATTACGTAACAATTTTATAGCTGGAATTGTTGTTTTGATACCTATTGGTATAACTCTTTATCTAACACTATTCATTATTAAAATTTCGTCTAAAATTTTACCTAAAGAAATAAATCCTAATTATTATCTACCTTATAATATACCAGGATTAGAAATATTAATTTCAGTCTTTATAATTACTTTTGTTGGTTGGCTTTCTCTTTCATTTTTAGGAAAAAAACTTTTTGATTTGTTTGAACAAGTTTTAAATAAAATCCCAATTTTAAGAACTATTTATTCTGCAGTAGGTCAACTAACAGAAACTTTTGCTAAAAGCAAAGGTGATAAAAAATCAGTAGTATTAGTTGAATATCCCAGAAAAGGAACCTGGGCTGTGGGTTTTGCTACAAAAGAGAATACTAGTGAAATTAAAGATAAAGTCGGACAAGAATTAATAAATGTTTTTGTACCAACAACTCCAAATCCAACCAGCGGTTTTCTTTTAATGTTTTTGAAAAAAGAAGTTATTTTTTTAGACATGACTTTTGAACAAGCCTCAAAATTTATTGTATCTGCTGGCAGTACAGACCCAAATAGCTAACTTCCTATTTCACTGATTATATCTGCTTTATCATGAAGTTTTAATAAATTTTCAAACTTCTTAAAATTAAACTTTTCTATTTTTTTAACTTCTTTTTCTGCAAGTAAAAATAAATCCTTATGATGTAATGGATCTGCAAATTTAAAATTTTTAATACCACTTTGTTGAAAACCCAAAATGTCACCAAAGCCACGTAATTGCAAATCTTTTTCAGCTATAACAAAACCATCATTGGTAGATCTTAAAATTTTTAATCTCTCTCTTGCATTCTTGGATAGATTATTTTTGTACAGCAAAATACAAATCGATTCTGTATTTCCTCTTCCCACTCTTCCTCTTAATTGATGAAGTTGAGATAATCCAAATTTATTCGAGTCTTCAATTATAATAGTGTTTGCACTTGGAAAATCTATACCCACTTCTATAACTGTAGTACTTACTAATATTTTAATTTTTTTTGTAAGGAAATCTTGTAATACTTTATTTTTAATATTTTTATTAATTCCACCATGAATAAGACCAACTTGATTTGGAAAAAGCTTATTTACTTGTTCGAATTTTTTTTTAGCAGATGTATAATTTAAATTACTAGAAATATCTATTAATGGACAAACCCAAAATATTTGTCTTTCTAAAGAAATTTCTTTTTTTAAAAGTGGTAAAATTTCATCAAGTTTTTTTTCAGGTTTAATTAAAGTAATAATTTTTTTTCTATATTTAGGCTTTTCATTTAAACGTGATATATCCATGTCTCCAAAAAATGATAACATCATAGTTCTTGGTATTGGAGTTGCAGAAATAAGAAGTAAATCACAATTTTTTCCTCCTTTTTTAGCCAGTTTAATTCTTTGATTAACACCAAATTTATGTTGTTCATCTATAATTACAAATCCCAAATTTAAAAATTTAATTTTATTTTGAAATAATGCATGTGTTCCAAATAATAAATTTATTTTTCCATTTTGAAGATCAGACAGAATATGCTTTTTTTTATTAAAATCTGTTTTACCTGTAAATAGTTCAATGTTTATATTCGAGTTTTTAAAAAGTCTAATTGCTAATTTATAATGCTGTTGTGCTAATATTTCAGTGGGAGCCATAAAGGCAACCTGATAATTTATTTCAATTATATTAGCAGCAGTAATTAAGGCTAGTATTGTTTTCCCTGAACCAACATCACCTTGTAACAATCTAAACATTCTTAGTTCAGAACCAATATCTTTATTAATTTCCATTAATATTTCTGACTGTCCTTTAGTTAAATTATGACCAAAATTATCTAAAACAATTTTAGAAATTTTATTTTTACTTAAATACTTTATCTCTTTTTTTGTTCTTATTATTTTTCTTTGTGTAGAAAGATAAATAAGATTTGAAAATATTTCATCATACACAAGTCTTCTATAATCGTTTGAATTTAAGTCTTTCTTAGTGGATGGATTATGTAAATTTAGTAATACCTTTTGTAATTTACTAAAATTATTTTCTTTCAAAAAGTTATCAGAATACCATTCATCACTAGCATCAAAATCTTGAAGAACTCTATAAATAATATTTCTATAAATCTTCTCATTTAAACCTTCTGTTAGAGAATATTTTGGAAAAACTTTTGTAATTTCCTTTTTTGATTTTAATTCTTTGATATAGGTAGGATTTGTAATTTGATAATTTTTTTTATAGTAATTAATTTTTCCGCTGACAATAACTTCTTTTTTTATAGGCAAAACTTTTTTTATATATCCTTCTTTAGTATTAAAAAAAATTAAGTTTATTTTACGATCGCTCTCAGAACAAATTACTTTATTAGGAAGATTTCTTATTCTAGGAAAATTATATTTCTCTACAATAACTTGTATTGAACTTATTTTTCCTATTTCTAGATTCTGTAAGCTAGTAATTTTTGATCTATCAACAATCTCATATGGAAGGTCAAAAAGTATGTCCTTAACTTTTTCTATTTTTTTATTTTTTAAATATTTTTCAAGTCTTTTTCCAACTCCTTTTAATGCTGTAATATCCTCAAATAAAAAACTGTTTTTATTTATATTTTTCATATTATCTTATATTATATAATTATATAAAATGAATAAAATATATTCCTTAAAGAAAAAAATTAAGTATCGTTCTGAGTATAGAGGGATCAAAGAAATGGATATACTTCTTAGTAAATTTGTTAATAAATATATTGATACTTTAAATTACGATGATCTAGAAAAACTTTATGAAATTTTGAAAAATGATGATGATAAAATTTTTAAATGGTATTCTGGTATTGGTCACAAAGATTTATTACCATCAAACAATGTCTCAAAACTTTTAAAAGATTTTAAAATTAAATGAATCTGGCGGAGAGGGTGGGATTCGAACCCACGAATGAGTAAACCCATTGCTAGTTTTCAAGACTAGTGCTTTCAACCGCTCAGCCACCTCTCCAAATCTAAACATCAAGATATTCTATATACATGAAAGAATAAAAGATTAAAGCAATACAATAATTTTATAGAATGTAAAAAAATATTGGAATATAAGCTAAAAATGAAAATTTTAGCCATATTATTAAAATTTATAGTAATTTTTACCTTCACAAATCTCGAGGCCAACCAAGATTTTGATTTGTGGCTTTTGGAATTTAAAAAGACAGCTGTCAAAAATGGAATTTCACAAGAAACTGTAAATGATGTTATGAAAGATGCAAAGTTTTTATCTAAAGTAATTGAATACGATAGATACCAACCCGAGTTTTACGAAGATACCAAAACATATGTAAGGAAAAGAACTAGCCACGACAAAGTAAAAAAAGGTTTGTCATTGTACAAAAAAGAAAAAAAAATTATTAATAAAATTGAGGAAAAATTTTCAGTAGAAAAAGAATTACTTCTAGCTTTGATGGGTATTGAAACTAATTATGGAAAATATTTGGGAAAAATGGATATTATTTCATCGCTATCAACTTTAAGTTTCGATAAAAGAAGAAAAGCTTTTTTTACTAATGAATTATTAATTTTATTAAAACTTATTGATGAAAAGATTATAAGTAAAAATATTCTATACGGTTCATGGGCTGGAGCTTTTGGTAATTTTCAGTTTATGCCATCGACAATTAAAAACTATGCGTTAGATTATAATAAAAACGCTAATATTGAACTTAAAGAAATTGAAGACTCATTTGCATCTGCCGCAAATTATATTAATAAAATTGGTTGGAAAAAAAATCAACCCTGTTTTTATAAAGTTGAACTTAAAGGAAATATTCCATTAAAATATTTAAATACTTCTGCTAAGAAGATTAAAAATAAAAAGAAATTAAAATTTTTTAAAAAATATTTGAAAAATGATCAAAACATGCCATTAAATGAAAATGTTATTACAGCAATTGTTACACCTGATAAGGATATTATTCCTGGATCAAATACTCTCAAACCTGCATACCTTGTATTTAGTAACTATGAAAAGGTTTTGAAATGGAACAGGTCTTTGAGATTTGCTATTGCTGTGTGTACTCTAAAAAATAAGTTTAAAAATGAAATTTAAATATTTTACCCTAATTTTTTTATTATTATCCTGTACGAACCATTCTTTTGAAAAAAGCAATGTTTCTACTTCAAAAATATCAAAAGGTTTTGCATTAATATATAACGAAAGTGATTTCGAAAATAAAATAATATCATCAAAGCTAAATTCTAATAATATTGAGGCGGCTCACAATAAATATAAAAAAAATACAATTATAATAATAACAAATCCTGAGAATAAAAAATCTGTACAATTATTAGTATCTAAAAAAGTAAACTATCCAGATTTTTTTAAAGTTTTAATTACTAAAGAATTATCAGAAAAATTAAATTTAAACCCAGATATGCCTTTTGTTGAAATTGAAAGGCGTATAAAAAATAAATCATTTATTGCAAAAAAAGCAGTTACTTACTCAGAAGAACAAAGCGTATTAACCAAGGCGCCAGTAACAAAAGTAAAAATTAACAATATCTCTAAATCTTCAAATGATAAAACTCATAAAAAGTTGGATGTAAATTTTTCAATAATTATTGGAGAATTTTACTCTAAAAAATGGGCCTCTAGTCTGATTGAATTACTAATAAATGAGAATATAAAAGAAGAAGTTTTTTCTATAAAAAGCTTAGGCAAAAATAATTATCAGTTAATTGCAGGACCTTATACTTCAATTAATACTTTAAAAAATGATTACTTTAAGCTAAATAAGTATGGTTTTGATAATCTTGATATAAAAAAAAATAAATGAAACAAAAAATTGCAATAATCTTCATATCGCTTTTATTTTTAACGAAGTTAAGTGCTGAGCCAAAAATACAAGCTCCCACAGCCATTCTTATGGATTATAATTCTGGAAAAATTTTATTTGAAAGAGATGCTGACCATCAAATTTATCCTGCTTCAATGACAAAAATTATGACCGCAATAATTGTTTTTGACCTTTTGAAACAAGAAAAAATAAAACTTTCAGACGAAGTTATCATATCCGAAAATGCTTGGAGAATGTCTAAAAGCGGTTATTCGTCGATGTTTATTATGTTAAACGATAAAGTTTCAATTGAGGATTTGTTAAGAGGTATAATAGTAGTGTCTGGTAACGACGCTTGTGTTGCGTTAGCGGAAGGTATTGCTGGGACAGAAACTGCATTTGCCGATATGATGAACGAAAAAGCAGAAGAAATTGGTCTTGTTAATACAAACTTTACAAATTCATCCGGTATTAATGATCCTGATAATTATTCAACTGTTAGAGATATAGCGGTAATGTCAAAGTATCTTATCGAAAATTATCCAATTTATTATGAATACTTTAAAGAAACTGAATTTACATGGGATAGAACAGGTGGTGACCCAATTAAACAAGGAAACAGAAATCCACTTTTATATAAACGGATAGGTGCCGATGGTATTAAAACAGGCTATTTAGCCGTAGAGAAATATTCTCTGGCAAGTTCAATTGTTGGTGAAAATCGAAGGTTAATTGCGGTTGGAAGTGGATTTGTTACTAAACAAGCGAGATCAGATGAATCAGCAAGAATGTTTAGATGGGCGTTGAGAAATACAAATACATATGAAATAGCAAAAAAAGATGTCCCAAAATTTGAGTTTAAAACTTGGTTAGGTAAAGAAAATATTGTGGAAGGTTTATTAAAAGAAGATATTTATGTAACTATACAAAAAAAAGAAGTTAAAGATCTCAAAGTTAAACTAGAATATAACGGACCAATTAAAGCACCAATTAAAGAGGGCCAACAAATTGGAAATTTAATTTTAGAGTCACCAAATGAAGAAGTAAAAAAATTTCCTATTTATGCAAGCAAAAGCGTTAAAAAGGTAAATTTTTTTAAAAGTTTATTTTTATCTTTTAATTACATGATTTGGGGAGATGCATAAGAGAAAATTTTTTTTTATTGTCTTTGAGGGTATCGAAGGATCAGGAAAATCCTACCAAAGTAAAAAATTATTTAAAAATATTAAAAAAAAAAATTATCCAGTTGTGCTTACTAGAGAACCTGGTGGTACAATTGGCGCAGAAAGAATAAGAAAAGTAATTTTAAAAGATTATTTTCATAAAAACAAGAGTGAGAAGTTTCATAAATATACAGACACATTATTGTATTTAGCGGCAAGAAATGAGCATATCCAAGATAAAATTCTAAAAGCTAAAAGAACTAAAAAAATCTTGATATGCGATAGATTTATTGATTCCACAATAGCTTATCAAGTTTATGGAAAAAAAGTTGAATTTGAACTTATTGAGAACATTCACAAATTTATACTTCAAAAAATTAAGCCTGACATTACTTTTCTTCTCACAGTAAAAGCTAACAAAGCATCTAGCAGGCTTAATAAAAGAAAAACTAAAAATAGGTATGATAAATTTCCAAAAAATTTTTATCAAAATGCCCAAAAAGCTTTTATAAAATTAGCGAAAAAAAATAAAAAAAAATATTTTATTTTTGATAATTCGACTGATGATAAAGAACTCGAAAAAAAAATCTTAAATATTGTTTCGTCTAAATTAAAATAAAGTGAAAAATATAACAAACAGTAATACTGAAATCGAAAAATCTAATAAATTAATTGGATATGATGATTTATTTATTAAATTTGAAAAATTTTATTTAAATAAAAGACTCCCAAAAGTTATATTGCTATCAGGAGACAAAGGAATAGGTAAATCAACTTTTATTTTTCATTTTATTAATTACATTTTATCAATGAATTCTAAAATTCCTTACGACAAAGATAGCTATTCAATTAATTTAAATAACGAAACTTATAAAAAAATTATAGTTAATGTTGAACAAAATTTTAATTTTTTAAAATGTGAAAAACCAAATACAATTTCTATAGAGGATATTCGTCATCTGAAGACAAAATTATCAAAAACCCCACTTGTTAATACCTCAAGATTCACTATTATAGACGATATTGAGTTAATTAATTTAAACTCTGCCAACGCTCTTTTAAAATTAATTGAAGAACCCTCACATTATGATTACTTCTTTTTGATAAATAACAAATGTAATAAGGTAATTGAAACATTAATTTCACGATCTCTGGAATTTAAGGTTTTTTTGTCTTCTGAGCAAAAAAAACTAATTTTTAACCATCTAAAACTACATTTTGAAATTGAAGAGAATTTTACACATAATTACATACAATATACATCACCTGGTAATTTAATTAAATTTGATCCTATTATAAAAGAACTTGAAATCACTTCTTTAAATGAATTCGACAAAGTATCTTTTGAAATTATAAAAACGTTTAATAAAACTAAAAAAGATATTTATATTAATTTTTTATTATTTCTTGTAGATATAAAGTTTTTAGAATTATCTAAAAAAAATAAAAACCATATTTATATTGCAGATATTAAAAATAAAATAAATAGTTTATTAATTCGATATTATAAGTTTAACTTAAATAATATTAATGTTTACAACCAATTTAGAAATTATTTAAATTATGTCAGGTAAAAATTTTTATATTACAACTCCAATATATTATCCATCTGGTAAACCTCATATGGGTCATGCATATTCAAGTATTATTGCTGATATATTTGCGAGGTTTAAAAGATTAGAAAATTATAATGTAAGATTTTTAACCGGTACTGACGAGCACGGTTTAAAAATTCAAAGGGAAGCAGAAAAAAATTCTAAACAACCTAAAGCTTTTTGTGATGAGTTATCCCTCAAATTTAAAAGTCTAAGCAAAACACTTAATCTTTCTAATAATGATTTTATTAGAACTACAGAAAAAAGACATCATAAAGCAGTCAATGAAATCTGGAATAGATTAGTAAAATCTAATGATATTTATTTATCAAAATATAGCGGCTGGTATTCAGTTTCAGATGAAGCATATTATGACAGTGATGAAATTGAATCAAAAAATAACATTAAAGTTGCAAAAGTTTCTGGATCAAGAGTGGAGTGGGTTGAAGAAGAGTCTTTTTTTTTTAAATTATCTTCCTGGGAAAAAAAATTGCTTGATTTCTATCAATCAAATCCCAATTTTATTCTTCCAAAATCACGTAGAAATGAAGTCGTTGAATTTGTAAAAGGTGGTTTAAAAGATTTGTCTGTAAGCAGAACATCTTTTTCATGGGGTATACCTGTACCTAAAAATAATAAACATATTATTTATGTTTGGCTTGATGCTTTGACAAATTATTTGAGTTCTTTGGATTTTCCAGATCAAAATGATATAAAATATAAAAATTTTTGGCCGGCTGACGTTCATATTATTGGAAAAGATATCTTACGTTTTCATGCAATTTATTGGCCTGCATTTTTAATGGCTGCTAAACTACCTTTACCTAAAAGAGTTTATGGCCACGGATGGATTTTATCGGATGAAAAAAAAATGTCTAAATCTCTTGGAAATATTCTAGATCCTTTAGAAATAATAAATGAATATGGAATAGATCCTTTAAGATATTATTTAGTTAAGGAGGTTTCCCTAGGAAACGACGGAAGTATTTCTTTAAAAAGTTTACATGATTGTATTAATAATGATTTGGCAAACAATTATGGTAATTTATGCCAAAGAGTATTTTCATTTGTTGAAAAAAATTGTGATTCAAAAATTCCAAATTTTACAAATCTTTTAAAAGAAGATGAAATTATTACTAAAAATCTTATAGAGAAAATTCCTGATTTACAAAATTTAATGAATAAACAAGATTTAAACCAATATATTAAAGAAGTAATAAATTTTTCTTTCAGTGCTAATAAATATTTTAATGATCTAAAGCCATGGGACTTGAAAAAAGTTAATATAGAGAGGATGAATGCAGTTATTTATACAGTTCTGAATCAAATAAAATCTATTAGTATTCTATTATATCCAATAATACCTGATTCAACTCACAAAGTATTAGACTGTCTTGGCGTACCAAAGAATGAGTTTAATCTTGATTGTCTATTAAATTTAAAATATTTAAAAACGGATTTAAGTATTAAAAAACCCGGTATCTTGTTTAAGAAAATTGAAAATGATAATTGATTCACATTGCCATTTAGACTATCAGCCACTTTTTAATAATTTAAAAAATGTTATTGAAAGAGCAAATAACAATGGAGTAAAATATTTCTTAACTATTTCTACTACTGATCAAAGTTTCAAAAATATTTTAAATATATTGAAAAACTATAGTAATATTTTTGGTTCTTACGGTATACATCCTCATGAGGCTAAAAATTATGAAGATTTGAAGGTTGAAAAGATAATAGAAAATCTAAGCTTAAACAAAAATTTAATAGGTGTTGGAGAGACTGGTCTAGATTTTTATTATAATCATTCAGACAAGAATATTCAAAAAGAATGCTTCATCAAACATATTCACGCTAGCCAACAAACATCAAAAACATTAATTGTGCATTCAAGATCTGCTGATAATGAAATGTTTGATATTTTATCTAGCGAGTTTAAAAATAAAAGTTTTAACATTCTAATGCACTGCTTTACAGGTAATAAAGATTTTGCACATAAACTTTTGAATCTAAATTGTTATTTTTCAGCAAGTGGAATTATAACATTTAAAAAAAGTAATGACTTAGCAAATACATTTAAATCTATTCCTAATAATAGAATACTTATAGAAACAGACTCTCCTTATTTGTCACCAGAACCTTTGCGTGGTAAGACAAATGAACCTGGAAATTTAAAATATACATTAAAATTCTTAGCAAATTTAAAAAATGAGACAGAGGAAAACTTTTCCATGATTACATCCAATAATTTTATAAAATTATTTAATATAAATATTTGAAATGGAATTAATTATTTTAGGTTGCGGAAGTTCATTGGGCTCACCTTGGATTAATAACTACTGGGGAAATTGTGATAAAAAAAACAAACTAAATATACGCACAAGATGTTCTGCTTTTATCAAAAAAGGTAATTTATCAGTTTTAATTGATACATCTCCAGATATTAAAGAGCAATTTATTAAAAATAAAATAAACGATGTTGATTGTGTTCTTTACACACACGAACATTCAGATCAGACAAGTGGTATATTTGAATTGAGACCTTTTTTTTGGAAGTATAAAAAAAGGATTGATATTTATGCAGACGCAAGAACGTTAAAGGCGTTAAAAAAAAAGTATGATTTCTGTTTTTACGGTGGTCAAGGATATATTCCAATAATGAAACCTAATTTAATCAAGAAGAAACAAATGATTAAGAAAGGCAAAAATAGAATATCTTTTGATACATTTAAAGTTGAACATGGACAAATTACTTCGACAGCTTATGTTTTTAACAAAACAGCCTACCTTAGTGATTGTAGTAATATTAAGCCTTCAGATTTAAATAATCTAAAAAAATTAAATTATTTAATAATAGATTGCCTTAAATTTAAAAGACATCCTGGACATTTTAATCTAGAAACTAGTATAAGAATAAGCACTTTTTTAAAGCCTAAAAAAACAATTTTAACTAACCTTCATACAGAACTAGATTATAATTTTTTAAAAAAAAATCTTCCAAAAAATATCCTGCCTGCTTATGACGGTATGAAATTAAAAATCTAGTTTATTTGTTAAGAGCTTCTTCTATAACTTTTACAAATTTACCTGATGTAGGTTTAGTCATAGATGAAAATGTGTCAAAGATCTTTCCATCTTTGCCTATTATAATTTTATGAAAATTCCACTTAGGCACAGCACTTTTACCATGATTTTTATTTGCCCATTTATAAAATTCGTGTGCTTCACTACCTTTGACTTTAACTTTTTCAGTCATTGGAAAACTAATTCCAAATTTTGCTTCACAAAAATTCTTAATTTCTTTATTCGTTTCCATTTCCTGATTAAAAGAATTTGAAGGCACGCCTATTACCACAACTCCTTTACTTTGATATTTTTCCCAAATTTCTTGAAGATCTTCATATTGTGAGGTAAAACCGCAATAACTTGCTACATTAGTAACAACCATCACTTTATTTTTAAAATCAGCAAGTTTCATTTCTGAGCCATCAAGGTCTTTGAATGAGAAATCAAACGCTAGCTTTTCGTATGATGCGTTGAGTTTTGATGAAAAAATAGAAATCATAATAACTAAAAGTATTAATTTTGATTTAAACATATTATTTTTATTTTTTGCTTAATAAAATTAACATATACCCAAAAAGAGTTGAGGCAAGAGAACCTAATAGCACACCTATTTTAACACCACTTAAATATTGAGTTGTGTCAACAAACGCTAAATTTCCGACGAATAAACTCATTGTAAAGCCGATTCCCGTTAATACACCTACGCCGTATAATTTTAACCAATCCGAGTCATTTGGCATCTCAGCAAATTTTAATTTGATTGAAACATAAGAAAAAATGAAAACACCAAATTGTTTACCAAAAAATAACCCACATAAAATTCCTAATGGCACTGGATTCATTAAGGTTGCTATACTTAATCCTTCAAGAGAAACCCCGGCATTTGCAAAAGCAAAGATTGGCATAATACCGAAAGCAACATATGGTGAGATTGCATGCTCGAGTTTAATTAGCATTGAATTTTTATGAGAGCTTTCATCTTTTTTATCTTTATGTGGTATCGTTAAAGCCAATAAAACTCCTGCTATAGTTGCGTGAATACCAGATGAATGAGTAAAGTCCCATAAAAAAATCCCAATTATGAGATAAGGAATAAAGCTTCTTACATTTAATCTATTAAAAATTATTAAGATAATGATTGATACTAACATTAGTATTAAATACATAGCTTGTATTTTTCCAGAATAAAAAAAGGCAATTATCACAATTGCACCCAAATCATCAATAATAGCTAAAGCAGTTAAAAAAACTTTTAGAGAAATTGGAACTCTTTTTCCAAGTAAAGATAATACACCTAAAGAAAATGCTATATCGGTAGCTGATGGAATCGCCCATCCTTTTAGAGTTTCAGAATTTCCAAAATTGATAGCAACGTAAATTAAAGCTGGCACTAACATCCCACCAACAGCAGCAATTATTGGAAGTGATGCCTGTTTTGGGTTTGATAATTCTCCTTGAATAAATTCTCTTTTTATCTCTAAAGAAACCAAAAAGAAAAATATTGCCATCAAAACATCGTTGATCCAGTGTAATACAGATAATTTTAATTTAAATTCTCCAAAACCAAGAGCAAAATAAGAGTTTAAAATATCATAATAGATAGATGCTAATTCACTATTACTGACAAATAATGCAATTATTGCAGCAAAAAGTAAAACAAGACCCGATGCAGCCTCTAATTTAAAAAACCATTTAAAGGGTTTTGATATATGTTGAATCATAATACTAATTATATCTCAATTATATTGATTGCACTTATGTTTCAATTGATAAAATTCATTTATTCATCTATATAAATAACCTTTCGGGGCGTAGCGCAGTCTGGTAGCGCATCTGGTTTGGGACCAGAGGGTCGCAGGTTCAAATCCTGCCGCCCCGACCATTTTATGAAAATTAACAAAGTCGTTATTATCGGATCAGGAACAATGGGAAGTGGTATAGCTGCCCATTTATGTAATGCAAATATTCCAGTTGTATTACTCGATTTAAAAGATGAAATCGTAGAAAAAGCACGAGAGAGAATATTAAAATCAAAACCACCACTTTTATTTGAAAAATCTAAGATTGATGGATTAAAAATAGGTACAATAACTAAAAATTTTGATCAAGTTTCTGATGCAGATTGGATTATAGAAGCAGTTGTAGAAAGAATTGATATAAAGCATGATATATATAAAAAAATATTTGATAAAAGAAAGAAAAATTCTGTAGTTTCTTCCAATACATCAACAATTCCTCTTAAAATATTATCTAAAAAATTAAATGAAAATGATAAAAAAGATTTTTGTATAACACATTTTTTTAATCCAGTAAGATATATGGGGCTTCTTGAAATTGTCAGAGAAGAAAACACTGATAAAAATAAAATAGAATTGCTGAAAGATTTTTGTGAAAAAAATCTAGGTAAAGGTGTAATTTTATGTGGTGATACACCAGGTTTTTTAGGAAATAGGATTGGGGTCTATTCAATGCAAATTGCTATGACAGAAGCTATTTCAATGAAACTTTCAATAGAGGAAGCCGATGCTGTATTTGGAAGGCCTATGGGTATCCCAAAAACAGGTGTTTTTGCATTGTATGATTTAATAGGCATTGATCTAATGTCAGATGTTCTTAAAAGTTTTAAAAAAGAATTGGATCCAAAAGACGATTTTCAAAATGTTGTAGACGGAATACCAATTATCAAAACTTTAATTGATAGCGGATACACTGGTCGTAAAGGGAAGGGTGGTTTTTATAGAATAAATAAACAAAATAATAAGAAAACACTTGAAGCTCTTAATATAAATGAAAATATTTATTCTCCATCGAAAAAGATTGAACTAAATATTGAAAAAGTAAATCTTTTAAAATTAATTAATAGGAATGATAAATATGGAAAATATGCATGGTCAGTAATATCAAAAATAATTCTATATTCATCATCTTTAGTACCGCAAATTACAAAACAGTATAACGATATTGATGAAGCACTAAGGCTTGGGTTTAATTGGTCTATGGGACCTTTCGAAATGTTAGAGTCGATTGGTTTGGATAATTTTTTTTCAAAACTAGGTGATACAAAACTAAACCCTTTTTTACAAAATCTTAAAAACAAAGGATCAAAAAATTTTTACGAAGAACGTCAAAAATATACAAATATCCAAACTCTTGGTAAAATTAAGAGATTAGTAACAAAGGTAGACAAAAATGATTCTGCAGAAATTTTTAGATTTAAAGATTTTAATATTGTTGAATTTAATACAAAAGCCAATGCCTTAGATTACAATTCTATGGACGCTCTAATGAATGCCACCGACAAACCGATGATTATAATAAATGAGAGCATGCAATTTTCCGCAGGAGTTAATCTTAATTATGTTATGGAATTTGTTAAAAAGGGAGATATGAAATCTGTTGAAAAATTTATAAAGTATTTTCAAAAAACTTGTAAACATTTAAAGTATTGTGAAAATCCAGTTATATCTGCACCCTCCGGTTTAGCCCTTGGCGGCGGCGAAGAAGTATTGTTGCAGAGTAATTACGTAGTTTCTCATACAAATATAGTCATGGGTTTAGTTGAAACTATTGTTGGTTTGGTTCCTGCAGGTGGAGGCTGTAAAGAGCTTTTATGGCGTTGGACTCAAACTGATGAGTCAAAAAATGATCCAGAATTTGCCTCACTTAAAGTGTTTGATATTATTGGTTATGCCAAAACAGCCACTTCACCGCAAGAGGCAAAACCTCTTTTATTTTTAGATAGCAACCATGAGGTCATTATCAATCGAAACAACCTTTTCGAAGTAGCTAAAAAATTTATTGAAAAAAATAAAGAATTTAACCCTCCTATTGAATGCAAATTTAAATTATCAGGTAATCATGTGAGACAAAAAATGCAAAAGAAACTTGACGAATTATATAATAATAAAAAGATATTAGATCATGGTATGGTAGTTGGTAAAGAATTAGCATATGTATTAAGTGGGGGAGAAACTGAAAAAAATAAAGAAATTTCCGAAGATCAAATGTATAATCTTGAATTAAATAGCTTTATGAAATTATTAGAAACTCAAAATACCCAAAATAGAATAGTTCATACTTTAAAAACAGGAAAACCACTTATAAATTAAATGCCTATATATAATGCACCAGTAGAGGAAATGATGTTTTTATTTGATCATTTAAAAGATAATAAAAACTACAAAGAAATAGATAAATACAAAGAAATAAATTCTGATTTAGTTAAAGATATTCTGCAACAAGCTGCTAAAATTAATCAGGAATTAATCTTACCTTTAGCAAAAATTGGGGATGAAAAGCCTTGTGTTTATGAAAATGGAATAGTTAGATCTCCACCGGGATATAAAGAAGCTTACAAAAAATTTATAGAAGATGGATGGACATCACTATCTTGTGACCCAAAGTATGGTGGTCAAGGTATGCCAAAGACAGTCAGTACATTTTTTGAAGAGATGCTTTCATCTTCTAGTCTTTCTTTCAAACTTTATAGTGAATTAAGTATTGGAGCATATAATTGTATACTTCATCATGCAGATGAAAAAATCAAAAATAAGTATTTACCAAAAATTGTTGAAGGTAAATGGAGCGGTACAATGTGTCTTACCGAGTCTCATTGTGGCACAGATCTGGGTTTATTGAAAACCAAAGCTGTCAAACAAAAAGATAATTCTTATAAGTTAAGCGGACAAAAAATTTTTATTACTTCAGGAGATCATGATTTAACTGAAAATATAATACATTTAGTTTTAGCAAGAGTGCCCGGATCTCCATCTGGAACAAAAGGTATTAGTTTATTTCTTGTTCCCAAATTTGTTGTTAAAGATGATGGATCAATTGGTCCAAGAAATGGAGTGAATACCGGGTCAATTGAAACAAAAATGGGAATTAAGGGATCCCCAACTTGTGTTCTGAATTTTGAAAATGCAACTGGCTATATGATTGGACCAGAAAATAAAGGTTTGAGTTCTATGTTCACTATGATGAACTTAGAAAGAATTGTCGTAGGTATTCAAGGTTTAGGTATATCGGAAACAGCATACCAAAACGCTCTTTCATACGCTAAAGAGAGAAAACAGGGTAAAGCAAATAATAGTAACAATAAAGATGCAGATTTGATAATTAAGCATGCAGATATTAGAAGAAGTTTAATGAACATGAAATCATTAATAGAAGGGCAAAGGTCTTTAGCTTTTTGGGTATCTCAACAAATTGATGTAAGTTTAAACCATTCTGACACAACAATCAAAAAAAATGCTAATGACATGGTTTCTATGATGACACCACTTATAAAATCTTTTTTTACGGATATAGGAGTGGAAATAACAAATGATGCGATACAAGTTTTTGGTGGATATGGTTACACTAAAGACCAAGGTATTGAACAATTATTTAGAGATAATAGAATTACTCCAATATATGAAGGAACAAATTCAGTTCAAGCTATTGATTTAGTTTTTAGAAAAATTCTCAATAATAATATTTATGATAACTATATAGCTCAAATTACAAAAGAGATACAAGAGTATGAAAAAAAGAAAGAACTAGTATTATTTGTTCAAAAATTTCAAAAATATGTTGAACTTATAAATAATTTTACATCCTGGCTTATTGAAAAAAATAAAAATTCAAAAGATGATGTTAGTGCTGCCTGTAATGACTATTTAAAGGTTTTAGGTTATTTGGGTTTAGCTCATTCTTGGCTGAAAATTCTTAAAGTTAGCTATGATAAATATGATACTAATAAATCTTTTTTCGAAGACAAAATAAATACAGCAACTTACTATTTTGATAAAATCTTACCAAGAGCCCAAAGTCATTATTTATCAGCAGTAACAGGAAGTAAATCAATGATGAAAGCGAATTTTAATTGAAATGAACAATTACGAACAGAATCTTGAAAAAAATAAAGCAAATTATGTTCCTTTAACCCCTATAACTTTTTTAGAGAGGACAAAAGATATTTACCCAGATTATGAGGCTATAATTTATAAGAAAAGAGTCTACACATGGAAACAAGTTTACGAGAGAGCAATTAAGTTTGCCAGTGCATTAGAAAAACATGGAGTAAAAAAGGGTGATACTGTTTCTATTATGGCAGCAAATACACCTGAACTATTTGAGGCTCACTATTCAGTCCCAATGACTGGGGCAGTATTAAATACAATTAATACAAGATTAGACGCTAAGACGGTAGGTTATATTTTAAATCACGCAGATACTAAAGTTCTAATTGTTGATAGACAATTTAGTCCAGTTGTAAAAAAAGCGCTAGAAGCAACAAATAAAAAAATTTCTGTTATAGATATTATTGATAAGCAAGAAAATTTAAAAGATGCAAAAAAAATTGGAGATCTTGAGTATGAAAGTTTTCTTAATACGGGAAATGAAAACTTTATTTGGAAAAGACCAGATGATGAGTGGCAGGCAATTTCATTAAATTATACATCAGGAACGACTGGTAATCCCAAAGGTGTAGTTTATCATCACAGGGGAGGTTACCTAATGGCTACAGGTAGTGTAACTGCATGGAATATGCCAAATAGATTAAATTTTCTTTATACTGTACCGATGTTTCATTGTAATGGCTGGTGCTATCCCTGGACTTTAGCAATGCTACATGCTCGTGTTATCTGTATTAGAAATATAAGAGCTAAAGAAATTTTTGAGCTAATCTCAGAACATAAAATCACTCATTTTGGAGGTGCTCCGATTATACTAAATATGTTGGCAAATACACCAAAAGAAGAACAGATAAAACTAAATCACAAAGTTTATGTTTTAACTGCAGCTGCACCACCACCAAGTATAATCTTTAAAAAGATGAAAGAATTAGGCTTTGAGGTTATGCATGTATATGGATTGACCGAAACCTATGGTCATATTCTTCAGTGTGCTTGGAATAGTGCATGGGATGAACTTAATGAAGATGAGAAAGCTGATATAAGTTCACGTCAAGGTGTTCGTTATCCAAACACGGAAGATGTTAAAGTTATGAATCCAGAAAATATGAAAACAGTTCCTAAAGACGGCAAGACCATAGGCGAAATTATGATTAGAGGAAACGTCGTGATGAAAGGTTATTTTAAAGACAAGGATGCAACGAAAAAGTCTATGAAAGGTGGTTGGTTTCATTCAGGAGATTTAGCTGTAATGCATCCTAATGGCTACATACAAATTAAAGATAGATCAAAAGATATAATCATTTCTGGTGGTGAAAATATATCATCTATTGAAATAGAAAATACTATTTCTAAACACCCATCAGTGTCTTTATCAGCTGTTGTAGCAAAACCTGATGAAAAGTGGGGTGAGTCTCCATGTGCATTTGTTGAACTATCACCACAAAAGAAAGCTACGGAAGAAGAAATTATTAAGTTCTGTAGAGAGACACTTGCTGGGTTTAAAATTCCAAAAAAAATAGTTTTTGGAGATCTTCCAAAAACATCTACTGGGAAGATAAAAAAGTACGAGCTTAGAGCTAAAGCTAAGGAATTAAGTTGATTATTGAAGTTGATAAAAAAAAAGTTTTTGCATCTGATGCGGGACTTACCTTCGATAGAAATAAAAAAACAGTTATTTTATTGCATGGCAGCGGGCAGTCTCACGTTGTATGGTCATTAACTGAGCAGTATATTTCTTCACTTGGTTTTAATGTACTTACAATAGATCTCCCAGGCCATGGAAATTCTGAGGGAGAGAGTTTAAAAAGTATAGAAGAAATTGCAGTTTGGTTAGATAAGTTGTTAAATAAAATTGGCACTAATCAAGTAACAATTGTTGGTCATTCTCAGGGTTGCCTGGTCGCATTAGAATTTTCATTAAGATTTCCAGAAAAGATTAAAAAGTTAGTTTTTGTTGCCGGTGCATATGAAATTCCGGTTAATAAGAGCTTAATTGATTTGTCTTTGTCAGGTGATATGGAGTCTTTGAATTTAATGATGAAATGGGGTTATGGTAATTCAAAACAGTTTATAGGAGGCAATCCATTGCAAAAAATTTTAAACTCAACAAGAGAGGTGCGAGAGGTATTAGCCGTAGATTTAATAGCTTGCAACAACTATAAAAATGGTCTTAAAGCTGTAAAAAATATTAAATCCCCAACTTTGTTTATTTTTGGCGAAATGGACAAAATGATTAAATTAGAAAATGGAAAAAAATTTGCTGAATTAATTCCTGGTTCGAAAGTTCATATCATTAAAAACTGTGGTCACATGATAATACTTGAAAATGCTTTTGAAATGAGAGAAAAGGTGGCTGAATTTTTAAAAAATGAATAAATTAAAAGTATGCCTTATAGGTTATGGGTATTGGGGACCAAAGCTAGCTAGAAATTTTCAAAATTCAAATTTTTTTAAGCTAGCAACTGTCTCAGATAAATCCCAATCAAATTTATTAAGAGCAAAAAAAGACTTTCCATTTATAAAGACTTCAAAGGATTATAAAAAATCGATTACAAATAATATCGATATAGTTGTTATAGCCACACCCACAAACACACATTTCCAAATATCTAAGTTTGCACTTATGATGAAAAAACATATTTTAGTTGAGAAACCAATTTCATTATCTGAAAAAGAGGTACAAAAATTAGAAAAAATTTCAAAAAAGAACAAAAAGAAAATATTTGTTGATTACCCGTTTATTTTTTCAGGTTCTATTAATTACATAAAAAGGATCATTGAGAGCAATAGGTTTGGCAAACTTAACGAAGTAGAGTCTTATAGAGAGCAAGCACCTGTAAGAAAAGATGTTAATGTGGTTTGGGACTTAGCAGTTCATGATCTATCAATTTTATTTTATTTACTAAAAAGAAATCCAATAAAATCAAAATCTTTAAAAATTAACAATGCACAGTCTCCTAGATCTGATACAGCATTTATCAACTTAACTTATAAAAATAAATTAAATGTTTTTATTAAAAATACTTGGATTTCCCCAATAAAAATTCGACTTATGAAATTTAAATTTAAGAATGCCATTATTTATTGTGATGAAAACGAGTCTATATATAAAATTAAAATATATTTTAAGAAAGCTAAACAAGCAAAATATAGCCTTGAGATTCCCGAAATAGATCTTGCTGAACCATTATCAAAACTTGTTAATTATATTTATAAAAATATCAAAAGTAATGAACGAAATATTTTTGACAACATGAATATTAATATTACTAAAACGCTCAAAAAAATATCTTAACTAGATGAAAAAATTTGAAATTTCAAAAAATAGAAGAGTTAAAATAACCCCATACACCTCCAGATTAGAAAATTATGGAGTAGGTGGTTATACTGTTTATAATCACATGTTATTACCAACTTATTTTAAGTCTCTCGAAGATGAATATTTTCACTTAAAAAAAGATGTTCAATTATGGGATGTCTCTGTTCAAAAGCAAATTGAAGTTAGCGGTAGTGATTCTAATAAATTAGTTCAACTTATGACCTGCAGGGACCTAAGTGGTGCTAAAATACTCAAATGTTACTACGTTCCTTTGATAGATGGAAATGGTAATATGATCAATGATCCTCTGGTTTTAAAAGTAGAAGATATGAAATGGAGAATTTGTATAGCGGACTCAGATGTTTTACTTTATGCGAAAGGAATTGCTGACTCAATGAATTTAAATGTACAAATTCATGAGACAGAAATTTCTACTCTAGCAGTACAAGGACCTAAATCGTTAGATGTAATGAAAAAAGTTTTCGGAGATGAGATCGGTAAGCTAAAGTTTTTTAATTTTAATTATTTTAAATTCGAAGACATAGATTTTATGATATCAAAATCTGGTTTTTCCAAACAAGGTGGATACGAGATCTACGTTGAAAATTTGAAGTCAGGTCTTAAACTTTATGATTATATTATTAAAGTTGGTAAAAAATTCAATTTAAAACCAGGTTGTCCAAACGTTATTGAAAGAATAGAGGGTGCTTTGTTGTCCTATGGTAACGATATGGATAATAATGATAATCCTTTTGAATGTGGATTAGATAAATATGTTAATCTAAATAGCAATATTGAATTTTTAGGAAAAAAAGCATTACAAAAAGCAAAGTCGGAAGGAATTAAAAGAAAACTAATGGGTGTAAAAATAAAAGGAAAAAAGATTAATTTAACAAAAGAAATAGAACTGATTAATGAAAATAAAAAAACTATCGGACATTTAAGATCTGCCGTTTATTCACCCAGGTTCAAAATGATAGTCGGTATAGCTATGATCAACCTTGAGTATTGTAATGTCTCTCAAAATTTTAAAATAAATATAAATAACAAAGAAGCACCAGGATCTGTCTGTAGTTTACCAATGAACTAATATGAAAAGAGCAAAAATTTTTATACCTAGTAAAACAGCAATGCAATCGGGTAGGGGCAAAACCAAAAAATGGGTTCTTGCATTTGAGTCAAAAAATACAAAAACAAATCCACTAATGGGATGGGAGTCCGGAGAAGATACACTAGGTGAAGTATCGTTAAAGTTTTCAACAAAAGAAAAAGCTATAGAATATGCAAAAAAAAATAATATTAGTTTCGAAGTTATAGAACCCAAAAAATCAAATTTTATAATCAAATCATACGCTGATAACTTTTTGAAAGATTAGTATGTGGAGAAGTTTTTTTACCGAAAAGAAATGGATGTTATGGTCATGGGGAGGTGCATTCTTTATTTTTCTATCTTTGCTTGCTCAAACCTGGATAGATGTTCAAATTAATGAGTGGTACAAAGGTTTCTACGATCTACTTCAAAAGGCAACCGAAAGAGATATATCGGAATTTTATGACGGTATTTTCTTATTTATGAAGCTGGCTATACCATACGTAATGATCTATACCGTCACTAATTATTTTACTCGATTATGGGCTTTTAGATGGCGTGAAGCTATGACTTTTTCTTATATGCCATATTGGAAAAAAGTTGACGCTAAAGTAGAGGGTGCATCACAAAGAATACAAGAAGATTGTATGAATTTTGCCAAAATTGTTGAAAGTTTAGGTCTGCAGGTTGTTAGAGCAATAATGCTTTTAATAGCATTTATTCCTATTCTGTGGGGGTTATCATCAAATGTTGTAATTCCATTTTTTAAAGATGTGTCCGGTTCTTTAGTTTGGGTTTCACTTACTGCTAGTTTGGGCGGACTAGTAATTAGTTGGTTAGTTGGTATAAAACTGCCAGGTCTTGAATATAATAATCAGAAGGTAGAAGCAGCATTTAGAAAAGAATTAGTTTATGGTGAAGATGATAGACAAAACTATGTTAAACCACCAACAGTATTAGAGTTATTTACCGGCATAAAATTCAATTACCACAGACTTTTTTTACATTACGGTTATTTTGATCTTTGGTTGATTATGTACAACCAAACAATGATTATAGTGCCATACCTTTTGATGGGACCAGGTTTATTTACAGGTGCTATGACGCTTGGTGTATTAATTCAAACATCCAGTGCTTTTAGAGAAGTTCAAAGTAGTTTTTCTTTGTTTTTGCAAAATTGGACGAGAATTACTGAACTAAGATCCATATACAAACGTTTAAATGAATTTGAAAAAGCCATAGGTTTTAATAAACCCTTGAGAAAACCGACTAAATCTGATGTAAGAGCTTAATGGAGATTTACCTTAAGCTTGTCGATGTATTTTTTCCTGTTTTCTTAGTTATTGGTATTGGGTTTTATTTTGGAAAAAAAAACCCTAAATTTGACACTGATTTCATTACTAAGTTAACTGGAACATTCGGAACACCAGCTCTAATATTTTATTCACTTACATCAACCGGCGTTAATCTTGAAACCTTTATTGAATTTTTCACTTATAAAATAATTATGGTATCTGGTTTTGCTTTTGTAGGGATCATTACGCTAATTTTAACGAAAAGAGATATTATTTATGAATTACCTCCTTTAATTCTTCCAAACAATGGGAATATTGGTTTATCTGTATGTTTATTTGCTTATGGTAATACAGGTTTTGGTATCGCTGGAGCTATTGCATCAGTAATAATGCTTTTGCACTTTACTTTGGGTATTTTTTTAGCAAAAAAGAAATTAGATTTTAAAATACTATTTAGAAATGGCCCAATTTACGGAATTTTATTTGCTTTTATTTTTTTATATTTTGATTTAAAGGTTCCTATCTTTTTAGAAAACGCTACCCACTTGATATCTTATGCAACTATATTTATGGTTTTAATGGCTTTAGGCATTGCTCTTACTAAATTAAAAGTATTTTCATTTAAGCTTTCATTAATAAACTCATTTACGAGAATGTTTTTTGGTCCAATTATTGGTCTTTTAATCATTTATGTCTTTAATTTGTCTGGGGTAGAGGCGGGTGTAATATTTATTCAAAGTTCTATGCCTAGTGCGATTTTAACTTATTTAGTAGGCTCTATGTACTCACCTAAAAAGGTCGTTGATAGCATCGCTAGTACTATTTTTGTGTCTACCACCATATCGTTTTTCACTTTACCTATTGTCGTTTTTTTATCTCTCAAGTATTTTGTTTAATTATTCTATTTTACCTTAAAGTATCACTTTAAGTTATTTAGTTATATAACTGTTTTTATTGAATAAATTGATATTTAATATTTGTAATTAATCTCGAAACCAATGGTAACTCATAAAAAATAGCATATCTCAGGTTGTTTAACTGATAATAAGGTCTTGTATGTAAAAAATGGCTTAAAATAAAGCTTTCTAGAGTTTATTATTTATTAGCTTGCCAGAAAACTATCATTATTACTTAATGAAATAGGGGAGCAATGCAGTATCAGAATATAGCGTTTAATGGGCCATATATAGGCCTATTTTTGTGATGTGTACATATAGGCTCTAATAGACCGCATAAAACCTATATTTTTAAAAAATTACACCCTCAGATTGCAAAAAACGTTGAAAAATAAGGGTTTTTTGGCCATAAAATACCCCTTTTTTAGGGGTTTTTTTGATAACTTGAGTACTTTTTTGAACCTTTATTGGGACCCACAAATATGATTGTCCAGGCTGATTTACCCTTTGGAATCTTTAAACTATGTCTATCTGTACCCTTTCTATAACCGATATAGCCAGGCCCTCTCCAAAAAGTCCCGTTTTCCCTTGTTTCCCAATATCCACCCTTAACTACAATAGTCAAATAAGACCAATAATGGTCGTGTAAATCGCCTCTATCACTCTTTAAGATCTGATGAATGAAGATATTGAAAGGGAACCATTTAGGTCTTTTACGAAATAAGGGATAGTATCTAACCATAAAAGGCTCAGCTTTATCATAATCTGGCCAGCTTGGACCTCTGTCCATGACAATTCTTTTTCTAGAATCGAACATCATTGTATATTTAATCACTTGACTTTAAAAATCATCTATTATATTAGTAGCGATAATTAATTGTTATCAATAGTAATAGATATGAATGAACTAGTTACAGATCTAAAAGCTTTACATGAGGAAACTTTAAATAACCTTAAAAGCTCAAAAGCAAGCAATACTATAAGAGCTTATAAATCAGATTTTAAGGACTTTGGAGCCTTCTGTGCTAAGCATGGTTTTAAATCATTACCTACAGAACCTAAAATAGTGGCTTTATATCTGACTTATCTGTCTGGAAAAGACTCTAAAATGAGTACTTTAAGGCGTAGATTGGTCTCTATAAGCATGATTCATAAACATAAGGGCCATTATCTCGATACAAAGCATCCGATAATTATTGAAAACCTAATGGGTATTAAACGTACAAAAGGAAGTATTCAAAGGGGCAAAAAACCAATATTAATCAATCATTTAAAAGCAATAATTAAAGTAATAGATGAAGATAAAACTGAGGAAATTAAGAAAATTAGAGACAAAACAATCATATTAACTGGTTTCGGAGGCGGGTTTAGAAGAACAGAATTAATATCAATAGATTATGAAGATCTGGAGTTTGTACCTGAAGGTTTAAAAATCACTCTTAGAAGATCAAAAACAGACCAATTTGGAGAAGGGATGATTAAAGGACTGCCCTACTTCTCAAATAAAGATTATTGTCCTGTATCTCACTTAAAGAAATGGATAGATTTATCACAAATTAAAGAAGGTCCAATTTTTAGAAGATTTGCAAAAGGATCATCATTAACAAATCACAGGTTAACTGATCAATCAGTAGTTCTAATAATAAAAAGATATTTAGAAATGGCAGGGATAGATAATAAAAATTTTTCTGGCCATAGTTTAAGGTCAGGATTTGCAACAGTTTCGGCTGAGTCTGGCGCTGATGAAAGAAGTATTATGGCAATGACAGGCCATAAAACAACTCAAATGGTTAGAAGATATATTAAAGAAGCGAATTTATTTAAAAATAACGCCTTAAATAAAGTTAAATTATAGACCAGGACTCTGGCCAGAAATCTTTATTATTTGAAGGATTTAAATTGTCAGAAGGTCTTACACATATTTTATTAGGATTTTGGTTCAACCACGCACCCCACCAATGAAATGAAGATGGGCTTACAATAAAATGTTTTGCGAAGCTAAATAAATAGAAATCATTTATATAGTCATTATTCTGAACAAAAATAAACTTATTTTTATCGAATATTTTATCAAGATCAGAAAAATTATTAGACCAAATAAAAAATTTTGGATTATCAATTTTATTTTCAAAATATGAGACAGCTCTATTAATATAATTAATAATATCTTCTAATCTCATATCCTTTTTAGGTTCTCTTCCTCTATCGTTGAAGTAACTTGGTTCAACGAATCTATCTCTACGTACATGGATTGAAACTGAATTGCTTTCACTTAATAAATTAATAAATTTATTTCTATTGTTAATAAAAGAGTTTTTTATTTTGAATTCTTCAATTAATTCAGATTTAAGATCAAAAAAATACTTTTCGGATTCAAAATATCCCTCAAGATAAACTGTTTTAGATAAAGGATTATCAATTTTTTCATAATAAGTTTTCTTATTTGAACCTTTCGGATCCGTCAAAAAAGCTTTGTTTTTTTGAAATCTATTTAGAGCTTTAATTATTTTTTTGTAATTATGAGTTATATAATTATCGTATTTATCAGATTTATCTGCTAAATCTCCTGTTAAATTAAAAGAATTTAATCCAAAAGCTCTCCCAAAAGTTCTGTTTTTAGCTTGAAAAAAACCAGATGTATTATCAATAAGCAACTTATAACCAAACCTTTTAGCTAAAGAGAATGCGTTAGCATACATAAACATTTGATTACCTAACCCAGCAGCTACTTTTACAATAATCTTTTTATCCATAATTTCTTATAAATTTTAATTTAATATCATTTCTTAATTTTCTATTTTTTTTTAAAAAGTATTCGTATTTTAAAGCCCTACTTTTATCTTTAAAATTTTTTTTATAAATTAATTTCCAATGTCTCCCTTTTGTACTTTTTGCACCTTTATTTGAATTATGCTGATTTAATCTATTTTTGATGTTTTTTGCATATCCAACATAAGTTTTATAAAAACCTTTTTTTTTTGAAATAATCAAATAAACACTATGTGAGCCCGGGCTCATTTAATAATTAAAATATTTTTTTATTGTCTTAACTACTTTTTCAGCATCACTTAACTTCATATATGGATAAACGGGGAGACTTAAGCATTCTTTAGCCCATTTCTCAGATATTGGGAGACTTTCTTTTTTTACACTACCCCTTAATGCCCCTGCTCTATTAAGACTATAAGGATAATGTAATTGCGAACTTATACCATTTTTTTGCAAATACTTCAAAAGCCTGTCTCTATTTTTAACCCTTATAACGTATAAATGCCTAGATGATCCCGGTTTAGTTTCTGTAGTTTTAACCTCACTAATAAATTGCAGTTCATCATCATAGTACTTTGAAATTTTTCTTCTGTAATCATTATGTTTTTTTGTATGATTTACTTTTTCAAAAAGAATAGATGCTTGTATGGTATCTAATCTGCTGTTTAAGCCTTCATATTCATGAACATTTTTTTTGATGGTTCCCAAATTTCTTAATATTTTTAATTTACGGTAAAAATTTATATTATTAGTAGTTATCAATCCACCATCACCATAAGCACCTAGGTTTTTTGATGGATAAAAACTGTAACAAGATAAATCAGCGTAAGAATGATTGAGTTCTTTTTTACAACAAGTTTCTTCATCTGCTTTGCCACAATTATAACAACTAAACGCAAAATGGGATTGAGCACTATCTTCTATAATAAAAACTTTTTTACCTACAATTGATCTTAATTTTTTTATGTCAACCTTTTGACCATATAAATTCACTGGAATAATAGCTTTAGTATTTTTATTAATTTTATTTTTTACAGACTCCAAGGATATCAATCCTGTATCAGGATCAATATCGGCAAAACAAATTTTAGTTTTATTTAATGCCAAACTTAGACCCGTTGATATATATGACATACCTGGAATTATCACCTCGTGTTTTTTTTTAAGTCCTAAAGCTTTAATAGATAAAATTAAAGCATCTGTACCTGTTGCACAACCAACTGAATATTTTACTTTAACTAATTTAGAAAATTTTTTTTCAAATTTTTCTACATTTTTTCCAAGTATAAAGTCTCCTTTTTTAACAGTTGATAAAAGAGATTTATTAATCTTTGATTGTTCATTTTTAGAAAATGGATTAACGTCAGTAAACTTCATAATTAAATTTTCCTTAAATATTTTGCTGGATTTCCTGCATAGATACCTTTTTTTTTAATATTCTTAGTAACTACTGATCCAGCTCCAATGACAGATCCCCTGCAGATATGAACAGGTAAAATTGTTGAATTGGATCCAATCAGCACATCATCTGCAATTACTGTTTTTTTAAAATATTTTGAGTTTCTATTTATTTTACCTTTTTTAAAATCATCATTTGTAAACATAGTTCCATGGCCTATAAAACAATTCTTTCCAATTTTTACTTTCTCGCATATAAATGAATGACTTTGTACTCGTGTATTATCACCTATATAAGAATTTTTTTGTATTTCGACAAAAGGTCCAATAAAAACATTTTTGCCAAATTTAGAACCATAAATATTTGATGGCTCTATAACAGTACAGTTCTTTCCAAATTTTAAATTTTTAATCTTAGATTTAATCTTTTTAATTTTCAATTAATCCATCCATTTTAATTTTTTTGAAATTTCTCTATTAAATGACTTAGAAATTATATAATTGGCTACTTTTTGACATTCAAAAAGATCAAAATATTTTTTTCTACCTTTTTTTGCTACATTAATTCTTTTTTGATCATTCGATTTATAAAAGTTTATTTTATTTGCTAAATCCTCTAATCCTGAATAAAAAATTACTTCATTATTGTTAAAAAAATTACTTAATTGTGTTCTTTTATCTATAAATGTTAATAAACCGTTTCCTATTAAAGAAGCAATTCTGTTACTAGTTAAGTATTTTAAAGGTTTTCCTCTTGTTAAATTTAAAGCCATTTTTGAATTAACAATAACTTTATAAAAATCTTCTGCCCACACTGGCTCCCTATTCTTATATCCGTAAATATCAAAAATTATATTTGGGCACTCTGAAATCAAGTCGGTAATAAAATTATGTCTTTCATCTTGTTTGTCACGTTTTAATTTTCCTCTATTTACTCCATGACTCATTGAGAAAAAAACATCATTTATTTGATTGTTATTTTCATAAATTTTTAATTTTTCAATATTTTTGTCTACAGGAATTGGAAGGTAATGAAAATTTTTTTTCTTTCTTAAAAAATCCAAAGTAGACGGATGAGTTGTAATAAAATTTGAGGTAACAAAATTATCATATTTAAGTAATTTCTTTCTGTTAGATGCAAAATCAGGCCCTGTATCAGCAAGATGGTCCTCGAACCATTGTGAAATGACTGTTTTTTTACTTAAATCTTTAATTTTTTCTAGTGTTTCACTATCAATATCATAGGAATGGCCCAATAAAATTAAATCAGGTTTATAATTTTTGGCCGTTTCATATATCATTGTGTTTAAATAACTTGTTCCCTTAAAATCTCTTAATGATTTATTGAATTTTCCAACATCCCTATCACTTAAATTAATTACATCGTGACCATTTCTAATAAAACCATTGGCTAATTTTTTTGCGATTGAAATATAATATAATCTATTAAACTGACGATTACCGAAATTTGAAATATTTAATATTTTTAAATTAGATATGTTTCTATTAAAAAATATATTTTTTTCATTTATTATTTCTTCAAACTTTTTTTGTAATGCAGTGTCACCAGGATTGTTTTTAAGTTTTTCTCTCAATTGTTTTTGCTCATTTAATAAATCAAGTTTTTCCGACTGCAAAGCGCCAATTTTATCCTCGTATTCTTTTGATAGGTTTTCTTTAAGCTGTTTTTGTGCTGATAAAGTATTTTCTTTTTCAGACTTAATTTGTTGTTCTAATACCTCCTTTTCTTTTTCAAGTTTCGCATTATCTAATTTTTCTTTTTTTAATTTTTTCTCTAAATCTTGTCTTTCAGCCTCTCCCTCAACTCCTTTTCTAATATTATCCATAGCTTCTGGTGTCTTTGAAAATTGTTTGCTATTCAAAGCTTTTCGGGTTTCGTCTTCAATTACCCTTTCTTGAACATTTGTTATCTGATTCAAAATATAATGCTTTTTGATCAAAGAGTAAGCCCATGCCAATAATACAGCTAACAAACCAACTGCTACCAAAATTAAAGCCCACGATCTAGCATTAAGCCAAAAACTTCTTGCCCTTCTTAATCTGCTTTGTTCATCAATATATTGGTTAACAGGGGTGTAATCATTTTCTTTACCCCTTGAAATCCTGTCAGACATTATTATTTTTTACCTTTATCGTCTTTATCGTTATAAACAACTGGGCCTTTTTTTAGAATTTCAGGGTCATCCGTGGGTAGAGGAACGTGAACAAAAACCTTTTTTTCTATTTGCTTTGGAACTTCAATCTCTTTTTCAATAATTTTTTCTTGAATTACTGGTTTTTCAACTATTTTCTCAACAACTTTTTCTACTTCTACCTCAACTTTTTTTTCAACAATATTGGGCTTAAATAATAGTTTAGTTTTTTTCCAAATATATTTTCTTCTAGCTGATAAAGTTCTAACAAACCACCAGTATAAACCAATTCTTTTTCCAAATTTTTCTCTTTCCTCGTTTGCTCTTGGATCACGTAAAGTAAGACTAGCAAAGGCCAACATTGTACCAGTAATTGAAACGATGAAACTTAAAACCCCAAACCAAACCCAAAAAGCGAATGTAAGTGCTGCCTCAGGAATATCTGAATAAACTGATTTTGTAGAACCTTCTGTCATTTGGATTTCTAATTTTTCCTCATTCCTTATTAATTGATCATTAAGTAAGGAAATTTGGTCATCAATTAATTCTAATTCTTTTTCAGATCTTTCAATAGGGAATCTCCAGAATAATATTGTTTGAAATACTTTAGAGGTTTCAAATTCTACTATATCTTTTGCAAGTTTATTATTTTCTTTTTCATAATTAATTATAAAGAAGTCCTTGAACCATGAAGCAACCCTTATCACTTGGTTCTGTGGCCCGGTTCTATCTATTTCTTTAACTAAATCATCAACTTGTTTTTGAAGACCACTGATCTCTTCTAAGTTTTGTCTATTTTTATCAGCAATATTTGTTAGATCGCTATTATATTTTTTTATCAAATCCTGATTTTTTCTTAGATTATCTAAAAGAGGTTTTACTGCTCTTTGAGTCTGCGTCTCTATTTGTCCAATCTCAGACTTGTTATCTGCTTGAGATTTATTTCTTGCAATAATTAATTTGTCTGTATTCTCTTTTATTTCTTTATCTAATTGATCAATTCTGTCTCTATTTGATTTAATTTCTTTTTCTATTGCACCTTTTTTAAAAAAACTGGTATCTTTTAATAATTTTTGAGAGTTTAGGTTTTGATCATTAAGTTCTTTTTTTTCCTTTTCTGCTCTATCAATTTCATTAGTCAGTGTTTCTATAGTACCTGATTGGTTTGAAGTTCCTTCAACAGATTTTTTTCTATTTAGAGCACCATCCTCAATCTTTTTTATTTGTTCTAAAATTTTATCATTTTTATCTTGTAAATTGCTTATTTGTTTATTTATGTTTTTTTCATCAACCTTAATCCTTTTTTCCAGAATTTTGTCTTCAAGCGTATCTTTTTCTATTAATAAGTTCCTAAATGCTTCGGTTCGTTGATTATTTATTCTCTCAAAACCAGCAATGACAGTTTCAAAAGTGGAAATGTTTACTAAAACTAATGCTAATAAAAATACTGAACGTCTTAAAAAGGACCTGTTGTAGTAAACTGCAGATGCTAATGGAATTTTAGTAAGCTCGATTACTCCCACCATAAAAAATATAAGACCCATCATTAAATTGTTAATTGTTTCACCAACCAATTTTAAACTAGAAGTTTCCTCAGGATTAGCTTGATATTTTAAGATTAAAAGAAGACCAATTGAACAACCGACTATCGCTAAAAGAATTTCAACAGTCCAAGCTGCTCTTTTTAAAAAGATACCTTGCTCTACAGTTTGAGATTTTGGGTAAAATTGGTCGAAGATTTTATCTAAATTTTGTGACATGGTTAATTAAGTTTAATTTTTTTTAATCTTTCAAAAATACTTTTTTTCTTTTCATTAAGTTCAAATACACCAGCAACTTTAGAAATTATCTTCTGTTCCTCATCTGAATAGTGGTGGTCACTCTTTGCAAATTTAACTAAAGTCGCAACTACAAATTTAAGAAAATTTTTGTGAGTAGGATCAACAAATTTTTTAATTCTTTCAGCATGATATTCTATGCTGTTTTTATCTATCGATGCTTTATCTAAAATATCTAATATTGCTTCTCTTTCTTTCGTATCTGTAGTCTTAAATTCATTTAAAATTGCGTCCTTCTCATATAGAGAGAGTTTTTTTCCATCTACAGTACATAATTTAGCTGACAATATTAAAACTCCAACAATACAGATTGTCTGGTCGCTTTGATTTCTATATTCTTCCCAAATATCAGCTGTCATTAAATTTTCCTCTCTAATATTTCAACATATTAAAAGAAGAATTTCTAGATAAGTATTTTTAAGTAAAATTAAGTATTTAGTGTCAATTAGTGATGTTATTTTCAGCGCCTTGCTCAAACCAGCATCTCCAGCCAAAGTTTAATATTTTAATTTTGTTTTCTTTAAGCTTTTGGTGCGGCCGGAGAGACTCGAACTCTCACGGGAAACCCACACGCCCCTCAAGCGTGCCTGTCTACCAATTTCAGCACGACCGCATTAATTTATATGCGACAATAAATGAATGACTTTTTATCTTCAAGTTGATAAATTATTTGTATGTCTTCACAAGAATTAAACGCTATATACAAAAAAATCTCATCAGTTGTACCTGAAATTGAGTGGAAATTTCACGCTCCAATCATAGAAAAAATAAATAAATTAAAAAAAGAAAAAGACGCTGTAATACTTGCTCATAATTATCAGACACCAGAAATTTATCATGGTGTAGCTGATATCTCAGCCGATTCTCTAGCTCTTGCTTTAGAAGCAGCTAAAACAGAGTCTAGAATTATAGTTTTATGTGGAGTTCATTTCATGGCTGAGACCGCAAAATTAATGAACCCAAGTAAAAAAGTTTTGATACCTGACATGCAAGCTGGTTGCTCATTAGCAGAGTCAATTACTGGTCAAGATGTAAGGATGCTTAAAGAAAAATACCCGGGTGTTCCAGTCGTATCTTATGTCAACACTTCTGCTGATGTAAAAGCAGAAACAGATATATGCTGTACATCTGCTAATGCTGTAAAAGTTGTTGAATCTTTAGGAACTGATAAAGTTATTTTTCTTCCTGATCATTATCTTGCAAATTACGTTCAAAAAAATACAAAAGTAAAAATCATTTCGTGGCAAGGAACCTGTATGGTCCACGAAAAATTTACAGGTAAAGAAGTTGAGGATATCAAAAAAGAAAATCCAGGGATTGAAGTTATTGCTCACCCAGAATGTCCACCAGATGTAATAAGTGCTTCTGACTTTGCGGGGTCAACATCGAGTATGGTAAAATATGTTAAGGAAAAACAACCCAAAAAAGTTTTATTAGTAACTGAATGTACAATGAGTGATAATGTTCAAGTTGAAAATCCAAATGTGCAGTTTGTAAAACCTTGTAACCTTTGTCCTCATATGAAAAAAATTACTTTAAATAAAATCTTTGATTGTTTAAAGAATGAAACCAATGAAATTAAAATTAGCCATAATATTGCTGAAATGGCAAGAAAATCTGTTTTGAGAATGGCCGAAATTGGTAGATAATTTCGAGTGCAAAAAATAAATAATAAATATATTAAATCAATTGTTTATCATGCTTTAAGAGAAGATCTTAAGCCATCAGGAGATATAACATCCAGAAATATAAATAATAAAAAAATTACAGCTAAAATAATTACTGGTCAAAACTGCATAATTGGAGGTCTAAATTTTGCAAAAGAGACATTTAAAATTTTAGATAAAAAAACAATTTTTAAAACAAAAACAATTGATGGAAAAAAAGTTAAAAAAGGTAAAGTGCTTGCAGTTTTAAAAGGTAATGCAAAAAGTATTCTTAAAGCTGAAAGGGTCGCCTTAAATTTTATAGGATTAATTTCTGGAGTAGCTACAATTACAAATAAATTTGTCAAAAAAGTAAATGGTAAGTCCTGTAAAATATGCTGTACAAGAAAAACGTTGCCAAATCTTAGATTAATACAAAAGTATGGAGTAAGCCTAGGTGGTGGAATTAATCATAGATTTAATCTTAGCGATGAAATATTAATTAAAGACAATCATATTGCTATAAACAAAAATATTAAAAACCTTGTACAAAGATCAATAAAGAATAGAAAAGGTAAGAAAATTACTGTGGAGGTGGATAATATTAATCAATTAAAAAAAATAATTGGATTAAAATTTAATAGAGTTTTGTTTGATAACATGAATATTAAAAATTTAAGGAAAGCTGTTAAAATATCAAAAAAGTATTATGAAACCGAAGCTTCAGGCGGGATAACACTTAAGAATATAAAAAAAATATCCTCTACAGGTGTGCAAAGAATTTCTATTGGTCAAATTACACATAGTGCTCCTACAGTCGACTGTAGATTAGATTTTATTTCCTAAGTTCAGCTTGTGCTGCTGCTAACCTTGCAATTGGAACTCTAAATGGAGAGCAAGATACATAATTTAATCCTGCTTTAGAACAAAATTCTATACTTTTTGGGTCACCACCATGTTCCCCGCATATACCTAATTTGAGTCTTTTATTATTTTTTCTTCCTCTTTCACTTGCAATTTTGACTAGTTCACCTACTCCTTCTTTATCAATACTTACGAAAGGATCAGTTTCAAAAATTTTGTGATCCAAGTAATCATTTAAAAATTTTCCGGAGTCATCACGACTTATTCCATAAGTAGTCTGTGTTAAATCATTTGTGCCAAAACTAAAAAAGTCAGCATACTTTGATATGGGAGCTGCTCTTAATGCTGCTCTTGGTAACTCTATCATTGTCCCAACAAAGTATTCTAATTTAAGATTATTTTCCTTTTGAACTTTCTTGGCTACTTCGTCTACTAATTTTCTCATAATGCCAAGCTCATCTTCTGTAGAAACAAGAGGTATCATAATTTCAGGTATAACAGATTGTATTTTTTCTTTTTTACACTCAATTAGAGCTGTAAATATTGCTCTACATTGCATTTCATAAATTTCAGGGAAAGATATTCCAAGTCTACATCCTCTGTGTCCAAGCATAGGATTTAATTCATGTAGTTCGGTTACCCTATCTTTTACTTCTTTAACACCTAAGTTAAGTGATCTTGCTAAATCTTCCATATCTTTATCAGTTTTTGGAAGAAATTCATGTAAAGGGGGATCTAATAGTCTTATTGTTACTGGTAAGCCCTTCATAATTTTGAATATTTCTTTAAAATCATTTTTTTGATGAGGTAATAATTTCTCTAAAGCAATTTTTCTCCCATCCAAATCTTTTGACACTATCATTTGTCTTACAGATAAAATTCTTTCTTCCTCAAAAAACATATGTTCAGTTCTACACAAGCCAATACCTTCTGCTCCAAAATTTCTCGCCATTTTTGTATCTTTTGGTGTTTCTGAGTTAGTTCTAATCTTTAGTTTCCTAAAATCATCTGACCATTTCATTATTTTTGAAAAATAACCAGAGATATCAGGTTTTACAGTTGGGACTATTCCCTCCATTACTCTTCCTGACCCTCCGTCAATAGTAATAGTATCACCTTCTTTGATCACCAAGTCTCCAACTTTAAATTCTTTACTTTCATAGTCGATATTAATTTCAGCCGAACCTGAAACACATGGTCTACCCATACCTCGAGCAACAACAGCAGCATGACTTGTCATTCCGCCTCTAGCAGTTAATATACCCTTAGCTGCATGCATCCCGTGAATATCTTCAGGCGATGTTTCTAACCTTACTAAAATTGTATCTTCTTTTTGATTACTCATTCTTTCAGCTTCATCTGCTGTAAAAACTACTTTACCACTTGCGGCTCCTGGTGATGCAGGTAAACCTTTTGCAATTACTTTTTTTTCAACCTTTTCATCTAATGTAGGGTGTAAAAGTGTATCAAGTGTGTTAGCATCTATCCTTAAAATTGCTTCTTTTTTTGAAATTAATTTTTCTTTAACCATATCTACCGCTATTTTGATCCCTGCCTTGGCTGTTCGCTTACCATTTCGAGTTTGCAACATCCATAATTTTTTGTTCTCTACGGTAAACTCAATATCTTGCATATCTTTGTAGTGTTTTTCTAATTTTAAAAATATATTTTTTAGTTCTTTAAAAACTTTTGGCATAGTTTCTTCCATCGATTTCTCTTTTACCCCTGCATCTTCCCTTGCTTTCTTTGTGATGTATCTAGGGGTTCTGCTACCTGCAACAACATCCTCTCCTTGAGCGTTGATTAAGTATTCTCCAAAAAATTTATTTTCCCCGGTAGATGGATTTCTTGTAAAAGCTACACCCGTAGCGCAATCATTACCCATATTTCCAAATACCATAGACTGAACATTTACTGCTGTACCCCAATCGCTAGGTATTTGATTTAATTTCCTGTAGGTCTTTGCTCTTTTACTTTCCCAAGATAAAAATACAGCATTAATTGCACCAAACAATTGTTCATTAACATCTTGAGGAAAATTTTTATTAGTTTTTTCCTTAATTAATTTTTTAAAATTATTAATTAAACCTTCCCAGTCATCTGAGGTAAGTTCGGTATCTTGTAGAACGCCCTTTGTTAATTTATAATTATCAATCATTTCTTCAAAATGAAACGTTTCAACACCCATTACAACATTGGCATACATTTGAATAAATCTTCTATAACTATCTTTGGCAAATCTATCATTTTCTGTTTTTTTTGATAAAGCTTCCACCGTCATATCGTTAAGACCTAAATTAAGAATAGTATCCATCATTCCAGGCATAGAAACTCTTGAACCAGATCTCACAGATACCAATAAAGGATTATTATTATCACCAAACTTTTTCTTAGTCTTTACTTCGATTTTTTTTAATTCTTTTTTTATCTCAACCTTAATTTTTGTATTTAATTTTTTATTACTCTTATAAAAAATTTCACACATCTTAGTTGAAATGGTAAAACCTGGGGGTACTGGCAATCCAAGTCTTGCCATTTCAGCTAGATTAGAACCTTTGCCACCTAAAATATTTCTTGAATTGGGTATTTTTTTTGCTTTTTTATCACCAAAACCAAATATTAATTTTGACATTAATTACCTTCCAATTTTGAAAAATCTATAAAAGTATTAAATGTAGAACAGAGTCTTTGCAAGAGTTCTAATCTATTGTTTTTAATGTCATTATTTTCATCATTTACCTTTACATTATCAAAAAACTTGTCAGTTGATACCTTGGCATCCGATAAAAGTTTAAGGTGATTCTCATAACTTTCTTTCCTCTCCTTGTAAGTAAAAGCTTTTCTTATATCGTTAATTTTATCAAATAATTCTTTTTCCTCGTCCTGTTTAAAAAGAACTGCGTCGGGACCAGATTTTGATATATTTTTTTCTCTATCAATAATATTGTATGCTCTTCTGTAAGTTGAAACTGCATTTTTTCCAAGATCTCTTGATATAAATTTATTCATCACAAGTGTTTTTTTGTATAGCTCAAGAAAATTGTCGTTAGTTTGTGAACTTAATGAGGCTTCAATTATATCAGGTCTCACCCTTTTTTCTTTTAATATATTTTTCATACGATCTCTGAAAAAATTAATTAATTCTAAATGTGTATTCTTATTCACATCTTTAACACCTTGCTCAGTGTAAAACCTTATTAAGTGATCTATCAAGTCTCTAAGACCAACGGTCAGATTATTTTCAATAATAGTTCTTAATAATCCTATAGCTGACCTTCTTAGGGCAAAAGGATCTTTTGAACTTGTCGGTTTTTCATTTATTAAAAAGAAACCAACAAGTGTATCTAATTTATCTATTATCGATAGACCATAACTGATTGGTTTTTTTGGCACCGTTGAAGAAATACTAATTGGTAAATAATGTTCACTAACAGCTCGAGATACTTCTTCTTCAAATCCCTGATTTACAGCAAAATATTTTCCCATAATTCCTTGTAATTCTGGAAATTCTCCAACTAAACCTGAGACTAAGTCAGATTTACAAATAGATGCAGCTATCTCAAGTTTTTCTTTTTTAATATCAAGTTGATCTGAAATAAAGTAAGCCATTTTTCTTAATCTTTGTGTTTTGTCATAAATTGAACCTAAATTTTCATAAAACGTAATTTCTTTTAGTTTATTAATCTGTTTGATTAAATTTAAAGATTTATCTTTTTCCCAAAAGAAACTAGCATCAGAAAGTCTTGCGTCGACTACCCTTTCATTTCCTACTTTGATCACTTTTTTCTCGTCCTTTTTATTTGCAACTACAATGAAATTGTTGCTTATTCTGTCTCTATGATCAATTAAGGTAAAATACCTTTGATGAGTTTGAAGAGTAGACCTAATGACCTCAGGAGGTAATTTTAAATAACTCTTATCAAATTGAGCGACTAATATATTTGGATTATCAACTAAATTTGTTACCTCGGTAAGTAAAGTTTGGTCAATAAAAACTTTAAAAGATTTTTTTTTACATATTGATGAAATTTTATCGTTAATAAATTTTTCACGTTCTCTATGATCAAGCATTATTGAATAGCTTTTTAAAATTTTGTTATATTCAGAAAAATTACTAATTTTTTTTTGTGTTATTGAGTAGTTTTCCTCTATTTGTGTAAAATTTGAAGTTTCAAGATGTTGATAATTAAATTTTAGCACTTTGTTTCCAAAAATAGCTAAAATTGATCTTAATGGTCTACCCCAACTCATTTCATAGTCAGACCATTTCATAGATTTTTTCCAAGATATTTCGTTAAGAGATTTTAATATGCATTTGATTAATTCTTCTTCACTATTAATTTCTTTTCCTTTTATCTTAACAAAATGAAAATTTCCCTTCTCCGTTTTTTTTTCATATAGTTCACTTAAACTAACAAATCTTGATTTTGCAAAGTTTTCTAAAACTTTTTCTGGTACACCAACTTTCGGACCTTTAATTTCAGCCGGTAAAATTTTAATTTTATCTGGTAATTCAGAAATATGTGCGGCTACTCTTGTTGGCGTAGAATAGATCTCAAAGTTTCCATATTTTATATTTGCCTCATATAGTTTTTCTTCTAAGATTTTTTTAAATTGTTTTCTTGTGCTTATTTGAAGATTTGGTGGTATTTCCTCACTAAAAAATTCAATTAAAAGTTCAGACATTATCTTTCTTGATTTTCTAACCAGCCTGATCCGGCTCCCTTTGCTAATTCTCGAATTCTATTTATATAACCAGTTCTCTCTGCAACTGCGATTACACCTCTTGCATCTAGTAGATTAAAAATATGACTAGCTTTTAAACATTGATCGTAAGCTGGCAAAGGAAGTTTTTGATCGAGAAGATTTTTGCATTCCTGTTCTGCGATTTCAAAATTTTTTAGGAGAGAATCGGTGTTAGCTTGATCAAAATTATAAGCGGAGAATTCTTTTTCTGACTGAAGATAAACGTCTCCATATTTTACTCCATTATCATTCCAGTCAATATCAAATACATTTTTCTTTCCTTGCACAAACATACAAATTCTCTCTAAGCCGTATGTTAGCTCCACCGATATTGGTTTACATTCTATTCCTGTCATCTTTTGAAAATAAGTAAATTGTGTAATTTCCATTCCATCACACCATACTTCCCAACCCAAACCTGCAGCTCCTAAAGTTGGACTCTCCCAATCATCTTCGACAAATCTTATATCGTGATCTTTAGAGTCTATGCCAATAGCCATTAAACTTTTTAAATACAACTGTTTAATATCTTTTGGAGATGGTTTTATTATAACCTGATATTGATAATAGTGTTGCAGTCGGTTTGGATTTTTTCCGTATCTTCCATCTGTTGGTCTTCTTGAGGGTTGAACGTAAGCTGCTTTCCAGGGTTTTGGTCCTAGTGATCTCAAAGTAGTTGCTGGATGAAAAGTGCCTGCTCCAACTTCTAAATCATATGGTTGTAAAATAATGCAACCTTGTTTATCCCAAAATTTTTGTAAATTAAAAATTAAATTTTGAAATGATAAGACTGTATTTTTCTTTTTAATTTTTTTTGGCATCTATAAACCAAATTTTTGCCACAGAGCTCTCTCTTCTATAACGCTTACTATATTATCAACTTGATTATCTAGTGAGGAAGATAATCTTTTTGCTAAAAAACCTTTTTGTTTTTCAAACTTTTTAATTTCAATGTTCTCTCCAAATTTTTCTCTCAAAATTTGTTCTGCATTTCCAATTCCATCTATAAGTCCTAATTTTAAAGAAGTTGAACCTGACCAAAATTCACCAGTAAAAGTGTTATTTTTATCTGGATCTTTAAGTTTAGATCCACGACTTTTTTTTACCAAGTTTATAAAGTCTGAGTGTAGTTCTAATTGTAATTTTTTAATTCTCTCAATATCTTCGGGTTTTTCCTCTTTGAAGGGATCTAAGGTACTTTTATTTTTTCCAGCAGTGTATACTCTTCTTTGAACACCTATTCTTTTGATAGCATCCTGGAACCCAAAAGATGCAGATATAACTCCGATTGATCCAACTATTGAACTAGAATTTGCATAGATCTCATCACCTGCACAAGCAATTAGATAGCCGCCTGAAGCTGCAACATCTTCTGCAAAAACAATTACTTTTTTGTTATTTTTTTTTGCAAGTTGTCTGATGTAATCGTGAATTAAATGCGATTGAACCGGAGAACCTCCTGGTGAGTTTATTGATATTGCTATACTTTTAGCCTTTTTAAATGAAAATGCTTTTTTAATAATCTCTTGTTGGCCAGAAAAATCTATGCCTTGCCTAAATCGTCCTGCTGATCCAATGACCCCAGCTAGTCTGACATGAGGAACAATGATTTTTTTTTTAAAAATTGAAAACATATGATTAAAGGTTAATAATAATTCTTATATCAGCACATAAATTAAATTGAAATATAAATTACGCTACTCATGGTTGAAAATGACATGCGTCACAGAGGTCTAAAATAATAATTAATTAATTTTTGAAAAGTATATAATAACTATCTTATGGGTTCTGTAATTCCTTTAAAAAAATCTGCAAATAACGCTTATTTAGATTTAAGAAACCACTTAAATGATAAGCTTGATTCTGTCGAAAGATTAATAAAAAACAAACTCAAAAGTGATGTCCCACTAATTAAAAGAATGAGTGACTATCACCTTGACTCGGGTGGCAAAAGAATAAGGGCTCTTCTAACAATGGGTTGTTCAAAATTAGGTGGTTATTTAGAGGGTGATAGAGATATAAATCTTGCAGCGTGTGTTGAATTAATTCACAGCGCAACCTTACTTCACGATGATGTTATTGATCAAAGTAAAGTACGAAGGGGTAACAAAACTCCCAATCACATATGGGGAAATCAATCTTCTATATTGGTTGGAGATTATTTGCTAAGCAGATGTTTTGAAATGATGGTTGAAGATGGAAATCTAGAGATATTGAAACTTCTTTCATCAACATCAACTAAAATTGCTCAAGGAGAAGTTATGCAGCTTCAACATAAAGGTGAAGCTGACCTTTTAGAAGAAAATTATTTAAAAATAATAAATTTAAAAACGGCAGCACTGTTTTCAGCAGCTACTAGAGTTGGTGCGTGTTTGTCAGATTTGGATATTAAGAAAAAAGACGCTTTAGGATCATATGGTAAAAACTTAGGTTTAGCTTTTCAAATTGCAGACGATGCTTTAGATTATTTTTCTAAAGAAAAAATATTTGGAAAGGAAATTGGTAAAGATTTTTTTGAAGGAAAAGTAACTCTGCCAGTGATAATAGTATATCAAAAAGCTAATTCTATAGAGAGAACATTTTTAGTTAATACTTTCAAAAAAGAAGTGAGAAATAAAATAGATTTTGAAGAGACTCAAAAACTAATTAAAAAATATAAGGCATTAGAGGCAACTTTTAAAAGAGCAGAGTACTTTGTAAATGTTTCTTACGATGCTTTAGGCATTTTCGAAAATTCAGAAGAAAAAAATATTTTACAAAACCTAACGAGTTTTAGCCTAAACAGATCTTTCTAAGGATAAAGTATTTCTTTTACCCAATTGTTATTTTCTTTTTTATAATTAAGTCTCTCGTGAATTCTATTTTTTATTTCCAACCAAAACTCAATTCGTTCAGGTTTTAAATTCCAACCAGACCAGTGAGGTGGTCTAGGCACTTTATTTTCGTCTGGATATTTTTTTTTAAATTCTTCAAACCTTTGGATTAACTCTTCTCTATTTTTCATTACACTAGACTGTGATGATGCCCAAGCTCCTATTCTGCTCCTATAGGCTCTTGAATTATAATATTTGTCAGCAATTTTATCATCAACAACGTTTACTTTACCAGAAATTCTTATTTGTCTTCTAAGACTTTTCCAATGAAAGCACATTGAGGCATTAGGATTTTTTTTTAGATCAATTCCTTTTTTACTATTAAAATTAGTATAGAAAATAAAACCATCTTCGTTATAACCTTTTAACAAAACCATTCTTACGCTTGGAATTCCATCAGGTGTTGAAGTTGCAAGTGATAATGCGTTTGGATCGTTAATTTCACTTTTTTCGGCAACAGAGAACCAATTTTTAAACAAAACAATAGGATTTGCCTCATCCCCAAAGCAATTATCCAGTCCTAACGAATTTTGGCCATTTTTTTGATTCATAATTAATATAAAATAATTTATACATTAAATATCGATGTCTTTTAATACTTTTGGAAAAATATTTAGATTTACGACTTGGGGTGAGTCACATGGTCCAGCTATAGGCTGTATTATCGACGGTTGCCCACCAAATATCCCAATTTCTGAGAAGGAAATACAGATAGATATGGATCGTAGAAGACCTGGCAACACTAAGTTTGTGTCTCAAAGGAAAGAGTCGGATAAAATAGAAATTTTGTCTGGCGTATTTGACGGAAAATCTACGGGGACTCCTATTTCAATATTAATAAGAAATGAAGACAAAAGATCTAGAGATTATGAGTCAATAAAGAATAAGTTTAGACCAGGCCATGCTGATTTCACATATTTTAAAAAATATGGAATTAGAGATTTTAGAGGAGGAGGAAGACAGTCTGCAAGAGAAACAGCCTCGAGAGTTGCTGCTGGTGCTATAGCTAGAATAGTATTGAAAAATTTATTAGGAAAAAAGTTTAGTGTTTATGGTGCTGTTATACAGTTAGGATTAATGGGTTGCGATAGAAAAAATTGGAATAATAAAGAAATAAGAAAAAACCCGTTTTTTTGTCCTGACAAAAAATCAGTAAAACTTTGGGAAAAATATTTAATGGCAGTAAGAAAATCTGGTTCATCATGTGGTGCTATAATTGAGCTGAGAGCAAATGGTATACCCGCAGGACTTGGTGCGCCAATTTACTCTAAACTAGATACTGACATAGCAGGTGCATTAATGAGTATTAATGCAGTTAAGGGAGTAAATATCGGTGCAGGCATGGGTGCTGCTTATTTATCAGGGGAAGAAAATTCTGATGAAATGAGATCTAAATCTGGAAAAGCTAAATTTAAAAGTAATAATGCCGGAGGAATACTTGGTGGTATTTCCTCAGGGCAGGAAATAATTGCTTCATTTGCAGTAAAGCCTACGTCGTCAATTATAAATAGTAGAGAGACAATTGATAAAAAAGGAAAAAATACAAAAATATCTGTTAAAGGACGCCATGATCCTTGTGTTGGTATAAGAGCTGTTCCTATTGGTGAAGCAATGATTTCATGCGTGTTGCTAGACCACTTTTTAATGAATAGAGCTCAGTGTGGTTAAGATAAGTTTTTATTTTTTGCTATAACTACGTTAGAATTTAAAATACTTTCAATTTTTTCAACAATACTGTTACTGTCTAATCCAGCTGTTTTATACATATTATCAGGTGTATCTTGATCTAAAAATTTATCAGGTAAAGTCATAGATCTAAATTTTAATCCACTATCAAAAAATCCTCTTTCAGATAAAAGATTTGAAACATGAGATCCAAAACCACCTATAGAACCTTCTTCAATTGTCAAAACAGCTTCATGGTTTGAAGCTAATTCAAGAATTAATTTTTCATCTAAAGGCTTTGCAAATCTCGCGTCAAAAATTGTCACAAAAATTCCTTTCTTATTTAAAGTTTCGGCAGCTTTTTTACATTCGTTCATCCTTGCTCCGAAATTAAGAATTGCCAAATGTTTTCCAGAAGAAATGATTCTACCTTTGCCAATTTCAATAGTCTCACTAATATCCGGTAATTCTACACCATAACCGCTTCCCCTAGGATATCTGAAGGCTGATGGCCTATCATTAATGTTTACTGATGTATTTATCATTCTTACTAATTCAGCCTCATCGCTTGCTGCCATTACAACAAAATTTGGGAGAGTAGAGAGGTATGTAGTATCAAATGATCCAGCATGAGTTGCACCGTCTGAGCCGACTAAGCCTGCTCTATCTATAGCAAATCTAACTGGTAAAGATTGTATTGCAACATCATGAACAACTTGATCATAGGCTCTTTGTAAAAAAGTTGAGTAAATAGCAGCATAGGGTTTGTATCCTTCGGTAGCTAATCCAGCAGCAAAAGTTACTCCGTGTTGTTCAGCTATGCCCACATCAAACATCCTATCAGGAAATTTTTTTTGAAAAATATCTAGTCCGGTTCCCGATGGCATTGCACCAGTAATGGCTACAATCTTCGTATCGTTTTGAGCATGTTTAATTAAGGTGTTCGCAAAAACCTTTGTATAAGAAGGTCCTGCTGATTTACCTTTTACTTGTTTGCCAGTTAAAACATCAAATTTTGATACCCCATGATATTTATCTCCTGATTCTTCAGCAGGCTTATATCCTTTACCCTTTTTGGTAATCGCATGAATTAATATTGGTCCTTGATGATTTGAATTTTTTACATTCTCTAAAATTGTAACTAAATTATTCACATCATGTCCGTCAATGGGACCTATATAATAAAACCCAAGTTGGCTGAATAATGTTCCACCGGTCACTGCGCTTCTAAGTAGATCCTCTGCTTTACCTGCGCTTTTCGAAAATCTTCTTGAAAATGCTGAAAGAATTAATTTTATAGTTTCGCGGAAACTGAAATATATTTTTCCAGACAAAAGTCTTGCAAGATATTTACTCATTGCTCCAACTGGTGGTGCAATTGACATATCATTATCATTTAAAACAACAATCAATTTTGATTTCATTGCTCCAGCATTATTCATTGCTTCATAGGCCATTCCTGCGCTCATTGCTCCATCACCTATGACAGCAACAACATTATTTTTATCATTAGAAAGCTTCTTAGCTGTAGCCATTCCAAGAGTTGATGATATCGATGTAGAACTATGTGCTGCTCCAAATGGATCATATTCGCTTTCTGATCTTTTAGTAAATCCTGAAAGCCCCCCACCTTTTCTTAGTGTTCTTATTCTATCTCGTCTGCCTGTAATTAACTTGTGTGGATAGCATTGATGACCAACGTCCCAAACTAATTTATCTTTTGGAGTATTAAAAACATAATGCAAAGCAACAGTAAGCTCTACAACACCTAGACCTGCTCCTAGATGACCTCCGGTTTCTGATACAACATTGATAAGTTCAGATCTCAGTTCTTCTGAAACTTGATCTAATTGATTTTTGCTTAGTTTCCTTAAATCTGATGGATAATTAATATTATCTAATAATTTATTTTTCATCAAAAACTTCTATTTAATATAAAATCTGATACCTCAATTAACTTATTTGATTTTTTTCCATATTTTTTTAATTTGTTTATTATCGTCTTTTTTCTATCTAAAGCAAACTCTAAAGTTTTTTCATAACCAAATAATTTAATCAATGTGGATTTTCCCTTTTTTTTATCTTTCTTAACTGGTTTACCTGTGTTTTTTTTATATCCTTTAATGTCTAAAAGGTCATCTGCTATTTGAAAGAGTAATCCTAATTCCTCCCCAATCACGCTCATTTCTTTTTGTGTCTTGAGACTTTTTTTAGCTATAATTGCCGGTGCTAAACAACAAAATTCAAATAATTTTCCTGTTTTTTTTCTCTGCATATTAATGATTTTTTTAAAATCAATTTTCTTTTTTTCGTAATTAAGATCTAAAAATTGACCTCCTGCAATACCAACATGACCAGCGCATTCAGATAATTTTTTTATTAAATTTAATTTAACTTTTGTATCTAAATTAAATTTTTTATCCGCTATTATTTCAAAGGCTAATGTAAGCAAAGAGTTGCCAGCAAGTATTGCTGTTGACTCACCAAACTTAATGTGTGTTGACGGTTTTCCTCTTCTTAATCTATCGTTATCCATGCAAGGTAAGTCATCATGAATTAAGGAGTACGAATGTATACATTCTACAGCAGCACACAAATTAATTATTTGATTAGGTTTAATATTAAAGATTTTTGATGAATTAAAAATGATTGTTGATCTAATCTTTTTTCCACCAAATAAAGTGCCATATTTCATTACAGGGGTGAGCTCCGTATACTTTTGTGTATTAAAATATTTCTTTATAAATGTGTCTACAATCTTTGCATTTTGTTTAATATTTTTAAGCATTGAAAATGATTAATTATTTTTTTTTACTTAAATTGAACATATTTTTTTTCATTTTATACTTTTTTCCAAAAACAATGAATGCGGCCTTATAATCAGGTTTGATCGAATTAAGTTTAATTGGTATGCCTGGTGAATAATGTCTTTTGTGCATACCGGGTGAAATCACAAATTTAGATTTAGTTACATTTGAGACTTTTTTTCTCAATACCTTTTCAATTTGAGTATGACTTATTGATCCTGGTCTCAAAATTGCTGGTTTACTACTTAAATTTATCACAGTCGACTCAAGCCCAATTAATGATTTTCCACCATTTAAAATAAATTTAATTTTATTTTTAAATTCGTCGACCACATCCAATGGTTCCGTTGGACTTACCCCAGTAGAAATATTTGCGCTTGGTATTGCTAAAGGGAAAGTTAATTTTTTCAATAAAGATCTAATAATTTTATTTTTTGGGAATCTCACTGCAATAGTTTTTAATTTTGCATTAGCAAATTTTGAAACTTTTGATTTTTTTTTCTTTTTTAAAATATATGTAAGGGGCCCAGGAGAGAATTTTTTATAAAGTTTTAAAAAATTTTTGTCATATTCTGCATCTTTTTTTAATAGCTCTAAATTATAAT
>CACKGP010000002.1 GCA_902599805.1 uncultured Pelagibacteraceae bacterium
ATTAAAAAAAGAAAAAAAGTTCCTATAGTAGTCGGAGGGACAGGACTATATTTTAGAGCTTTAACAGAAGGTTTAGTTGAAATTCCAAAGGTAGAAAAAAGGGATTTTTCACACTTAAATCCAATGGGAAGATGGATGATGGGAAATCATTATTACAAAAAAAATCCTACTATTTTTGAAGGAATAGATAGAAATGATATACAGAGAGTTTCAAGGGCAATTTCAGTCTATGAAGGAACAGGTTTAACTCTTAAAGAGTGGCAGAACAAAGATAATAAAAAATATTTTAAAGCAAAAGATTTTGTTAGATTATGTCTCACACCGCCAAAAAATGATTTAGAGAAAAAAATAAAAAATAGATTTGATCTAATGTTAAAAACAGGTGCTTTGAATGAAGTTCAAAAATACAGGAAAACATTTGTTGAACCAGCTACATATATTTCTGCTAATTCAATTATAGGAATTTACGAAATAGGTTTATACCAGCAAAAAAAGATTGGTATCAAAGATCTTAAGGACAGAGTACTGGTTAGAACCCGTCAATATGCTAAGAGACAATATACCTGGCAAAGAGGCCAGATGAAGGATTGGAAACAATTCAATGACACTAATTATCTAGATTTAAGAAAAAAAATTCTAAGTTATTTATCTAAAACTTGACCCAAAATTTTCCTAAGATAGATTATATCAATGGGAAAATTAATATCAGGCGCAGAAATAGTTTTTAAAGTTTTAGAGCATCATAAAGTTGAGCATATATTTGGATATCCAGGTGGAGCTGTTTTACCAATTTATGATGAATTAAAAAATCATAAAACTATAAAACATATTTTAGCTCGTCATGAACAAGGCGCAGGACATGCGGCTGAGGGATATGCACGCTCATCTGGAAAGCCTGGAGTTTTATTAGTTACTTCTGGACCTGGAGCGACAAACGCTGTTACTGCTCTAACAGATGCTTATATGGATTCAGTTCCTTTGGTTTGCATTAGTGGTCAGGTTCCAACTCATTTAATTGGAACAGATGCGTTTCAAGAATGTGACACAACTGGAATCACCCGACCTTGTACAAAACATAATTGGTTAGTTAAAGATGTAAATGATTTGGCCAAAATAATGGATTTAGCGTTTGAAGTTGCAACAACTGGTAGACCTGGACCAGTCTTAGTCGATATACCAAAAGATATTCAATTTAAAAAAACAAATTTTGTTTTAAAAAATTCAAATAAGAAAAAACCAAATGGAAAATCAAAACCAAATGGAAAAATAAGCTCTAGTGATTTAGACAAAGTTATAAATTTGATGAAGAAGTCATCAAAACCAATTTTTTATACTGGAGGAGGTGTAATTAACTCAGGTCCTGAAGCAAGTAAATCATTACGAGAACTTGTTTCATTAACTGGTTTCCCAATAACTTCTACCTTACAAGGTCTTGGTGCTTACCCTGGAGATGATCCTTTATTTTTGGGGATGCTAGGAATGCACGGAACATACGAGGCAAACAATTCTATGTATAGTTGCGATTTGATGATAAACATCGGAGCAAGGTTTGATGATAGAATAACCGGAAAAGTAGATGAGTTTTCACCTAATTCAAAAAAAATTCATGTGGATATTGATCCATCGTCTATTGGTAAAAATATTAAGGTAGATTTAGCAATTGTTAGTGATGTTGGCAGTTTTTTACAAGCTTTAAATAAAAGAATAAAAGAAAAACATAAAGATTTTTTAAACTCTAATAAACAAAATATCGCTAAATGGTGGAAGGATATAGATAAGTGGAGACAAAAAAAATCTTTAAGCTTTAAGAACAGCAAAGATGTTATCAAACCACAATATGCGGTACAGAGACTTTATGAACTATCAAAAAATAAAGATACTTTTATAACAACTGAGGTAGGACAGCATCAAATGTGGGCTGCCCAACATTATAAATTTAATAAACCAAACAGATGGATGACTTCAGGTGGACTGGGTACAATGGGGTATGGCTTACCAGCTGCAGTAGGTGTTCAAATTGCTCATCCAGATAAACTAGTTGTCGATATTGCAGGAGAAGCCTCTGTTTTGATGACTATGCAAGAAATGTCAACTGCTGTGCAATACAAATTACCAATTAAAATATTTATTTTAAATAATCAGTACATGGGAATGGTAAGACAATGGCAAGAACTTTTACATGAAAAAAATTATTCTGAAAGTTATACCGCAGCTCTACCTGATTTTATTAAATTAGCAGAAGCATATGGTTGTGTTGGTATACAAGCTACAAAACCAGATGAATTGGATGAAAAAATAAATGAAATGATAAATACAAAAGAACCAGTTATATTTGACTGTAGAGTTGACCCAGCTGAGAATTGCTATCCAATGATACCATCTGGAAAACCTCACAACCAAATGCTTTTAGGTCCTGAAGATGAAAAAGAAGAAGTTACAGATGAAGGTAAGACTTTAGTATAATGCCAAAATCAAAATCAGCTTATAGTGAACCAGGTAAACTTGGAAAAACTGAGCATCATATAATTGTAGTTTGGGTTGATAACGAGGCTGGAGTATTAGCAAGAGTTGTTGGTCTATTTTCTGGCAGAGGTTACAATATAGAATCTTTAGCCGTTGCAGAAGTTGATAAAAAAAAACATATATCTAGAATAACTATTGTTACTTCAGGTACACCTTCAGTAATTGAGCAAATTAAACTTCAATTAAAAAAATTGATACCTGTACATAAAGTTGCTGATTTTAAAAGAAACGACCCAAATATTTTGTTTAAAGAATTAGCCTTGTTTAAGGTTGTTTCGTCGAAGAAAAACAGAGAAAAAGCGCAGAAAGTATGTAAAAAATATAACTCTTTTGTATTAGACAAATCAAAAAACTCTTTTGTTATCCAAGTAACTGCTTTAAGAAGAGAGATTGACAAACTAATCGAGACACTAGGCCCGCTAGGATTAGTTAGCACATCAAGAACCGGTGCTGTTGCAATGACAAGAGGCGCTGAAATATTTAAGTAAAAAAGGAATTACATAATGAAAATGTTTTATGAGAAAGATGCAGACCCAAGTTTAATTAAGGATAAAAAAGTTGCAATTTTTGGTTATGGAAGCCAGGGGCATGCTCATGCACTTAATTTAAAAGATAGTGGTGTAAAAAATGTTGTTGTTGCACTTCGTGAGGGATCGTCAAGTATTAAAAAAGCTGAAAGTGAGGGACTAAAGGTAATGTCTCTTTCAGATGCTGCTGCTTGGGCTGATGTTGTAATGGTGCTTACTCCAGATGAACTTCAAGCATCAATTTATAAAAATCATATAGAGCAAAGAATGAGAAAAGGAACAAGTTTAGCTTTTGCACACGGTTTGAATATTCACTTTGATTTAATTAAAGCTAGAAAAGATTTAGATGTTTTTATGGTTGCCCCAAAAGGTCCTGGGCATTTAGTAAGAAGTGAATACCAAAGAGGTGGTGGAGTCCCATGTCTAATGGCAGTTCACAAAGATAGTTCAGGCAAAGCTAGAGATTTAGCTATGTCATATGCATGCGCAGTTGGGGGAGGAAGATCTGGAATTATAGAAACAACTTTCAAAGATGAATGCGAAACAGATTTGTTCGGTGAGCAAACAGTTCTATGCGGTGGTTTAGTTGAACTAATTAAAAATGGTTTTGAAACTTTAACAGAAGCAGGCTACCCACCTGAAATGGCATATTTCGAAACTCTTCATGAGGTTAAATTAATTGTAGATTTAATCTACGAAGGTGGAATTGCAAACATGAATTACTCAATTTCTAACACAGCTGAGTATGGCGAATATATTTCTGGAAGAAAAATTGTAGACTCAAAAACGAAAGAGAGAATGAAAGAGGTTTTAAAAGACATTCAATCTGGCAAATTTACAAAACAATGGATGGATGAGTGCAAAGGTGGTCAAAAAAACTTTCTGAAAATGAGAGAAGAACTAGCAAAACATCCTATTGAAAAAGTGGGTAAAAAATTAAGAGATTTAATGCCTTGGATCGGTAAGAATAAACTCGTCGATAAATCCAAGAATTAAGCCAATCTGGTTCGTAATTTTTTAATTTTTAAATAATTATTTTGCAAATTAACGCATAAATTGTATTATGCGTGACACCAAAATAAAGAAAAATGGAAGATAAAAATAGAATAATAATTTTTGATACTACGATGCGTGATGGAGAACAGTCTCCGGGTGCATCTATGTCCCTTGAGGAAAAAATTCAAATTTCAAGAGTTTTTGACGAGTTAGGAATTGATGTAATCGAAGCAGGTTTTCCGATTGCTTCACCTGGTGATTTTGAAGCGGTAACAGCAATAAGCAAAATTTTAAAAAAATCAGTTCCAGCTGGATTAGCGCGACACACAAAAAAAGATATAGACGCTTGTCACGAGTCTCTTAAATCTGCAAAAAGATTTAGAATTCATACATTTATTTCTACTAGCTCTTTACACATGAAACACAAATTAAATAAAACACCTGAGCAAGTAATAGACTCAATTAAAGAACACGTTACCTATGCAAGAAAATTTACTGATGATGTTGAATGGTCATGTGAAGATGGTACGAGAACTGATATGGACTTTATGTGTAAAACAGTTGAGCTTGCTATTAAGTCTGGTGCGAAAACAATTAATATTCCTGACACTGTTGGTTATACAGTTCCATCAGAATATAAAAAAATTATTGAAACACTAAAAAATAAAGTTCCAAATATTGATAAAGCTATTTTATCAGTGCATTGTCACAATGATCTTGGTTTGGCAGTTGCAAACTCTTTGGCTGGAGTAACTGCAGGCGCAAGACAGGTAGAGTGTACAATTAATGGTATAGGTGAGCGAGCAGGTAACGCAGCCTTAGAAGAGATCGTTATGGCAATCAAAACTAGAAGTGACTTAATGCCATATAAAACTGGTATAAATACTCAGCTCATAAGTAAAGCCTCAAAAACAGTTTCAAATGCTACTGGTTTTCCAGTGCAATTTAATAAAGCTATAGTTGGTAAAAACGCTTTTGCTCATGAGTCTGGAATTCACCAGGATGGAATGCTTAAAAACAGAAACACATATGAAATCATGACACCAGAGAGCGTAGGTGTTAAAAAAACTTCATTAGTAATGGGCAAACACTCTGGAAGACACGCTTTTAAAGATAAACTTTCTGATCTTGGTTATGCTGGAGTTACAGATGATGTTATTCAAACTGCTTTTGGGAAATTTAAAATTTTGGCTGATAAAAAGAAACACGTTTACGATGAAGATATAATCGCACTAGTGGATGATAGTTTGATTAAGGAAAGTAATGTTATTAATTTAAAATCTCTAAAAGTTTTTGCTGGTACAGGCGAACCTCAAAAAGCTGAGATGACACTAGAAGTTTATGGTGACATGAAAAAAGCAAATGAAACTGGAGATGGTCCAGTAGATGCAATATTTAAATGTATAAAAAAATTATATCCCCATGATGTTAAGCTTCAACTATATCAAGTACATGCAGTTACAGAAGGCACAGACGCCCAAGCAACTGTAAGTGTAAGAATTGAAGAAAATGGCAAAACAACAGTTGGTCAAGCAGCCGATACTGATACACTTGTTGCTTCTGCTAATGCATATTTAAATGCATTAAATAAAATGATAATTAAAAGAAAAAAAACTGCGCCAGAAGAAATGGCCCAAGAGAAAGTAAGAGGAATATAAAATGTTTGGATTAAATAAAATATCAAAAATGTGGTCACAAGATATGGCTATAGATCTAGGAACTGCTAACACATTAGTTGTAGTTAAAGGCAGAGGTGTCGTTTTGAACGAGCCTTCAGTTGTAGCAATTATTGAGGAAAAAGGAAAAAAATCTGTTTTGGCAGTAGGTGATGAAGCAAAAACAATGTTGGGAAGAACTCCAGGAAATATTTCAGCAGTAAGACCACTTAAAGATGGGGTTATCGCTGATTTTGTAGTCACAGAGGAAATGATCAAACACTTTATAAGAAAAGTTCATAAAAAAAATGCATTTGCAAACCCTAGAATATTAGTTTGTGTTCCAACAGGATCTACACCAGTAGAAAGAAAAGCAATTCAAGACTCCGCATTAGCAGCTGGAGCAAGAAAAGTTCAATTAATAGAGGAGCCAATTGCTGCTGCTATCGGTGCTGGCTTGCCAATATCCGAAGCTACAGGATCGATGGTAGTCGATATTGGAGGTGGAACTACAGAAATAGCGGTGATGTCTTTAGGTGGAGTAGTTTATTCCGAGTCATTAAGAGTTGCTGGAGACGCAATGGACCATGCAATTATAAGTTATATGAGACAAAAATTTAATTTATTAATTGGTGAAGCAAGCGCAGAAAAAATCAAAAAAGAAATTGGAACAGCAATTGCTACATCTGGAAACACGTATGTAATGAAGGGAAGAGATATTAGATCTGGAACTCCTAGAGAAATAAATCTTAAAGAAGAAGACACAGCAGCAGCACTTAAGCCAACATTAGATGTAATGATGAATGGTATTAAAACTGCACTAGAGAATACTCCTCCAGAATTATCAGCTGATTTAGTTGATATGGGATTAATTTTAACAGGTGGTGGAGCACTTCTAAAAAATATTGATAAGTTAATCTCTAAAGAAACTGGATTGCCTGTTCAAATAGCAGATGATCCTTTATCTTGTGTAGCGGTTGGAACTGGAAAAGCATTAGAGCAAGAAGAGTTATTCTCCACAATGCTTTCGGAGTACTAAGATTATCGAATTTGAAAAATGTCTACAAGCCGAGATGATTTTGGTATAGTTATTCGTTCGGCTCTTTTACAAAGAGGAGCAAAACAAAAGTTTTCTTTATTTGTTTTAATTTTACTTTCTTTATTTGTTTTTGTTTTAGATAACTCAAATTTAAAACCTGTAAAAGTTTTACGTAGTCTTATAAATGACGGTATATATAGAATATCTGCAGTCTCATCATCACCAATAAGATTTTCAGGAGCATCGAAAGATTTTTTTGTAAAACATATTTTCACTTATGAAGAAAACAAGAGATTACGTAAAGAATTAGAGGATTTAAAAAGTAAAAACTTTCAAAGCTCTTTTTTAGAGGCTCAAAATAATGAATTACAAAACGTTTTAGATTTAGAAAAGAATTCACCTTATTCAGTAGTAAACGCAAAAGTAATATTAGACAAAAATAGTCCTTTTTTAAATTCAGTAATAATTAATAAAGGTAGTAATGCAGGCATAAAATTAGGCATGCCAGTATTAAACGAAGGATACCTAGCTGGAAGAATTGTAGAAGTAAATTTTGTATCTTCAAGAATTTTACTTCTTAATGATCTTAATAGCAGAATTCCTGTTATAGTTTCACCATCAGGAACTCAGGCTATATTGTCGGGAGTTGGCAAGAGAGAACCAAGTTTAGAATACTTACCAGATAATTTTATGTTAGGCGAAAAAGAAAGCACAGTTTTTACTTCTGGAAAAGATGGAGTCCTTTTTCCAGGTATTGCTATAGGCAAAGTAGTTCTTAATGATAATAAAAAATTCGTAAAATTATTTGCGGATCCAGATCAAATTAATTTTGTTAGCGTTGCTTTAGAACAACAAGAAGATAGTGGGGCAAGATAGAATGGCGCTTGTATTATCAAACTTAAAAGATACTTTTTTTAAACTTGGCCCATTGATCTTACTTATTTTTATTTGTATTTCAGAATTTCATACTCAATTTTATTATTGGGGTATATTTACATTTAATTTTCAATTTATAATAATTTATTACTGGGTTTTAAGAGATCCAGATATTTTAGGTTATGGTTTTGTATTTATTTGTGGATTTATAAATGACGTCGTCCTCAGCTTACCATTAGGTACAAGTGCATTATCTTATTTATTTGTCTCATTAGTTGCAGCATACGTTAGAACCGCAACCGTTAGAAATTCATTATTCACTGACTGGTTTACTTTTCTGGTAGCTATTATCATAGGTAATTTCATTTATTTCTTTTTACTCAACAAATTTGCAGGTGCAGACATTAAATACACTACATTATTCTATAATTCACTTTTTACTTTTATTTTATATCCTTTCTTTTGGGGGCTTTTTGAAATTTATAAAAAAATAACTTTTTCGAGGAGAAATGATTAGCGACTCTGGTGGTAGTAGTAAAATAAGATTAATAGGAAGAAGAATGTTTATATTAACAGCAGCGAAAGCAGTTGTTGTTTTTGGTGTTGTTGGAAGATTAATCTCTTTGCAAATCAATGAAAGCAAAAAATATAAAACTCTTTCTGATAAAAATAGATTTAGAGAATGGAGATTTGCGCCTCCACGTGGCATAATTAAAGATTATTTTGGTGAAGAAATAGCATCTAATCAAAAAGTTTTTCAACTTCATTTAATACCAGAAAACGCTGAAAATCTTTCAACATTAATTTTTAGATTGAAAAACATTTTAAAAATGTCTGATAATGCTGTTTCTAAAATTCAAAAAAAAATTAAATCACAAAAACCTTGGGATCCTGTCATTGTATCGGATAATTTAACTTGGGCTGAATTCTCAAGGATAAATTTATTTTTACATGAGTTACAAGGTGTAGAACCAATTATATCTGTAGCTAGAGTGTATCGTGAACAATCCTCATCTCATGTAATTGGATATGTATCAAAAATAAGTAAAAAAGATTTACAACAAAAAAATTATTTAGCTAATATGAAAGCTGCAGGTATGAGGGTTGGTAAAACCGGTTTAGAGAATAAACTAGACTCAGAAATTATTGGAGATGTAGGTCACAAAAGATATGAGGTAAATGCTTTTGGAAAACGAATTAAAGAGGTTTCTATTGATCAAGGAAAAAATGGAAAAAGCTATAAAACAACGCTTGATTTAGAACTTCAAAACCTTTCTTCAAATTTACTAAAAGATAAGGCAGGATCAATATGCGTAATGGATATCTATAGAGGTGATATCATTACAATGGTTTCTTCTCCAACTTTTGACCCCAACAAGTTTGTACATGGTATTAGCACAAAAGATTGGAAAGAACTAATATCCCACAGAGACAAACCTTTGGTTAACAAAGCCATATCAGGATTATACCCACCTGGATCGACTATAAAAGGGTTGGTCGCAATTAGTGCATTGGAGAATGATGTTGTTAATACAAAAATGGTTCAACAATGTAGCGGAAGTATTGAGCTCTACGGAGAAAAATTCCATTGCTGGAAGAAAAAAGGTCATGGATTTGTCGATATGAGAAAAGCAATAAAGGAGTCTTGTGATGTATATTTTTATGAAGTAGCAAGAAGATTAGGTATTGATAGACTTTCAGAGACCGCGAGGGCTTTTGGATTGGGAGATACAATGGTTAAGGGTTTTAAGGAAGAAAAAATAGGTGTCGTACCAAATACAAAATGGAAAAAACAAAGAATAGGAAAATCTTGGTATTTAGGTGAAACTCTTCACAGCGGTATCGGTCAAGGTTATTGGCAAACAACACCAATGCAACTTTGTTTGATGACTGCAAGAATTGCTAATGGTGGTTATGATGTAGAACCTAGAATAGTTTTAGGTGAAAGAAGTAAATTTAGTATATTTGCCGAGAAAAAGAAGAATCCAAAATCACTTGAAGAATTTTTCAATAGTGATAAATCGAACGAATTTGATGATACAACAATTGATTTAGGCTATAAGCCATTATTTAGAAATCAAGAAAATATAAACTTTGTAAAAGAAGCATTCTTTGGAGCCACAAATGAGCCTGGTGGGACATCATATGGATCAAGATTAAGTAAAAAGGAATTTATGTTTGCGGGTAAGACCGGGACATCACAGGTAAGAAGGATCACCGAAAAACAAAGGGAACTCGAAATTAAAAATGAAGACCTACCTTACGAACAAAGAGATCACTCACTTTATGTTGCTTTTGCTCCATATAATGAACCGCTGTACTCTATTAGCGTAGTTGTAGAACATGGAGGTTCAGGTAGTAAAACTGCAGCACCAATTGCAAAAAAAGTAATTAAAAAATTATTAGAAAGACACCCTCTAAGACAACAAGTTCACAATAATTATAAAGGCGAAGATGTTTAGATCTGGCTCAATACAATCTCATTTGACTTTAAGGGATAAAATATTTTCTCTTGACCTCACCTTAACAATTTGCATTTTTTTAATAGGTATAATTAGTTTTTTTGCAATGTATTCTACTGATGGGGGCCAGTTTGCTTATCACACCAAAAGCCATATAATTCGATTTATAATATTTTTTACATTATTCTTTGTTATATCTTTCATAAAAACAAGTTTTTGGTACGGTTCTGCTACACTTTTTTATTTAGGAGTTTTATTTTTATTAATTTTAGTAAAATATGTTGGCTTAACATCATCCGGTTCTCAAAGATGGTTAGATCTTTATTTTTTAAACTTGCAGCCATCTGAGTTAATGAAAATTGGACTTATACTATTCTTAGCTAAATATTATCATAAAATTTCTTCAGGTGATGTGAACAAATTTAGATACTTAGCTCAACCTTTATTAGCGCTTTTATTCCCAGTAATATTAGTGATAACACAACCAGATCTTGGAACATCTTTTTTAATCGCTGTCGGTGGTGTAATAGTTGTTTGGTTAGCCGGTGTAAAAATGAAATTTTTTGCATATCTGGGAGGCCTTTTTTTACTTTCAGCACCAGTAGCTATTTCATTCTTAAAACCTTATCAAAAATCTAGAATTTTAACTTTCATAGATCCTTCAAGAGATCCTTTAGGTGCTGGATACCAAATCACACAATCTAAAATAGCCATAGGTTCTGGCGGCTTGTTTGGAAAAGGTTTTTTAGATGGTTCACAGAGTTACCTTGATTATTTACCAGAGAAACATACTGATTTTATATTTACGTTGTTTTCTGAAGAGTTTGGTTTTTTTGGTTCTATGACAATTTTAATGATTTATATTTTGATTACATGGAGAATTGTTAACATTGGCCATACTTTGAGAACAAGTTTTGGTAAATTGTACTGTTATAGTTTTGCTACAGCTTTCTTTATTTATGTGGCTGTTAATATGGGAATGGTTTTGGGATTAATACCTATAGTTGGAGCTCCTTTACCTATAATGTCATACGGTGGTTCCTCCATGATGGCGATTATGATTGGCCTGGGTATTGTAATGAGCTGTAAAATACACAAAGATCAATCTTTAGGTTAATACAACCAGAGATATACAATATATGACCCAAAATAGTACATTTCTCTAGTTGCAATCATGTCAATAATTTGCTGTTATACGCAACTATGTTTGGTTCAAAAAAAGGTAACGCTCCAGTGCCACTTAATGACAGTGGAAGATCGTTAATCAGCGAAACATTTTCATTAGAGGGAACTCTAAGAACTTCTGGCGCAATCGATATAGCCGGATTAATTAAAGGACCGGTTTATACAAACGATTTAGTAATTAAGGAAACAGGTTCAATTGTAGGACCAGTCGAAACTGATAAAATTGAAATTTACGGACATTTAGAGGGAAAAGTTGTTGCTAAAACAATTATAATAGGAAACACAGCTGTAGTTAAAGGCGATATTTTATTTAGCGAAACTTTAAAAACTGAAGAGGGCGCTGATATAAATGGTTATATTAAAAAAACTGAGAGCACTAGCTTAGAAGCAGCTCAAGATGAATTTAAACTTGAAGAAATTGAAGCTAAAGAAAATAAAGAAAAAGAAAAAGTTGCTAAAAAAGGCCGTCCTAAAATAGTTGCTAGCAACGCGTAAAAAGAAGTACAATTCACCACATTTAATAAATCAATAATTTGCATAATAACTATTTTGTATGTCATCAAATGCTTGTAAATCAGTTGGTATAGTTGGTGCCGGTATACAAGGTGTTTGTATTGGACTTCAACTATTAAAAAAAAACATTCCAGCAACTATTTTTGACCCAAAAGATCCGGGTAGTATGGCTTCATATGGTAATGCTGGACATTTTTCACCATATGCGATCTTACAATTGAATAGACCTGACGTTTTATACGATATACCAAAAATGTTATTTAGTTCTTACGGTCCTTTAGCTCTCAAATGGAACTATGTACCAAAAATGATCCCTTGGTTTCTTGGATATTTAAAAAACTGCAATAAAAAATCAATGATGCATACTGCTAAATATATGCATCAAATTTTAAATTTATCTTTAGATGCATACGATGAAATTTTCCAAGAGTTTGATATTTCAAACTTAGTAGAAAAAAAGGGAATCATTTACGTATGGACTAATAAAAATATGAAAAGTAGAGAATTAGAGATAAAAGTTAGAAATGATTTTGGGGTAAAGCAAAAATTATTAACTACTAGAGAAATTTTAGATCTAGAGCCAAATCTAAAACCAGTATTTGACGGTGGAGCATATTATGATTACGCTTACCACGCCAAAGACCCTGGAGGTATCGTAAAAAAAATATTCGAATTATTTATAGAAAGGGGTGGAAAATATATTAAAGAAAATGTTCAAAAAGTAGAACAAACTGCAAATAATGAAACCATAATTAAAACAGAAAATAATGATCATAAATTTGAAAAATCTGTAATCGCATGTGGAGCCTTTTCAAAAAAGTTTACAGATCAGCTTGATGAAAAAATTCCTCTTGATACTGAACGTGGTTATCATGTTCACTTTAAAGGTATGGAAAATCTTCTTAAAAGACCAGTTATTTTTTTAGATCGAGGATTTGGTTTAACCCCGATGAATCAGGGTCTTAGAGCTGTAGGAACGGTAGAACTTGGAGGATTAAAAAATCCTCTTTCAAAAAAAAGAATTGATTATATTGTTAAATGTGCAAAAGAACTTCTACCCCAATTAAAAGAACATGAGGATGAATGGTTAGGTTTCAGACCTACATTACCAGATTTTCTTCCAGTAATTGGACCATCAAAAAATAATAAAAATATTGTTTATGCTTTTGGACATCAACATCTTGGTTGGACCTTAGGTGCTATAACTGGCAAGGTTGTCTCTGGTATTTTAGCAAATGAGAAAACAAATTTAGATTTATCACCCTATAGCTCATCGAGATTTAATTAAATGATAAAAATTGCAGTTTTGGACGACTACCAAAATATTTTTGAAGAATTTATTGATACAGACAAACACAAAGATAAATTTGAATTTACAATTTTTAATGAACCTTTTCAAAGTGAAGACGAAGCTATTTTAGCCTTAGAGAAGTTCGATGCTCTTTTTGTCATGAGGGAAAGAACCCCTCTTACTAAGACGTTATTAGAAGGTTTAAAAAAATTAAAGTACATTTTCACAAGCGGTATGAGAAACAAATCAATCGATATAGAATTTACAAAAAGCAGAAAAATTATTGTTTGTGGAACTGAAATAAACTCTAATCCAACCGCTGAAATAACCTGGGCTTTAATACTTGCTTTGATGAGAAATATGAAACACGAAATCGATAATATGTTTCAAGGATATTGGCAAACTACCGTTGGGTTTGAATTAAAAGGTAAAATTTTAGGAATAATTGGTCTAGGAAAAATTGGATCTCAGGTAGCAAGAATTGGAAAAGCATTTGGGATGCAAGTGGTTGCATGGAGTGAAAATTTAAATTTATCAGAAGCTAATAAACTTGGAGTATTACCCATGAGCAAGGAAGAATTAATTAGACAGTCAGATATTATATCTCTTCATGTTGTATTGGGCGAAAGATATAAAAATTTAATTACTGAAAACGAATTAAAAATGATGAAGAAGACTTGTTTCTTAATCAACACATCAAGAGGACCAATAATAAATGAAAAAGATTTAATACAAGCATTAGAGGATGATGTTATCGCTGGGGCAGGCCTCGATGTTTATGATAAAGAACCTTTACCTCAGGATCACAAATTAAGATTTTTACCTAACGCATTATTAACTCCTCATCTCGGTTATGTAACAGAGGAAAATTATTCCATTTTCTACGACCAAATGATTGAAAACTTATACTCTTGCATCGAAGGTAAACCGAAAAGACTAATAAATTAGCCTAAACTATAAGTTGTATTTACAACTTAAAATTCTATATATTTATCCACAGTTTTGTGATTGATTCGTTATTGGAGATAAGGAATGAAAAAAACTTTAGGACTGCTATTTTTTGGGATTTTCTTAACTGGTTGTTATGCCAACTCGTTAACTATGGTAGGTCCTGCAACAGGCGTTGCATCCGGTAAATTAACTGAAACAGCAACATCAACAACAATTAATCACATTGTTAAAAAGAAAACTGGAAAAACTCCTCTTGAACACGTTTTAAGTGAAAAACAAATAAAAACACTAGATAGTACTAAATCTAAAATTAATCCATGCATTAAGAGTCCTGAATTTTGTTCTTTGATAAATAAAAGGATAGAAAAAACTAGAAAACAACTTTTAGGACTAAATCTTCAAGCAAGAATAGAAAAAAATCACAAGCAGCTTATTAAAAAACGGAAAAAAGATTAACACAACTTTAAGTTTATTTTTTAATCTTAGTAATATCCTGTAACGAAATATCACTCATAATTTTCTTTTAAAATTAAAACATTGTGTTACTGACAATCAATGAAAATTTTTGTTGGAATTCTATCATTAATTTTTTTATCAGGATGTTATCAAGCATCTTTAGCCCCAATGCTTGGGCCAGCAGCAACTGCTTCCCAAGGGAACTTGGCCTATTCTGCTGCATCCACTGGATTAAGTTACGGTATAAAACATAAAACAGGTAAATTCCCAGTTGAACATCTTTTCCAAAGAGAAAAACAAAAAATTGTAAAAAAAATTGATTCAATACAAACTTTAGTTCAAGGTAAATCAGATTTGATCAAAGCAAATGTTATTGACAAAAAAAATAATCTACAATCCAAAGGTGTGGAAGCAAAAACACGATGGGTTTTACATCTTAAAGATATCAAAAACGTTGAAGTGAAAGATGCTTTCCCAGCAAGCAAACCTCGTTATTCTTATTGGCCTGAGGAAAAATAGCCAATTTTAATCATTTAAATCTATATCAACATATCATATTCTCAACTAATGAAATCCAAAGCCAAAGTTGTAGTTGTTGGAGGCGGCGCAGTAGGTGTTAGCACACTCTATCATTTAGCCAAAAAAGGTTGGTCTGATGTTGTTTTAGTTGAGAGAAAAGAACTTACCTCAGGTTCCACTTGGCACGCAGCAGGTTTACTCCCTCTTTTTAATATGAGTTATTCTGTGGGACAACTGCACCGATATGCTGTTCAACTTTATAAATCGTTAGAAAAAGAAACTGGTAAAAAAGTAGGTTTCAGTGTTGTGTCAAATATTCGTTTAGCACAAACAAAAGATAGAATGGATGAATACCATCAGTACGCAGGGGTTGCCAAAACAATTGGAGTAAAAGTTAAATTTTTAAAACCTGAACAAGTAAAAGAAATTTGGCCGCTATGTAATATTGAGGGACTTGAGGGAGCAATTCAACATCCAGAAGACGGGTACATTCAACCTGCAGATTTAACCCAAGCATTAGCAACAGGTGCAAGAAATTACGGCGCAGAAATTTATAGAAACACAACTGTTGTTGGCATTAAACAAACAAAAGATGGTTGGATTGTTGAGACAGACAAAGGATCTATCTCATGTGAACATGTTGTTTCTTGTAGTGGAAATTTTGCAAGACAAACTGGTGAGATGGTAGGAATTGAAATTCCAGCAATACCTGTTGAACATCAATATATTGTTACAGAACCACATCCAGAAGTTCAAAAAAGACAAAAAGAAAAGAAACCAGAGATGGGAGTATTAAGAGATAGTGATAACTCATGGTATATGAGAGAAGAAGCAGGTGGATTTATTTTAGGTCCATATGAAAAAGGCGCACCTTGTTGTTATGTGAATGGTCCATCAAAAGATAGTGAATATGAATTATTCCAAGAAGATTTAGATAGATTAGCACCACACATTGAAGGAGCTATTAAAAGAGTTCCTGCATTTGGAGAAGTTGGTGTAAAAAAAGTTTATAACGGTGCAATTTGTTACACACCAGACGGAAGTCCATTAGTGGGGCCAGCTTGGGGATTAAAAAATTTTTGGATTAATGACGGACATAGTTTTGGAATTACCGCTGCAGGTGGTGCTGGCTGGCAGTTAGCCGAATGGATTATAGACGGTGAACCAACAATAGATATGCTTGGTGTAGATCCAAGAAGATTTGGATCATACGTCACAAAATCTTACTTAATGGAAAAAAATGAAGAAGCTTATGCAAATGTTTTCACAGTTCATTATCCAGACGAGGAACGCGAAGCAGGAAGACCATTAAGGCAAGCACCTTGCTATGACCGAATGAAAAAACTTGGTGCAGTTTTTGGACAGAAGTTTGGATGGGAAAGACCAAACTTTTTTGCAACTGATGGAGAAAAACAGGAAGATGATTGGTCATTTAGAAGATCAAATTGGTTTAAAAGCGTTGAGAAAGAATGCAAGAACGTAAAAGAAAATGTAGGACTATTAGACATGTCTGCATTTGGTAAGTGCAGAATAAAAGGACCAGGAGCTGAAGAATTTTTAGATAAACTTGTTGCAAATAAACTTCCAAAAAAAATCGGTAGAATTAATTTATGTCACGCACTTAACACAAAAGGTGGAGTACATTCTGAATTTACAATAATGAGAGAAGCCGAAGATAGTTTTTATTTAGTTTCAGCTGGTGCTTACCAAAGATTAGATCACGATTGGATTCATAAATGGATGCCAAAAGACGGAACAGTACAATATGAAAATTTAACTAATAGCATGGGAGTACTTGTTGTGTCAGGTCCAAAAGCAAGACAACTTATGCAAAAAGTTTCAAAAACGGATTTCTCTAATGAAAAATTTAAATGGTTGAGTGCTCAAAATATTAATATTGGTTTAGCACCTTGTAATGCTATGAGAGTAAATTTTGTTGGAGAGCTTGGTTGGGAGTTACATCATCCAATCGAATATCAAAATCATATATTTGATAAACTTATGGAAGCTGGAAAAGAATTTAATCTTAAACCATACGGTATCAGAGCAATGAATAGTTTAAGAGTCGAAAAATCTTACAAGTTGGTTGGTACAGAGCTTTCGATTGAATACGCACCTTACGAGTCAGGTTTAGATAGATTTATTCATCCTAATAAAGGAGATTTTATTGGACGTGCGGCACTGGATCAATGGAGAGCAAAAGGTTTTTCAAATAAATTAGTAACAATGGAAATTCACGGAGTTTCAGACGCAGATGTGCTTGGGAACAATCCCATTTACGAAAACGGATCTGTGATTGGAAGAGCGACCGGAGGAGATTACGGTTTTAGATTAAACAAATCTATTGCACTTGGAATGGTAAAACCTGAATATGCGAAAGTTGGACAAAAACTTAAAATAGATATATTAGGTAAAATGCATGAAGTTTCGATTATTGAAGACTCACCTTACGATTCCGAAAATAAATTGCTCAGAGCTTAAATGAAAATATTGGTCGCTGTTAAAAGAGTTATTGATTATAACGTACAAATCAGAGTTAAAGAGGATGGCTCTGGAGTTCATACAGATAACGTAAAAATGTCAACCAATCCTCCAGATGATAATGCAACAGAAGAGTCTGTTAAACTTAAAGAGTCTGGAAAAGTAAAAGAAATTGTTGCAGTTACGATAGGTGATGATAAAGCACAAGAAACTGTAAGAAAAGCTTTAGCAGTTGGTGCAGATAGAGGAATTCACGTTAAGTCAGATACTTATATTGAGCCGTTAGGAATTGCAAAAATTTTAAAAAAAGTAGTTGAGAAAGAAAAACCAGATATGGTTTTCTTAGGCAAGCAAGCAATTGATGATGATTGCAATCAAACAGGACAAATGCTTGCAGCAATGTTGAACTGGCCTCAAGCAACTTTCTCTTCAAAAGTGACTTTGAAAGATAAAAGCATGGAGATAGTTAGAGAAATTGATGAAGGTTTAGAAACGGTTGAGGTAAATTTGCCAGCAGTTGTAACTTGTGACCTTAGATTAAATGAACCGCGTTATGCATCTCTACCAAATATAATGAAAGCTAAGAAAAAACCAATTGATCAAATGATTGCAAAAGATTTAGGCGTAGACATTACAAACAGAGTTCAGCAATTAAAAGTAGAAGAGCCGCCAAAAAGAAAAGCAGGAATTAAAGTTGCAAATGTAGCAGAATTAGTAAGCAAACTTAAAAACGAGGCGAAGGTAATTTAATGTCAGTACTATTAATAGCAGAACACAATAATAAAAACCTTAAACCATTTACTTTAAACGCAATAACTGCAGCATCTAAAATTGATCCAGAAGTTCATGTTTTAGTAGCGGGTAGTGGATCAGAAAGTGTAGCTAAAGAAGCTGCATCAATTCCTTTGGTTAAAAAAGTTTTACACTGCGATTCTCCTAATTATCAAAATTATTTGCCAGAAAATTTAGCTCCACTTGTAACAAAGCATTCTGAAAAATATGATCATATTGTTGCATCAGCAAATACATTTGGAAAAAACTTTATGCCAAGAGTTGCTGCTGCGTTAGACACTTCTCAAGTGAGTGATATTATTAAAGTAAACTCACCTGATACTTTTGTAAGACCAATTTATGCAGGAAATGCATTTGCGACAGTGAAAAGTAATGACAAAAAAAGATGTGTAACAATTAGACCTACTTCATTTGAACCAGCACCTAAAACAGGAGGTTCTGCTCAAATTGAGAAAGTAGATGCAGCAGATGTTCCTAATTTCTCAAAGTTTGTTAAAAGGGAAGAAACAAAATCAGAAAGACCAGAACTTGGAACTGCCAGAATAGTAGTTTCTGGCGGAAGAGGATTAGAAAGTGGAGAAAATTTCAAACTCATAACTGATATTGCCGATAAATTAAATGCAGCAGTGGGCGCATCACGTGCAGCTGTTGATGCAGGTTATATAAGTAACGATCATCAAGTAGGGCAAACAGGAAAAGTAGTTGTCCCAGATTTATATATTGCAGTTGGAATTTCAGGGGCCATTCAGCATTTAGCTGGCATGAAAGAGAGCAAAATAATTGTCGCAATCAACAAAGACGGTGAAGCTCCGATATTTAGTATTGCAGATTATGGTTTAGAAGCAGATTTATTCAAAGCGCTTCCAGAGTTTTTATCTGAGTTAAACAAACTCAACACTATCCAAAAATAATTAGTTTGATATAGTCCCCGCATGGCTCGAGAGACAATGCAATACGATGTAGTAATAGTTGGTGCTGGTCCATCAGGATTATCTACTGCAATTAAACTAAAGCAACTAGAACCAAAATTAAATATCTGTATCTTAGAAAAAGGTGCAGAGGTTGGTGCTCATATATTAAGTGGAAATGTTTTAGAAACTAGAGCTTTAGACGAATTATTACCAAACTGGAAAGAAGAGGGAGCCCCTGTTAAAACAAAAGTTTCAAAAGAAAAATTTTTATTTTTAGGAAAAAAATCATCTCTAAGTTGGCCCACTTGGCTTTTACCTGCGGTACAAAAAAATCATAATAATTACATAGTCAGCCTTGCTAATCTTTGTCGTTGGCTCGCCGAACAAGCTGAGAAGCTGGGTGTTGAAATTTTTCCAGGATTTCCAGCAAGTGAAGTTCTTTTTAATGAAGATGGCTCTGTAAAAGGAGTAGCAACTCTGGATATGGGTTTAGATAAAGAGGGAAATAAAAAAGATGGATACCAAGAAGGAATGGAGCTTCATGCAAAAGTTACAGTTTTCTCAGAGGGGTGCAGAGGACATTTAGGCAAACAATTAATTAAAAAATTTAATTTAGATGAAGGAAAAAATCCTCAGCAATATGGTATTGGACTTAAAGAAATTTGGGAAGTCAGCGAGGAACAACATCAGGAAGGTTTAGTAATGCATACTGCAGGCTGGCCTTTAGATAGTAAAACGTACGGTGGAAGTTTTATTTATCATGCTGAGAATAAACAAATTTACCTTGGTTATGTTATTGGACTTGATTACCAAAACCCACACTTATCTCCTTTTGACGAGTTTCAAAGATTTAAAACACACAAAGCAATTAGAAAAATGTTTGAAGGTGGAAAAAGAATTTCTTTTGGTGCTAGAGCCTTAATTGAAGGTGGTCTACAAAGTTTACCAAAAATGTATATGCCTGGAGCATTATTAGTTGGTTGTGATGCAGGAACTCTAAATATGCCAAAGATAAAAGGAACGCACACAGCAATGAAAAGCGGAATGATTGCAGCAGAAACTATTGTTGAGCATATAAAAAGAAAAAGAAAGTTATCTCTATATGAAGAATTATTTAAAAAAAGTTGGGTTTACAAAGAACTTCATGCAGCAAGAAACGTTAAACCAAGTTTTAGCTGGGGATTATTACTTGGAATTATCTATACAGGTATTGATCAAATTTTATTTAGAGGAAAGTTACCTTTCACTTTAAAGCACAAGCACGCAGACCACGAAGCTTTAAAGCCTGCAAGTAAAATGCCTAAGATTGAATACCCAAAACCTGATGGCAAACTTACTTTTGATAAAACAAGCTCAGTTTATTTAACAGGTACAAATCACACTGAAAACCAACCTGTACATCTTCAATTAAAAAATAAATATTTGCCCATACAATATACTTTAAAAGAATATGATGAACCTGCCCAAAGATACTGTCCCGTTGGAGTTTATGAGATACAAAAAAATGAATTTGTAATTAATTCACAAAATTGTATTCATTGCAAAACTTGTGATATCAAAGAACCTTCTCAGAATATTAATTGGGTAGCGCCAGAAGGCGGCGGCGGACCTAAATACGGCAATATGTAATGTCAAAAAATAAAATTAGCTCAGCTATGTTTTTTGTTTTGTTAGCTGGGTTGATCTGGTCTTTTGGCCCACTAGTAGTAAGAAATATGGATAATGCCGAACTTGTTCCATGGCAATATTCTTTAATAAGAGGATCAGCAATTTTTATAATCTTAAATCTTTATTTATTTTTAACTGAAGGCAGCAAGTTTACAAATAACTATAATAAAATTGGTCTATCAGGAATAATTGGAGGAATTAGTCTTGGTATTGCTAATTTAACTTTTATTCTCTCATTAACATCAACTTCAGCTGCAGTCACACTGTTAATGTTGGGCGCGTTACCTTTTTTAGCGGCAATTATAGCTTATATTTTTTTAAATGAGAAAATATCCAAAACAACTTCTATAGCCATAATAATTGCTGCTGCTGGAATAATATTTATGTGTTTAGATAGTATACAAACCGGAACACTCTTTGGTCTAGTTAATGGTTTAATATCTTCTTTAGGTTTTGCGGTATTTACAGTTACTTTAAGATGGAAAAAGAATACTCCTAAACTTACGACAGTATCTATAGCAGGAATTTTTGCGGCTGCTATTTCTTTAGTAGTTATATTTTATAATGACAGTAGTGTTTTAATGTCCTTAAAAAATACTTCACTTTCTTCACTTCATGGATTTATAGTTTGTTCAGCACTAATTTTATATTCATCAAAATCAAAATATTTACCAGCTGCAGACTTAACTTTATTATCTCTTACAGAAATTCTAGGTGGAATTTTTTGGGTTTGGCTTCCTCTATTTGGAATTAATGAGGTTCCAAACAATAATACAATTATTGGTGGGGTTATAATTACTTTGGCAATTATTTTTTACGGATTTAATACTAGAAGATATGTTTTTAGATATTAATCTGATTTAAATTTTTTATATTTCCCAGTCAAATCTTGGAAATGTATCGAATAGTTTAACAACTTTATCTGACCACTGATTACAGACTTTGTAATAGTCTTCATCTGAAGTATTTAAACATTTTAAAGATGCAATCTTATTTGTATCCTTTTTGTAAACAGCAAAATCAATTGGTGGACCTACAGTTAAATCACTTTTTAAAGTTGAGTCCATTGAAATTAAAGCACATCTTGCAGCGTCACCAATTTTGACGCTTGGCGTAATAACTCTATCTAGAATAGGTTTTCCATACTTAACCTCACCAATTACTAAATAAGGTTTGCTATCTGCCGGTCTAATAAAATTCCCTTGCGGATAAACTAAATAAATTTCTTGAGGTTGTCCTTTAATTTGGCCTCCTACAATGAACGTTGCTCCAAGAGTAAGTATGTCCGTATTGACACCGTCAGGTGATGAATGTTTAATGTTTAATTTACCTAAATAGCCTGCGATCTGTTCAAAATCTTTACAAGTATTTAGACTCGTTCCAGACTTATTCTTCAAATCTTTTTCTATAGATTTATACACAGCCTGTGATGTACCTAAGTTTCCTGAAGTAATTATAACTATTGTTCTATCACCAACATCGTGTGTAAACATCTTTGAATAGATATTAACGTTATCCATTCCAGCATTTGTTCTTGAGTCTGATGCAAAAACTAAACCCTCTTTTGTCTTGATTCCGATACAATATGTCATGTACGAATACTTAATTAAAAAATGGTAAATATACAAATTAATAATAGCATGCCAGCTATCTAATTAATGCAATTGTTTGTTTTGCATAATTGTTAACAATGAAAGAATGTTTATGGGATCACTTTGGGATAAATATGACTCTGACACCACTTATGATGAATATCTAGGTGAAGACAATAAGCTTAGGAAGCAAGCTAAGGTAATTTCAAGCATTCTTGAAAAAATCGGCAGCAAAAAACTCCAAGAGATTGAAAAAAATTGTGCAAGCACAATAAGCGCAAGAGGAATTAATTTTCGTGTTTATTCATCTGGAAAAAAAGCTCAAGAAAAAAAGTGGCCACTTGATATAATCCCAAGAATTATTCCAAAAAGAGATTGGTCTAAAGTTTCAAAAGGTTTGCTTCAAAGGGTTAAGGCACTTAATCTTTTTATTGACGATGTTTATAATGATAAAAAAATATTTAAAGATAATGTCATTCCTAAAGAGTTAGTTTTTAAATCACCTTATTACTTAAAAGAGTGCGATGGTTTTTCTCCAAAACATAAAGCTTGGTCAAATATTTCTGGTATTGATTTAATTAGAAATATTAAGGGAGACTTTCTAGTTCTAGAGGATAATTTAAGAGTCCCTTCAGGAATTTCTTACATGCTAGAGAACCGGATGGTAATGAGAGATGTCTTCCCTGAATTATTTACTAGATATAAAGTTTCAGATATTCATCAATACCCAAACAAACTTTATCATTGTATGCTCGAATGTATTCCAAAAAAAACTAAAGATCCTCACATGTGCGTTTTAACTCCAGGAAGAGCAAACTCTGCATATTTTGAACATAGATTTTTATCTGAGCAGATGGGCATAGCTCTTGTTGAAGGTAAAGATTTGTTTGTTGAGAAAGATGTTGTTTACATGAAAACAGTTAGAGGAAAATTAAAAGTTGATTGTATTTATAGAAGGCTTGATGACACATTTATGGATCCCAAAGCTTTTTTCAAAGGTTCATTGATTGGAGTTCCAGGATTATTTAAAGCCTGGAGAAAAGGTAACGTTGGAATTTTAAATGCTCCAGGCACAGGAATAGCTGATGACAAAGCTATTTATTCTTACGTAGATAAAATGATTGTTTACTATTTAGGTGAGCAACCAAAAATTCAACAAGTTGAAACTTTACTTTGTAGTGAAAAAATTCACAGAGAACATGTAATAGAAAATATTTCTAAGTTCGTTGTAAAACCGACAAATGGATCTGGTGGTAATGGTATTTTAATTGGACCACACGCTTCTAAGAAGAATAGAGAAGCAATGAAAAAAAATATTCTAAAAAATCCAAGAAATTATATTGCTCAACCTTTAGAAATACTTTCTACAACACCAACTATCACCGACAACAGTATAGAACCACGACACTTGGATTTAAGACCATTTGTTTTAAGCGGAAAATCAACCTGGGTTACGACAGGTGGATTAACAAGAGTGGCTTTAAAAAAAGGAAGCACAATTGTAAATAGTTCACAAGGTGGCGGATCAAAAGATACGATGATAATCGATATGTAGATCCAAGAGTCCTGGTCAGCAAACGCTACCCTTCACTTCATAACGTTATACAATACTTTTTTTGCAACCTAAAACTATATTTTGCTTCTGAGTGAGTCCAATTTGTGACCAGAATAATGTATGATTATTTAGTGAAAATAAAAAAACTAATAATAACTTTGTTATTTATTTTATTTTGGAGTCATGGCTCCTACTCCAAAGATTTATTTCATTATGTTGCAAAAAAAGATCCACCAAAATTAATTGTGGGAAATACAGGGTTCAACGATGCTCTTAATGATGAAATTAATGATTTAAGTATTTATCTTGGAATTGGAAAAGGAGAAAAACCAATTTATAGTAGCTTTAATCAATTATTAATTAATAGTGATGTAGATGGTGAAATTGAATTTAATGATAAAAATTATTTTATAGTTAGTGGTTGTAGACCTCGATCTTGCCCGGAAAAAGGATATTTGTGGGTTGATAAAAAAAATAAAATTGTTTTAGGGGCAATGATACATTATTTTTTGAATGACAAAAAAGATACAGATAACGGATATCTTTTAGTCATTTCTAAAAAATTTAAATCATTCGAGAAACTACCAAAAAAATTTAAAAAAGATCTGGACAAATGGCTTTCTAGATTAACTACATGGGATTATGTTAATAATAATGGTGACAAACCTCTCAAGCCATCTGTGATAAGATTTATAAATTCTGAAAACATAATTAAAATCATTAAATAATTAAACTTTGATATATTGGTAGCGAGGGGCGGATTCGAACCGCCGACCCCAGGCTTATGAGAGATCTACTGCAAACTCTTTTAATTTTTCTATTTTAACTAATTCTAAAGTTTTTTCGTGAGTTGCTTTTAAATAAATCGGACAACCTTTGCCTGCTTCAAGTGCTCTTACATACCAACTTGCACAAACACACCATTTGTCACCATCCTTTAGTCCTGGAAAACCAAACTCTGGATGAGGTGTAATTAAGTCGTTACCTGCCTCCTTGCACCATTGTAAAAAATCATCATTTACTTTTACACAAACAGTATGAAGTCCACGATCATTTTCATCTGTATTACAACAACCATCTCTATACCAGCCAGTCATTGGATCAGTTGAGCAGCTTTCTAAAGTTTCCCCTAATACGTTTTTTTGGTTTTTCATTATAAATTAACCGAGTCTAACAAGCGGTCTCTTAAATAATCTTCATAAGATTTACCACACGTTATTAAATATTTATCTTCAAGTTTATATATACAACAATCAATTCTGGCTACTAAAGTTTGGACCATTGTCGACGCTGGAAAATTTTTGTCTCTAAAATCAAAGTGGCTTAATTTATTTAAATAGTGGTCTTTGTCTTCGCCACTAATTTCAAAATAAGACTGACCTTCTGAGTAATTAGAAGCTAGCATTGCCTCATTTTTATTAATCTCCGAAACCATTCTTAAGATTTCTTGATCATCTTCTCTATTTTTTGCAATTAATACCCATTGGTCAAAAGATTGTTTAGCAAAGATAAAACGATCATTATCAACCATTCTTAAGTTGTCTGAAGGCGGAAGAAGTGAGACTTCTTTATTAACAGCAAATGCAAACGCACCATCACCTTTACCTCTTAAAGTAATTTGCTGACGTGTAACCTGGTTTATTTCAACACCATCTTTGTAGGTTAATGTTGTCATAACATCATCCTTTCGTTTTTTGGATCAATAAAATTAGGTTCGACTACTTCAACAGCAATAGTATTTAAATTTTCTGTTGAAACAAAAAGACGGCTACCAATTTTTCTTTTACCACCTCTTATGAGAGCCATGGCTACCGAATGATTTAAATTAGGACTAAAATAACTCGATGTTACATGGCCAAGCATATCTACAGGATCCTTAATTGGTAAGGATAAATCTTTTTGTTCAATAACGTGCTGGCCTTCCTCAATTCCTAAAGTTTTATCGACAGGAACAAGCCCAACAAGTTGTTTTCTATTTTCTCTAACAATATCACTTCTAGTTAAAGATCTTTTACCAATGAAATCTTTTTTCTTTTTACCAATCATCCAATTCAAATGCAGATCAAGTGGGGTTACAGTTCCATCAGTATCTTGACCAACGATGATGTAACCTTTTTCAGCTCTTAAAAGATGCATAGTCTCTGTTCCATAAGGGACTAAATCAAAATCTCTGCTAGATATAAAAAATTTCTGCCAAAGTTTTAAAGCATAACTAGGTGGAACATAGATTTCATATCCTAATTCTCCTGTAAAACTTGCTCGCAAAATTCTAATTTCTGTATCTAAATATTTAAAATTATTAAAGCTCATAAATGGAAACTGGTCATTTGAAAAATCGATATCATTAAAAACTCTACTCATTATTACTCTTGATTTTGGTCCGCTAAGATTAAACGTAGCAAATTGTTCTGTTATTGAATTCATATACACATTTAAATTTGGCCACTCGGTTTGTGAGTATTCTTCCATGTGAGCTAAAACACTAGCAGCATTACCTGTTGTTGTTGTGACTATAAAATGTTGCTCATTTATTTTACAAACAATACCATCATCTTTAACCATTCCATCTTCTCCCAACATAAGAGCGTATCTCCCTGTCTTAGGTTTCATTTTTGTAAAACTATTTGTGTACATTAGATTTACAAAAGTCAGAGCATCCTTACCTTTAATTTCGATTTTACCAAGTGTCGATCCATCCAAAATACCAGCCGTCTTTCTAACTTGCTCAGCTTCTCTTTGAACAGCTTGATGCATAGTTTCATCTTCAGATTTTTTAAAGTACCAAGGTCTTTTCCACTGTCCAACATTTTCAAAAACAGCGTTCTGTTTGACATGCCAAGAATGTAAAGGTGTTTTTCTCTCAGGATCATAAAATTCATATGTACTTCTTCCAGCTATAGCAGAAAAATTAACGGGACTGTAAGGAGGTCTATAAGTTGTTGTTCCAACTTCAGAAATATCTTTTTTTAATATTTTTGAGACAATCCCAAGCGCATTGATACTACTAATTTTTCCTTGATCTGTTCCCATACTATTTGTTGTAAATCTTTTTAAATGCTCAATTCTATTAAATCCTTCATTGACCGCTTGTCTTAAGTCTTTCGTAGTTACATCGTTTTGAAGATCTATAAATGATTTAGACCATAGTGATTTTTTTTCGTGTTTAGTTTCCCAAAGCTCTTTAATTTGAAATTTTTCAGGCCCGTTAATTTCAAACTTTACTTCGAGCTCATTTAGACCTTCAAATTCACTTAATTTTTTTTCAACTTCAACTAAAAGTTTTTCGTAGCTAAAGTTACCGCTTACAGATCCAAGAGTAATTGTTTTTTGGAAAATTCTATCTGGTTTAAATGTTAAATAGTCCTTGTCCCATTTTAAAAGACCTTTAGATTGAGTAAATAAATGAATATCTGGATTAAATCCACCTGATACACAGAGCATGGATGTTTTGATTTTAGTAATTTGATTTTTTTTAGTCCTTATAGAAACTTTTTTAACTTCTTTTTTTCCCTCACAACCCTCAATTTCAGATTTTGGATAAAAAGGAATATTGAATTTTTCTAGAAGTTCTAAAGTTTGTTTTTCAATATTTTTTTGGTCTCTTATATCTACGTAAGCTTTTGGCTTATGACCTAGATCTGTAAGAGATTTTAATAGACTAAAGGTTGATGAATTATTTGTAAAAATAACAGGGCTTTCATCAGGAACGACACCATATCTATTTAAATATTTTTCAAAAGATGCTGCAAGCATCACTCCAGGTAAATCGTTATTTCTAAAAGTAATAAATCTTTCAATATGTCCATTAGCTAAAATCGTATGCTTCGTTCTAATTTTGTGCAAAACTAACTCTGGTTTTTCGTTATCTTGAGGCTTTCCAACATTTTTATCCTCTAGTGCAATCAGATGATCACTAAAATTATATGTGGTAACCAAAGTATTTTTTAATATTTTGATATTATTTGAGTTCCTAATTAATCTTTCAGTTTTTTCTAACCATTCATCTGCTGGTTGGTCGTTGATAGATTTTATTTTATCAGCATTTTTTAAAATACCGCCAAAAGTATCTTCTCTTTCAACTAATAAAACATCATAATTAGTACCTGCAAATTTTCTGGCTGCCAGAAGACCACTTAGACCTCCACCAACAATAATAACGTCGACGTTATGATGTTGATGAATACTTTTTGATTTAAATTCTTTTGGGGGCTTTCCTAATCCAGCTGTTCTTCTGATTAAAGGCTCATATACATTTTTCCAAAATCCTTTAGGTCCCATAAAAGTTTTGTAATAAAAACCTGCAGAAAATATTGGAGATAAAATATTATTTATTGAACCTAAATCTGTTTTTAATGAGGGCCAACGGTTTTGACTTTTTACAACCATCCCTTCGTAGATTTTTTTTACAGTTGCTCTAACGTTAGGTTCATTATGTTCATTTATAATTTGAACTAATGCGTTAGGCTCTTCAATTCCACATGTATAAATACCTCTTGGTCTATGATATTTAAAACTTCGCCCAATTAATTTTACGTTATTTCTTAATAAAGCAGCGGCAATAGTATCTCCCTCATTACCAGCGTATTTTTTTCCATCAAATTTAAAATATATTTTATTTTCACTCATATTTTCTAATCAAGTATTTTCTTTTTTGCTTTTTCATATTCATATCCAGTGATTACGCCATCTTTATAAAGGTCATGAAGTTTTTTTAATTGGCCACTTATATCACTGGACTTTTGTTTTGTAATATTTCCGTCATCAACAAATTCACCCAAATCTAAAAGTTGCTGTTTTTTAGCCTTCATAGCCTTTTCAAAGTCTATATGTCTTTTTGCAGAGATTATTTTCCATTCTCTTAATACTTTTTGTGCTTCAGGATGTTTTCCAATTATGTCAGGATGAAATTCACTGGTATCCCTTGTAGTAAATTTTACATTATAATTAGCAAAACTTTCTGGTGTTTCCATGTGAGACATTAGTATCCACTGATCTCTAATTAACATTGACATAAACCAATGTTCTGAAGATAAGTAAATGTCTGGTAGTTTAATTTTATTTTTCTTAACCCAGTTTCTTATTCCGGCAGTAAACACTCTATCTGGATCATCATCGCTACCAAATAATTCTCTTTGTACATCGAAGTGTTCTACTATCAAACAATTATGTGCTGCACCTCTTTTGTAAAATTTTAAATAACTATAATGCTGTCTTTCTCTACAACCTCCTGTTTTTGGTTTAAAAGTTTCAGCTTCTATAATCGGGTCTAAATACCCAGTCCATTTTGATAAACCAAATGCTCTGGCAATTTCAAAAATTTTTATTGGAACATTATTTTCTAGTTGAACTAAAGTGAGTCCTTCTGCTCCTATACCATTAAATGACTCTGCTGACATTTTATCAACAACAACGAATTCTCCTGCAGGCAATGGAATTGATAAGTTTTTAAATACTTTAAATTCACCAGATACTGTGTCACCTCTTTGTAATCTCCATCCTGTTTTCCATGAAGCCGCAAAACTTTCACTACAAATAAATAAAAGTAAAACAACAAAGCCAATAATTTTTTTCATGGTTTTTTCACCGAAAAGTTACCTGAACCAACATCTGGTTCTCCAGACGGTGTTTTAATTGTATCTTTAAATTCTTTTAACGGAGGAGGGGTCTCTCCCATTTTATAAACTTTTAATATTTCATCCGTTGAAGTGTTTCTAACTGCATTAAACCATTTTTTGCATCCGTGAGTGTGAACCCAACGTTCGTAATAAATTCCTTTTGGATTTGCACGAATGAAAACATATTCAGACCATTCTCTATCACTTATTTGTTCAGGATCTTTGGGTCTTGCTACGTGAGCTTCACCACCATTAGAGAATTCAGATTGATCTCTTTCTCCGCAATAAGGACATTTTATTGTAAACATTTAATGCGCTACAGCTGCAGCTCCGTGCTCATCAACCAATCGACCACTTACAAATCTATCCACACTAAATGGCGCATTGATTTTGTGGGCTTTATTTTTTGCTATTGTATGTGCAAAAACATTTGCGCTTCCTGGTGTTGCTTTAAAACCGCCTGTACCCCAACCACAATTAAAATACAATCCTTCTACTTCACATTTACTAAGTATTGGACTTGCATCTGGAGTTATATCTACAATGCCGCCCCATTGTCTGAGCATTTTCATTTTTCCAAAGATCGGATAGAGCTCAACTATTGCTCTGATCGTATCTTCAATAATATTATAACCACCTCTTTGAGTATAAGAATTATATCCGTCAGTTCCTGCACCAATAACAAGTTCACCTTTATCAGATTGACTTACATAAGCGTGTACAGCGTTCGACATAACAACTGTATTGATCACAGGTTTAATTGGTTCAGACACTAATGCTTGCAGAGCTTTACTTTGAAGTGGTAATTTAATTCCGGCACTTGCTGCTAAAACACTTGTGTGACCAGAAGCAACTACACCAACTCTGTTTGATCTAATAAAACCTTTAGATGTTTCAACACCTTGTACTTTTCCTTTAGCTGTTCTTATTTTTTTTACTTCACAATTTTGTATTATGTCCACTCCTAATTCATCCGCTCTCATTGCGTAACCCCATGCAACTGCATCGTGACGTGCTACTCCGGCTCGTGGTTGGTAAGAAGCTCCTAAGACAGGGTACCTACAATTTTCAGTATTCATTATTGGTACTAATTTTTTTATTTGATGAGGATCAACCCATTCAGAATCTATCCCGTTTAATTTATTTGCACTTACTCTTCTTCTAATTTCTTTTACATCGTGTTCATTGTGAGCAAGATTTAAAACACCTCTTTGGCTGAACATAATGTTGTAATTTAATTCTGAAGATAAATTTTCCCAAAGCTTTAATGAATGTTCGTACAAATGTGCACTTTCATCCCAAAGATAATTTGATCTTATAATTGTTGTATTACGACCTGTATTACCTCCGCCAAGCCAACCTTTCTCAATAACTGCAATATTTTTTAGACCATGTTCTTTTGCAAGATAATAAGCTGTACCAAGACCGTGTCCTCCGCCACCAACAATAATTACGTCATAGAATTTTCTAGGCTCTGGATTACGCCACATCTTTTTCCAATTTTGATTGTCAGAAAGTGAATTTTTTACTAAGCTGTATATGGAGTATTTTTTTTTCACAATTTAAAATTATCAAAAAATATTGATTTCATCTAGTTAATTTAGGTTGAAGACCCCATTGGAATTGGCTGAGAAACCACCGTAGTTAGCCAACAATTTTTTAACGGGCCGTCTTCTAAAAACTTTTCAACCTGCCATCTAAATTTGAAGTATTTTTTTTCTGGCCCCAAGATAATCACTTCGTACAGAGCCCTTTTATTGTCATTATCTATTTCAGAAATTTCATGACCAATGTGGCCAATTAACATTTTATAAGAGTCACCTTTTATCATTTTTGTAAAATTATCTAATGGACCAGTAAAACGTTGGTTGTTTGGGTGAGCGAATTCCCATGTTTGTTTAATTCCATTATCTTTAGATGGTGTGTTGTTCTTCATTAAGCTCTTAAGCTGAATTTTAATTACTTCTTCTGGCTTAATTTTAGCATTAGGTTTGATAAAGTCTGCGTAGGCAAAACATTGATTAAAAATGAATATAACTACAAAAAGTTTTAAAACTCTTTTCATTAGAAATTTGTAGTTTATTAGATTGATACGTCAAGTAGGTTACTTGACGTATCAAAAAGAATTTATTTACGCAGCTAATGCTTGTTCAATATCGGCAATAATATCGTCGTGATGTTCTATACCAATAGAAAGTCTCACATAACCTGGCGTTACTCCAGCATCAGCTAACTGTTTATCATTTAACTGACTGTGAGTAGTAGAAGCAGGATGTATTGCTAAGCTTCTTGCGTCACCAATATTAGCAACATGGTAAAGCATTTTTAAGTTGTCTATAAATTTAGCTCCAGCTTCTTTTGAGCCTAGATCCATTCCAACTAAAGATCCATAACCACCCTTCATGTATCTTTTTGCTCTATCTCTAATCTCACCTTGATGATTAGTAGGATAGATTACATTCTTGACTTTTTTCTGAGACTCTAAAAATTTCACAACTTTTTCTGCGTTTGCACAATGTTGTTTCATTCTTAGGGCAACAGTTTCTAAGCCCTGAATTATTTGCCAAGCGTTGAATGGAGCTAAAGGAGCACCTAAGTCTCTAAGCAAAACTACCCTTGATCTAATCGCAAAAGCAACATTTGCTCCGGTAAGTTTCGGAACATCTCTTCCCCAAACAGCACCGTTGTAACTTGGATCAGGTTCATTGAACAAAGGTTGTCTTTTTGGATCTTTAACCCAATCGAAATTTCCTCCATCAACAATAATACCTCCAATCGAAGTTCCATGACCTCCGATATATTTTGTTAAAGAGTGCATCACTACCGCAGCACCATGCTCAAGTGGTTTACAAATCACAGGAGCAGCTGTGTTATCGATAATTAATGGGATACCATGTTTTTTTCCAATGTCTGCTACTTCTTTAATTGGGAAGACTCGCAAATAAGGATTAGGACAAGACTCTCCATAATACGCTCTAGTTTTTTCATCCGTTAACTTTTCAAAGTTTTTAGGATCTTTTGGATCAGCAAATCTCACTTCAATACCTTGCATACTTAAAGTATTTTTGAATAAGTTTACTGTTCCACCATATAGATCGGTTGATGAGACTATATTATCTCCTGCTTGACAAACATTCTGCACACAAAAAGCAGATGCTGCTTGACCAGACCCAACTGCTACAGCAGCTAGACCTCCCTCTAATGCAGCAACTCTTTTTTCAAGAACGTCGCAAGTAGGATTCATAATTCTTGTATAAATATTACCAAATTCTTTCAGCCCAAATAAATTTGCAGCAGTATCTGCATTTTTAAATTGGTAAGAAGTTGTTTGATATATCGGCACCGCAACAGATGTTGTTGTTGGGTCGCTTCTATATTCGCCTCCATGTAAACCGATGGTTTCTGGATTTTTAAAGGCCATTTTATTTTCCTCCTTTTTAGTACTTCGACAAAATGTCAGGCGTACAATACAGTTCAAATGCCTGGTTTTAATTTGAAACTATTCCAAAAAAAAACCACCGACTAAAGCGGTGGTCTCGAAAGATTTAACGCTTTAGCGGATTTTTAAAGCGCTCGCAATTTGTTTTAAATCAGCGCTAATATTGAAATTATATTAGGTTTAACATGACAAAGTCAATACCAATTTGCTTCATTTTTAACACAGTAAAAATGATGTAAAGTAATGTTATGAGCAATAAATGGAACAGCGATTTAACTCCTGAACAAAATTACATCTTAAAAGAGGAGGGAACAGAGCCACCGGGATCTAGCCACTTAAATCAGGAAAAAAGAGAAGGTGATTATCATTGCGCCGGATGTGGAGTAAAACTTTTTAATTCAACCATGAAGTACGAAAGTGGATCTGGTTGGCCATCTTTTTTCTCATCTCTGCCAGATGTATTTGAAACTAAAACAGACACACACATTGGTTATGAAAGAACAGAATACCACTGTAAGAAATGCGGAGGGCATCACGGACACATATTCGATGATGGTCCAGAACCGACAGGAAAAAGATTTTGTAATAATGGTCTTTGCTTAGTATTTAAGCCTAAAAAATAATAAAATATATAATAAAAATAATAAGAGAATATTCCAAAACGGTCTTTGTTTTTTCTAACTTCTCGGCACCAAACTTGTTTTCTAAATATTTTTTAGAAAAATAAAACATTAAATGAACTGTAACGATAGATATACCAATTCCGATTATAGTCGCTTTGAAACTAAAATTTTTGTATCCAAAATAACAAGCTAATATGAAAGTTATCCAAGAAACTTTAGAAATAAAGACTTTAAATAAAATCGCTGTTTTTTTACTGAAAATAGACTGTGTCCTGATGAAGGAGTAGGACCAAATAAGACCTAGCAGAAAGCTTAAATATTTTATAATCATTATATTAATAGTATCATTAAATTATGTTAATTAAATCTTTCTTAGCTTTTGGTGCAGGCTTTATTAGTTTTCTATCCCCATGTGTTTTGCCTTTAATACCTGGTTACATTTCTTATATTTCTGGAGAAAGTCTTGGTGATATAGTCGAAAAACAAAAAAAAGTTATTTTAAAAACTGTTTTATTTTCTTTAGGATTCTCACTCGTATTTATTAGCTTCGGTGCCACAGCATCTTTTATTGGAAATATATTATTAGAAAACTCAAATACTCTAAGAATAATTGCAGGAATTATAATAATAATTTTTTCTCTTCAACTAATTGGTATTTTAAACCTTAATTTCTTAAATCAAGAAAAAAGATTTCAGACAAAAAACTATTCAAATAACTTATTTTTTCCAGTTCTTGTGGGTGCAGCTTTTGGCTTTGGTTGGACACCATGTATTGGACCTGTGCTTGGATCAATCCTGACGCTTGCGGCAGTTGAAAGTAGTATAGGAAAAGGAATTTTATTATTAAGCTTTTATTCCTTAGGCTTAGCAATACCTTTTATCTTGTCAGGTTATGGTATTTCCAAATTCTTAGCATTTTCTAAAAATTTTAGAAAAAATATTAAAATCGTTTCTGTTAGTGGAGGAATAATTTTATTAATTACTGGGATATTAATTCTTACTAATAAATTGCAAGCGCTTGGTTATTTTATACTGGAAGCTATACCGATACTTGGAAATTTAGGCTAATAATTTATCTAACTCGCCACTTTTATTAGCAGCTTGTAATTCAGCGTTACCACCAACGTGATGATCGCCTATAAAAATTTGTGGTACAGAGGTTCTTCCTCCACTTTTCTTTAACATTTCTGCTCTTTTACTTTCATCCTCCCAAACATTTATTTCTTGGTAGGGAATTTTTTTTGAATCAAGTAACGCTCTTGCATAAACGCAATAAGGACAAGGATTACCAGTATACATCACAACTTTTTTCATAACTAATATATATCACTAATTCTAATTTTTTCTCTCATTTTCTTTCTTTCAAGTTTAAATTTTTTCCTATGTTTTATACTTGTCTTATGAACTCTTTTCCTCCACAACCTAAATGAACTAGGTTTCAGATTTCTTCTCATAATTTTAATAACTTGAGATTCATTTTTTCCTGTTTTTTTTTCTATTTCTTCAAATGTAATACGGTCTGCCCAACCTGCCCAAATTATCCAATCTTCATTATATTTTTTTGGCTCTGGATTTTTAACTCTTGTTTCTGGAATAAGGCTTCTTTTTTTCATCAAAAAATATATAGTTTAAACATGTTTCCCGAAAACTACTTTATTTACGTTCAATTGTTGCTGTTTCTTTTTATCACACCAGGACCACCTAGAGTCGTAATAGTTACAAATACTATAAATTATGGATTAAAAAAATCTATCTGGACTGCTTGCGGGGATGTTTCTGCTAATGCTGTTCAGGCAACTTTAGTAACATTTGTTATAGGTACTTTACTTATAGATAATCCAAGTATTTTTGTTTATCTAAAGTGGGCAGGAATTTCCTACATTATGTACTTAGCTTACGAAACTTTTACATTAAAAGTTAAGGGATTAGGAAAAACTAGTACTTCATTAAAAAGTAATTTTGCAATGTATAGAGATGGATTTTTGGTTGCGGGTTTAAGCCCAAAAGCTTTAGTTACTTTTGGAACAGTTTTTATACAATTTATTAATTTTGAAAATAATATTATTTCACAGTTTTTAATTTTAACTTTTACTTGGGTATTTTTGGATTTTTTAAGTCTTATGATGTATGGATTAGCGGCAAGAAAAATTTCAATTTGGCTAAAGGGCAATCCGAGACTTTTAAATACAATTTCAGCGTGTGTCTTGATTATCATCGCAATAATTATTGGAATTAAAACTTAAATTTTACATTTTAACCTGTTGTCTAAAAACTCAAAAATTGCTTTAATAATTACAATTAATTAATTAATTAAAGGGGGAAACAAATGAATAAAATAGCAAAACTATTTATTACATTTATTTCAGCTTTAACTCTAACATTAACAAGTATCACTTCTTCTTTTGCAAAAGTTGAAGGAGATATGATTGTGTTAGGTTCTGCGATATCTCTTACAGGAAAATACTCTTCTAACGGAGTTCATACTCAAAACGGTTACAACATGGCTGTTGATAGAATTAACAGTATGGGTGGCGTTAAAGTTGGAGGAAAAAGTTATAAATTTGAGATCATTTATTACGATGATGAATCAAATCCTAAAAGAGCTGCACAGTTAGCTGAAAGACTAATCAAACAAGACGGCGTTCATTATATGCTTGGACCATACAGTTCAGGTTTAACGAAAGCCATTGCACCAGTAACCGAGAAATATAAAATTCCTATGGTTGAAGCAAATGGTGCATCAAGATCTTTATTTACAAAAGGATATAAATATTTGTTCGCGGTGTTATCACCAGCTAACCAATACCTTGAAGTAGCGATCGATCTTGCAGTTGAAAAAAATGGTGGAAAAGGTGTAAAAATTGCACAAGCATTTGAACAAGATGCTTTCTCACAAGACGTGAGACTTGGAATCTTAGATGCTGCAAAAAGAACGGGATCTAAAATCATCATTGATGACAAATTACCAAAAGAGCTAAATGATATGGCTGCTACATTGGCAAAAGTAAAAGCTACTAAGCCAGATGTACTAGTAGTATCAGGGCATACAAAAGGTGCATTAACTGCAATCAGACAAATTTCTGAAATGAAAGTTGATGTTCCAATGTTAGCGATGACACACTGCGATGCTGCAAAACTTTCTAAACAACACGGAAAGAAATCAGAGTATGCATTGTGCGCTTCTCAATGGCATAAAAACTTAAGCTACAAAGATAAATTCTTTGGTGGTGGTAAGAAGTATGACAAAGACTTTAAAAAAGAATTTGGTTATGCTCCGCCTTACCAATCAGCTGAGTCATCTGCCGCTTTACTAGTGTTTAAAGATGCGTTCGAGAGAGCAAATTCTTTTGACAGAGATAAAGTAAGAGATGCTTTAAAAGCTACAGACATGCAAACTTTCTATGGAAACATTAAATTTGGTCCTGGTGGTCAAAACATTGCTAAGCCAATGATCTTGTTCCAAGTAAGATGCAAAGGTGACTCGTGTGAGAATAAAGTTGTTGCTCCAACAAAATGGGCTTCAGATAAATTCTTCCACCCGATACCACCGTGGTCTGAAAGAGGTTAATACTTTTTAAGTATATTATTAAATGCCCCCTAAAATTTAGGGGGCATTTTTTTTAAAAGATTTTATGGATTTTTTGATTTTTAAAGCCCCAATGTTAATGGTCCAAGCTTCATTGGACGGAATTCTATTGGGAATTTTATTTGCACTAATTGCTTATGGAATGGCTCTTCAATGGGGAGTAATGAATATAATTAATATTGCTCAAGGTGATTTAGTAATACTCGGTGGTTATATTGCCTACACCATGTATCTTGCTGGAATTCATCCAGCTTGGGGAGTTATAGTTTCACCGATCTTAATGTATTTTGTTGGTTGGGGACTTTATAAATTAGTAATTAATAAAGTTGTGGATCGAGACTTATTTATTTCAATTTTAGCAACTTTTGGTATCGCAATTGTATTTCAACAGTTAATGAATTTTATTTTTGGTGCAGACGTAGTTGTTGCACAATCTGAATATGGAACAACAATGCTATTTGATAATTCAGTTACCCTACCAAATTCAAAAATATTCTCTGCCTTTGTAAGTTTAGCATATGCAGTAGCTTTGGTTATTTATATGAAAAAATCTAAACTTGGACGAGCCATAAGAGCAACAGCACAAAATGCTAGAGCTGCAAAAATTCTTGGTGTAGATACTGAAAAAGTTTATGCTGCAACTTTTGGAATTAACGCCGCGTTATGTGGGATTGCAGGAGCTCTTATTTCTATTACCCTTACTCTTCATCCTTATGTAGGACTTCCTTACACAGTAAGATCTTTCATGATAGTTATTGTAGCAGGTCTTGGTAATTTACCGGCAGTAGCAATTTCAGGAATGGGATTAGGATTATTTGAAGAATTTGCAGATTATATTTTAGGAACAGAATTTAGAATTGGTGCAGTGTTTATGCTGCTAGTATTTATATTAGTGTACAGAAGATTTAAACTTTCGAAGAAAAGGGAATATTTAAAATAAATGGGAAAAGTAAAACAAAAAGATTTAATATTATATTCTGGCCTAATTATTTTAGGCTTAGCGGCGCCGTATTTATTTTCTGCTTTTAAAGTTCAGCTTACATATCTTTGTGTATTGATTGTACTGGCGATGACTTGGAATTTACAAGGTGGAGAAATGGGCTACAATAGTTTTGGAAATATCCTTTTCTACGGTCTTGGAATGTATCTAACCGCATCAGTTCAAGTAGGTATGTTTTTTCCATTAGCAGAATGGACAGAGAGCGGTGGAGAAAAAACATTCGTACATACGACAGCACAATATTTTCAAGGAATTGGTGTTGGTTTATTAGTTGCAGCTATTATTCCAGCATTAGTCGCGGGTGCTATTGGTTATGCTATTTTAGGTTTAAGAGGTCATTACTTTGCTATTTGTACTTTAGGTTTAGGGATTGCAGCAGGTGAAATAGCTGGAGGGATAGAAATAATTGGAGCTGGGCAAGGATTCACGACACCACCTTTTCCTGCAGAAATAGTTGATCCTGAAGCAAGAGGAAAATTTTTCTACTTTACAAGTTTTATTGTATTAGTTTTAGCATTTATTTTTGTAAAATATATTTACGGTTCTAGATTTAGATTAATTTTAAATGCGATAAGAGATAACGAAGATAAAGCAGAAGCAATGGGCATTCAAACAATGAAATATAAAATTGTTGGTTGGATGGTATCTGCATTTTTCTGTGGTCTAGCTGGTGGAATTATGGGTGGGTTAATTGGATATATAGACTCAACAGATGTTGCATTTGATGGAAGAGAGATGGGAGTGTTTATGGTTTTAATGGCAATACTTGGTGGAAAAGGAACTTTGTGGGGACCAATTATTGGTGCAACTTTATTCCATTTCTTCAAAGAAGGTCTTTGGACTTTTATATTAGGCTGGCAATATGTTGCGTTAGGAGTTTTGATTGTTGTAATTGTAATTTATTTTCCAGAGGGATTAATGGGTTGGTTAAGAGAAAAATACCCTGAAAGATTTGGAGAAGTAGTAGATGAAAAAGATCGTAAATCACAGGTGGAATTAAAATGAGTCTTTTAGAAGTAAAAAATGTAAGCAAATCTTTTGGAGGAGTGAAAGCCAATGTAGATATTTCTGTTTCTGTAGAACAGGGATCAATAGTTGGCTTAATCGGACCAAACGGTTCTGGCAAAACAACTTTATTTAATTCAATCGTTGGAACTCATCCAATTGATCAAGGGTCTATCGTTTTTAATAACACAGAGGTTTCAGAAATGCCTGTTCCTGCAGTAGCTAAATTAGGATTATTAAGAACATTCCAGCAAACAAGAATTTACTCAAAACTTAACTGTGTAGAAAATATGTTAATCAGTCATAAGGCTAGTGACTCAGGCTTTATATTTGCAAAAATACCTTCAGAGCTTACTGAAAAAGCGGAAAACCTTTTAAACTTCGTAGGACTTTATCAAAAAAGAAACCTAAGAGCAGGAGATTTGTCATTTGGTCAGCAAAAACTTTTAGAATTAGCAATGGCATTAATGAATGAACCTAAAATGTTATTATTAGACGAACCTACAGCAGGTATTAATCCAACATTAATAAATGGAATTATAGATAGACTTATAAAGGTTAATAAAGATTATGGAATTACTCTTTTAGTAATAGAGCATAATATGAAAGTTATAATGAGTTTAGCCCAAAGCATTTTTTGTTTGGCTCATGGAAAACTTTTAGCGCAAGGCTCACCAGATCAAATTAAAAATGATAAGCGAGTTGTTGATGCTTATTTAGGAGCACAATAATGGCAAATCAATATGAAGTATTAGGTAAAGCACCAGATATTAAAGATCTACAAAAACTTTCTGGATCAAACTTACATTTACAGATTAAAAATTTAAATGCTGGTTATGGAAAAATGGAGATACTTCATAACTTTGATTTATTGGTAGATAAAGCTCAATCATTATGTCTAATAGGACCGAATGGTGCAGGAAAATCTACGATACTTCATTCTATTTATGGTTTTACCAATATTTTTTCAGGACAAATTGAAATAGACGGAAAAGAAATAACAAATCTTACACCTGCTGAGAAATTAAAAAGTGTAGGTATAGCCTATATTCTTCAAGATAATTCTGTATTTCCAGATATGACAGTTGAAGAAAATTTATTAATGGGCGGGTACATTAAAGATAAAACTGAAGAATCTTACGCAGAAGCCCAAAGAGTTTTGGAAAAATATGAAAGATTAAACAAAAGAAGAAACCAGCCTGCAAAAGTATTATCGGGTGGAGAAAGAAGGCTTCTTGAAATTTCAAGGGCTTTGGTGATGCGTCCATCAATACTTTTAGTAGACGAACCGTCAATTGGATTAGAACCAAGATATATCGAAATGGTTTTTGAAATTTTAGAAGACCTACAAAAAAATGAAAAGAAAACTATCATAATGGTAGAGCAAAATGCAAAAAAAGGACTAGAATTTGCAGACATTGGGTACGTTTTAGTTTCCGGACAAACTGCAATAGTTGGTACAGGAAATGATTTACTTAAAAATCCCGACGTTGGGAGATTATTTCTTGGCGGTTAATGATAAGATCTGGGTTTTATTTAAAAGGCTTATTATCAGTTAGATCAGTTGACAGTCCAGCAATAGCTCTCGGTTGTAGTTTTTTAGCCATTGGGGCTTTATTAAAAAATATTGGTTTTAATTTTCAACAAAGCGTTTCTTCTACATTTTTCACTTATGCATTACCTGGCCAACTAGTAATGGCTGAGTCTTTTTTAGTTGGAGCTTCCTTAGTAAATATTTTTATCGCAGTTTGGTTAGTGAACGCCCGTTTATTTCCAATGGCAGTTTCTATGTTTCCGTTATTAAAAAGTAAAAAACAACCTAAATGGAAATATTACATCTCATGTCATTTTCTTGCAGTTTCCTCATGGTTGATAATGAAAAAAGATTATAGAACTATTAACGAAAATTATAGAATAGATTTTTGGATGGGTATTGGAACAGCTACTTGGTCCATTGCTATTTTCTCTACAATTTTAGGTTATTTAGTTTCTGATTATTTAAGTAAAGACATGATGATAGGTTTAGCAATTGTTAACCCTGTTTACTTTTTTTGCATGTTATTAGGATCTATGAAAAATATAGCTATCGGAACTTCTGTAATTTTAGGAACAATCCTTGGCCCAGTTTTTTATTTGACCTCACCTGAATGGTGTATTTTATATGGTGGAGTAACCGCAGGCATAATCGCATTTTTTGCAGGAGAGTTTAATGACTGATTTTTCTTCAAATATTATTTTAGTTATAGCGGTTACTTCCGTAGCTACTTATTTGTCAAGATCACTAGGAGTTTTATTTTCTGAAAGGATTGATGAGAATTCAAAAATATTTAGGTTATTTGATTGTATTGCCTATTCAACATTAGCAGCTTTAATTTCTAAAGTTATAGTTTTTCCAGCAGGGGACTTAGGAGAAGCAAGTAAAATAACAAGATTAATAGTAGTTTTTGTATGTGTGACTGTGTTTTTTATTGCAAAAAGAAATCTTGTCTACCCCACGGTACTATCTGTTATACTTTTAACAGTTTTAATTAAATATATATAAAAAAATGAGTTTAGAGATCAAAGAGCATTCAATATCAAAGAGAATAAAAGTTGTTCAAATTCAAGAAACTGAATTAGATAAACTAATATTCCCGTTTAATAAACACAGCATTCAGTCTTTAGAATACAAACCTTTCTCTAGATTTTCCTTAGCCAAAAGTGTTGATGATGTTTTTTCAGGTGAACTAAGCAAAGTTTTAAATAAAACACTTAAAGATAGAAATACAGGTACAGCTATAATTGAACCTGATATTAAAAATTCAAAATTTGATAAAGATTTTTTAGTCAAACTTTCGACAGCAATTGTATATTTGGTGGGACTTCCGAATTTTGATTCTATGACAGGGAAATATTACGCACGTTTTCACGTCAAACATTCAGACTCTAGTGATTCTTATCTAAGGAAAGCTTACAGAAATTTAGATCTTCATACGGATGGAACATTTGTAAAAGAAAAAACAGATTGGTTATTAATGACAAAAATGGAGGAAATTAATGTAAAAGGTGGTGAAAGTACTTTGCTGCACTTAGACGACTGGGAACATTGCGAAGAGTTGAGCAGTGATCCAGTTGGAAAAGAAAATTTTACCTGGGGATCACCAAAAAGTAAAAATATTGAATATAAAGTCGAACACCCTGTTTTTTCTAAAGACAAAAATGGCAAAACAATAATTTCATATATCGACCAATTTCCTGAACCCAAAAATATGAAACAAGGCTTGTTTTTACAAAAATTATCAGATGCTTTGGAGCAAAGTAAAAATAAATTAGTTTTTCCATTAAAGGTAGGGTCTGCAATTTTTTCAAATAACTATTTTTGGTTACACGGGAGAAAAGCTTTCAAACAGGATATAAACTTAAATAGAGAACTTCTCAGAATCAGAGGTGTTTTTGGGAATTAAATTAAAATATTAATTTTTACAGATCTCAAATATCGTCAAATTAATGTTTAAATGTTGCAGATTTACAACATAAAAAGTTAATAAAATCGGTCTTTTTTGAGGTGATAATTTTGTTAAGTTAGCAATTTAATAGTTTTCATTACATAAAAATATGCTAAGTTTCATAAAATTTTAAGACCCGGGAGAAATTATGAAAAATTATGTAAAAACCTTATTAGGTGCTCTAACGATAACAGCATTTACAGCAAGCTCTGCTTACTCAGGAATGGGAGTTAGCCTAATGATGGGACAAGTTGAAACTGATGGTACAGAAACCGAGAGAACTGTTTCAGGAGTTACATCAGAAAAAAATAGTGCATCAAAATCTGAAAAATACCTTGGTGGATCAGTTTTTTTTGAAGGAGAAGTAGGATCTTTCACACTAGGTTTGGATGTTGTTCCATTTAAAATTAAATTAGGTGACGGAAAAAGAACAGATACTACGTCTGACGCAAACGAAAGTACGCAAGAAGATGGTACTGTTAAAGCGGAAGCAAATCTTGATTACCTTACAACTTTATATGCACATTATCCACTTACTGGAGACTGGTATGCTGGATTGGGATACCACATGACTGAAGTTTCAACTGACGAAACACTTCACACATCGTCATATGGTGATGAAACAATAAACGGTTTTCAATACTCTATCGGTAAAAACTCAGGAAACTTAAGATATGAATTAAGTTATTCTGATTTTGACGATATATCTTTAACATCTTCTAACGGAGATAAGATTTCAGCCGATGCTGATAACTTAATGTTCAAACTTTCTTACTTAATAGGAAATTAATTAAATATTAAAAAAGAATTTATTAAACCCGTATAATTATATTATACGGGTTTTTTATTTTTATAAATTAACTTTAGTAAAATAGGCACTACGAAAAGTATCATTAATAATCTTATTATATGGTGAAAAGAAACAAACTCCGGATCTAAATCAAAAAAAATAGCGATTACAGCAACCTCATAAATTCCTCCAGGGCAATAAGATAGCAAAAGTGTAAAAAAATTTTTATCTATAACTTGTCCAGCTGCATAAGCTGCAACAATTCCTAATATGACTAATAAAAAGGTGGCAACAAAACTATGTGCAGAATTTTTAGCTATTTCTTTAAAAGTTTTATTAGCAAATCTACAGCCAACTGATGACCCCAGTATTAATAAACAATAATCAATTATATTAGGAGGCAATTGGTAAGAGGCTATATCTGTAATTTGTAAAAAACCACTTGCCACTAAAGTACCCGCGAGTAATGCAGCAGGAACTTTCAATTTATCGAAAATAATTATCAAAATAATTGACAAGCTAACTAATATTATCAAATGAAACAAATTTTGATTGATAATTACTTTTTCAATAGTTTTAATATTTTCTGTTTCGTAGAAACTATTAACTATAAAAGGAAATATTGTTATAATTATAATCAATCTTATTAAATGAGCAGTAGCAACTTGACTTAAATCAGATTTTTCATCTTCAGCTAAAATTAACAAAGGACCAAGCGCACCTGGTGCAGCTGAAAAAACAGAAGTCTTTTTTCCATAACCTGAAAATTTTTGAAGATACTTTGAAACAAGTAATACGCTTATTATTATGTAGGCCAACATAATAAATGATGTCCAAACCCACTTGTGCATTTGTGCAAATAAATCTTGATCAATATAATTACCAATATAAAGACCTAAAAAAATTAAAACTGTACTTAAAACTAATCTTGGCATTTTTGTTCTTATTCCACCAAGGGTTACAATTGAAGTAATCAACATTGGACCTAAAAACCATGCCAAAGGAACATTAAAATAATCAGCTACTAAAGCAGCTGGAATAGATATTACGATTACCCAAGCAAATTCTTTAGATAAGATCTGTTTAAAATTTTCTTTATTAAATGGAATTGCTTGGTTATTCTGCATAATTAATGAATATAGGTTTTTTAGGAACAGGACACATTACATATTCGACTATACTAGGTATTTTTAAATCTAATTTAAAAATCAAAAAAATTTATATATCTCCTCGTAATAAAACTATAGCAAAAAAACTTAATAAAAGATTTAAAAAAGTAACTATTGCAAAAGATAATCAACAATTAATAAATAAATCCAATTGGGTTTTTTTAGCAATTACACCACAGGTTGGAAAAAAAATCTTAAGTAAACTTAACTTTAAACAAAGTCAAAAAATTGTAAGTTTTATTTCTACAATAAATCTTGCTCAACTTAAAAAATATATTGGTAAAAAAAATAAAATAGTGAGAGTTATACCTCTCCCTCCAATATCTAATAAACTAGGACCAATACCTATTTGTCCACCTGATAAGCAAGTAAAAGGTTTTTTTAACAAATTAGGAACTGTGATAGAAATTAGAAACGAAAAGCTATCGAACAATTTCTGGGTTTCGTCATCAATGATGGCTCCTTTTTACGAATTATTAAAAGTATTATCTGATTGGTTAGTAAAACGAGGAGTTAAAAGAAATGAGGCACAAAAATATGTTACATCTTTATTCATAGCATTATCTGTTGACTCATCTCTCAATTCGAAAAAAGATTTGAAATATCTGGTGAAATCTTCTCAAACTCCAAGAGGATTAAATGAACACGCATTAAAATATTTAAGAAAGGCTGGATTTTACAGACATTTCTCAAAATCTTTGAACAGTATCCTTAAAAGATTAAACAATGTATAATTTTTTATGCAGTCAGATTCTAATATTCTTCAGGTCAAAAACCTTTCTAAATCGTTTGGAGGATTAAAGGCAATATCAGATTGCTCTTTAAAAATTAAAAAGGGGTCTATCACCGGAATCATTGGACCAAATGGATCTGGGAAAACTACATTATTTAATTTAATATCAGGTAATCTCAAATCATCTCATGGTACAGTTTTATTTAATAATGAGGATATCACAAACATTCCTTCTTATGAATTATTTTCAAAAGGGGTTTTAAGAACTTTTCAAATTGCTCATGAATTTACAAATCTTACAGTTTTAGAAAATTTAATGATGGTTCCTGGAGGTCAATCAGGTGAGAAATTAGTAAACGCACTTTTTAAACCAAGTCTTGTTAAAAAAGAAGAAATAAAAGTAAAAGAAAAAGCACTTAAAGTAATTGATTTTTTAAATTTAAAACATCTTTCAAACGAACTAGCTGGAAATCTATCGGGTGGACAAAAAAAACTACTGGAGCTTGGGAGAACTATGATGGTTGATGCAAAATTAGTTTTATTAGATGAGGTAGGTGCTGGAGTAAATAGAACTCTTTTGAAAGATATAGGAAGTGCAATTTTAAGATTAAATAAAGAGCAAGGATATACATTTTGTATGATCGAACATGATATAGAGTTCATAAGCCGTCTTTGTGATCCTGTTATTGTTTTATCAGAAGGTTCTGTATTATTTGAAGGAAGTCCAGATCAAGTAAAAAAAAATGAAAAAGTTATTGATAGTTATTTAGGAAGAGGATCAAAATCAAAGGGTAATAATTAATGGCATTTTTTGAGGGAATAAAAATGACAGGAGGGTATGGATCTGGTCCAGATATAATCTCATCTTGCTCTGTAAATGTGAATAAAGGTGAAATAGTTTCAATTTTAGGTCCAAATGGTGCTGGAAAATCTACAGCAATGAAAGCCATGTTGGGATTGTTAAAACTTAAATCAGGAAAAGTAGTTATTGATGGCAAGGATATTTCGAATTTAAATCCCCAAGATAGAGTTAAACTCGGAATAGCATTTGTTCCTCAAAACCGTAATGTATTTGCAGGATTAACTGTTAGAGAAAATTTAGAGATGGGAGCCTTTCTAAGAGATGAAAATATTAAAGAAATTTTAGATAGAATTTATGAGCTCTTTCCAATTTTACATGAAAAAAAATCACAATTAGTTGGAGAATTATCTGGCGGACAAAGACAGCAAGTTGCCCTTGGAAGAGCTTTGATGATAAAGCCATCTGTCTTAATGCTCGATGAACCGACCGCTGGAGTTTCGCCAATAGTTATGGATGAGTTATTTGATCATATTCTAAAAGTTAAAAAAACAAATGTTGCAATATTAATGGTTGAGCAGAATGCAAAACAGGCTTTAAGTATATCAGACAGAGGTTACGTTTTAGTTACAGGGGAGAATAGATATTCTGGAACTGGCAAAGAATTGTTAAATGACCAAAGAGTTAGAAGCTCTTTTCTGGGAGCTTAAAATGGATTTCTTAAACGCAATAATTTTACTTTTAAATTACATATTTGTCCCCGCGTTATCTTATGGTTCACAATTAGCCCTTGGAGCAATTTTTGTGTCATTAATTTATGGAATTTTAAGATTTGCTTACTTCACAGCTGGAGATCTTATGTCTTTTGGTACGATGTTTACAATTTTATTTACATGGTATTTTCAATCTTTAGGAATAGGTTTGGGATTTCTTCCAACAGCATTAATTGCAATACCGTTTGGTATAATTGTAACTATTTTTTATGTGCTTCTGAAAGATAAATTAGTTTTTAGTTATTATAGAACTAAGAAGAGCCCGCCTGTAATGCTAGCAATGGTAAGTATTGGAACCATGTTTGTTACTCAGGCTATAGTAAGAATTATTATCGGACCTTTTGATAGAAGATTTTTTGATGGAGAAAAATTTATTATAAGAGCAAACGAGTTTAAAGAAATGACAGGTTTAAACGAGGGACTTGCTATAAAATCAACACAAGTAATAACTTTATTTGTAACAATTATAGTTGTTTCAATATTATTTTGGTTTTTGAATAAAACAAAAACAGGAAAGAGTATGAGAGCTTATTCAGACAATGAAGATTTAGCTCTCTTATCTGGAATAGATCCCAAAAAAGTTGTTATGACTACCTGGGTGATTGCAGCAATTTTAGCAACAATTGGTGGAGCTTTGTATGGATTAGATAAAAGTTTTAAGCCATTTACTTATTTTAACAATATGTTGCCAATATTTGCTGCTGCTATCGTCGGTGGCATTGGAAATCCATTTGGAGCTTTCTTAGGTGGATATGTTATCGCATTTTCAGAAATACTTTTGACATATGCTTATAAAAAGTTTTTCGTCTATCTTTTACCAGAAAATCTAGAACCAGAAGGACTTTTACAATTACTATCTACAGACTATAAATTTGCAGTTTCTTTCTCAATTTTAGTTGTAGTTTTATTATTTAGACCTTCAGGTATTTTTAAAGGGAAAGTTTTATGAGAAATAATTTAGATGTAATCGCTGCATACTCAATAATGTTAGGTCTAATAATTCTTGTTGGCTTTCTTCAGTCATGGAGCATTGCGTTATCAATCTTATGCTTGTGTTTAATCTCTGCAGTTATGACAATAGGTGCCAATATTCAATGGGGATATGCAGGATTAATCAATTTTGGAATAATGGGATACACAGCGCTTGGAGGTTTAGCAGCAGTATTGGTTTCAGCTCCTCCAGTTGAAGAAGCGTGGAGAGCTGGCGGTTTAAACATTTTATTATGTGCATTCATAATTTTTTCGATGATTTTTATTATTCGTTTAATAATCAAAAAATTTAGCAAATTGAAAAATAGGAACTACATTATTGCAGCAATAATAATAGTTGGAATAATCTTATTAAGATTGATATCTGCACCAGCTATAGAGTCAATCGAGGCAGTTAATCCGGCAACAACTGGCTTTTTGGGCGGCATGGGCTTACCAATAATATTTTCTTGGATCGTTGGAGCTTTTTTTGCAGGGGGCTTAGCATACGTAATTGGAAAGATTGCATTAGGACTAAGAGCAGATTATTTAGCGATAGCAACACTATTAATTTCTGAAATTGTAATTGCAGTAATTAAACATGAAGACTGGCTATCACGTGGAGTAAAAAATGTAATTGGTTTAAAAAGACCAGTCCCCTATGAAATAGATTTGCAAGGTAAAGAATGGTTTATTAATCTAGTTCAGAAATTTCATCAGGGAAGTTTAAACTTAATTTCAGATAATTTAGAAAAACAACAAGCTTTAAAACAATTGGTTATTGAATCCTCAACTGTTTTCGTGAAATTATGTTTTGCAGGACTTTTTACAGCTGTAGTAATAGCACTTTTAATTGTAACCCAAAAAGCTCTTTATTCTCCTTGGGGAAGAATGATGAGAGCAATTCGTGATAATGAAGAAGCAGCAAACGCGATGGGAAAGAATGTTGTTAAACAACACCTTTTAATATTTGTTCTTGGTTCTGCAATTGTAGGAATAGCAGGAGCAATGCTGGTGACATATGATGGATTATTCACTCCAGGTAGTTATAGACCTATGAGATACACGTTTTTAATTTGGGTAATGGTCATTGTTGGAGGAAGCGGAAATAATTTTGGAGCAATCCTAGGAGGTTTTGCTGTTTGGTTTTTATGGATTGAAGCAGCTCCAATTGCTTTATTCTTAATTAATTTCTTCACAAGTGGGTTAGATGAAACAAATGCTTTAAAAGTCCACCTTATCGATAGTATACCATATTTTAGATTTTTAATGATGGGAATCGGATTATTATTAATAATGAGGTACAGACCAAAAGGTATTTTACCAGAAAAAATAAAAAGAGTATAAAAAAAAGCCTCAGCAGTTTTACCGCTGAGGCTTTAAAATTAATTTTTATCTTTGTTTCTTATTTTTAAACTTACCGCCTTTAACCTCTTTTTCTATGAAGTTACCGACGTGTTCTCCAACATCTGTAAATTTAACAGCAGTTGCTCCTTCGTAATCAATTGATTTACCTTTAGCTAAAAGATCCAAACCTTTTTTTAGCTCTCCAGGGTAAATCTTAGTACCTGGCGCATTTGCAACAGACATTACGTTTTTAGCTATTGATCCACGATCAGCTGAACCTCCAGCTTGCATCGCAAGAACAATAAGTGCTGCAGCGTCATAAGATTCTCCAGTGTACGGACCAGATGAGTCAATTCCAGCTGCACTAGCAACCTTTTTAAAAACTCCTGCTCCTTTACCTAGAGAACCAGGTAGAGAACCAAAAGATTTATTTAAGCTTTTACCAAAAGTATCTGTAAGTGAGTCACCAATCATACCGTCTGATAAAATAAATGTATCAAAGGCACCAGAATCAAGAGATCCTTGGATTATTCCCTTACCACCTTGGTCAAGATAACCAATTACAGCAACAGCATCTCCACCAGCAGAAGCTAATGTTGATACTTCAGAACTGTAGTCAGCTTTACCATCTTCGTGAGCGTTAACAGTTGTTACTTTAATACCGTGAGCTTTAACGGCTGCTGAATAAACATCAGCAAGTCCTTTACCGTAGTCATTATTTGTATAAGTAATTGCAACGCTTTTAATTTTTCTATCTTTTGTAATGTCAGCTAGTATCTGTCCACCACGTGCATCAGATGGAGCTGTTCGGAAAAACAAACCTTTATCATCTAAAGTTGTTAATCCAGGCGAAGTTGCTGATGGCGATATCATTACTATACCATTAGAAACTGCCACATTACTTGCTATAGCTCCAGTAACACCAGAGCAGTCCGCTCCCATAATCGCAGCAACACCTTGAGATACTAATCCCTCGGCAGCCGTTGTAGCTGCAGCTGAATCAACACAAGTTGAGTCTGCTCTTATCGGTTTAATTTTTTCTCCACCAAGTAACGAACCTGAGTCAGAAGCTTCTTTAAAAGCTAATTCTGCTGAAGCCGCCATAGCTGGTGTTAAAGATTCAATTGGACCAGTGAATCCTAAAATTATACCCATTTTAACTTCTGCAAAAGTGTTTGTAGTCAAGACTGACAAATACATAATTGCAGCAATAAATACTTTTTTCATATTTCCCCTCTATTAGTATTATTAATTTGGATATTATTTACTTTTAGAGCAGACTTTTCAATGCCAAAATTTCATTTATTTACCTTGTAGATTAAGGTGATACCTCATTATATATAGATAAAATAAAAATTATGAAGAATGAAATTACATTTGACGATTACCAAAAGGTTCAAATCTCTGTTGGGACTGTTTTGAAAGTATCAAAAAATATCAAAGCAAGAAAACCTTCGTTAGTTTTAGAAGTTGATTTTGGCCCAAAAATTGGAATAAAAAAATCTTCAGCACAAATAACACATTACTATAATTCTGAAAATTTAGTTGGAAAACAAGTAATTGGTGTTTGTAACTTCCCTAAGAAAAATATTGCTGGTGTTGTATCTGAGGTTTTAATTTTAGGGGCTATAGAAAAGGATGGCAAAGTAGTTTTGGTCCATCCCTCACAAAAAACAGAAAATGGTTTGGATATTGCTTAAAAAATGTATCCTCAGTTTTTAACTTTAATTTTATTCGGAATAGCAACATCTTTTACTCCAGGCCCAAATAATATAATGGCGTCTCACTCTGGTTTTAATTTTGGATTTAAAAAAACCATACCTTTAATGCTGGGCGTTATTTTTGGTTGGACATCTATGTTAATTTGTATGGAAGCTGGATTAATAGTTATCTTTCAAAAATTTGAGATATTACAGTTAATTATAAAAATTTTAGGTAGCTTTTTTCTAGTCTATCTAGCTTATAAAATTGCATTTTCAAGCAATACAAATAAGACAATAGTCAAACAACCAATAGGTTTTTTCGAAACATTTTTTTTTCAATTTATTAATCCTAAGGGCGTTGTAGTAGCCATGATAACTGTCTCAACGTTTGTAGATGTTCAATTTAATTATTTAAGAGACTCTATAATAGTTACTACGGTTTATTTCTTTATGGCAATTGGAAGCATTACTACATGGTCTTTAATTGGAAAATATTTGAGAAAATTTGCCACAAGTAAAAAATTTATAACAAATTTTAACTATACAATGTCTTTTTTGCTTATCGTTTGCGTAATTTTGTTCTATGTATAGGGCATGGAATTTAAAAGTAAAAATTCATTTCAATCATTAGATACGCTTACAGTTTCAGGCAAGAAATATAATTTTTTTAATCTTGTAAAAGCTGAAAAGAATGGTTTGAAAAATATAAAAAAACTTCCAAAATCAATCAAAGTGCTTCTCGAAAACTTATTAAGGTTCGAGGATGACCTAACTGTAAATAAAAAACAAATTAAAGCTATTGCAGACTGGTTAAATACCAAAAGCTCAAAACAAGAAATAGCCTATCGGCCAGCAAGAATTTTGTTACAAGATTATACTGGAATACCAGCTGTTGCAGACTTAGCTGCAATGCGGGATGCTGTAAAATCAAAAAATAAAGATCCAAACAAAATAAACCCTCTATCAACTGTAGACCTAGTTATTGATCATTCAGTTATGGTCGATAATTATGCAAAAAAAGATTCTTTCTCAAAAAATGTACAAAGGGAATTTGATAGAAATGGTGAAAGATATTCTTTCTTAAAATGGGGGCAAAGTGCGTTTAATAATTTCAGAGTTGTGCCACCAGGAACAGGTATTTGCCATCAAGTTAATTTGGAATATTTATCTAAAGTTGTTTGGTCTTCAGAGGCTAACGGCCAGTTATTTGCTTATCCTGATACTTTAGTTGGAACAGACAGCCATACTACGATGGTAAATGGTTTATCAGTTCTTGGCTGGGGAGTTGGGGGTATTGAAGCAGAAGCAGCTATGTTAGGTCAACCAATTTCAATGTTAATACCTGAAGTAATTGGTTTTGAAATTAATGGGAAACTAACTGAGGGAACAACAGCAAGCGATTTAGTTTTAACGATAGTTCAGATGTTAAGAAAAAAGGGTGTTGTTGGAAAATTTGTAGAATTTTTTGGTGATGGGTTAAAAAACTTATCATTAGCTGACAGAGCAACAATTGCTAATATGGCTCCTGAGTATGGAGCTACTTGTGGATTTTTTCCTATAGATGATGAAACAATAAAGTATTTAAAATTTTCTGGAAGAGATGAAAACACAATTGCCCTTGTTGAAAAATATTCTAAAGAACAAGGACTATGGTCAAACCAAAATGATCAAATAGAATTTACTGATACAATCTCATTAGATTTAAATTCTGTAGTTCCAAGTATTTCTGGACCAAAGAGACCACAAGATAAAGTTTTATTAACAAATGCTGCAAAAGATTTTGATAAAGCATTTAAGGAAAATACAAAAAGAAAGGTTCCTTTAGAAGCTAAAGTTAACAATAAAGAATTTAAAATTAAAGATGGTGATATTGTTATTGGCGCGATTACCTCTTGCACAAATACATCAAACCCAAGTGTTATGATTGGTGCTGGACTAGTAGCAAAAAAGGCTGTTGAAAAAGGTTTAAAGGTAAAACCTTGGGTAAAAACATCATTGGCACCAGGGTCTCAAGTCGTAACAGACTATTTAGAAAAAGCTGGATTAAATAAGTATTTAGATCAATTAGGTTTTAATCTAGTTGGTTATGGTTGTACTACTTGTATTGGAAACTCTGGGCCTTTAGATAAAGAAATTTCTGAGACAATACACAAAGAAAATCTTTATGCAGTTTCTGTACTATCTGGTAATAGAAACTTCGAAGGTAGAATTAATCCAGATGTTAAAGCAAATTATTTAGCATCACCACCTCTGGTAGTTGCTTATGCTTTAGCAGGTAATATGCATCATGACCTTTATAAAAATCCATTAGGTAAAGATCAAAATGGGAAAGATGTGTTTTTAAAAGATATTTGGCCTTCAAATAAAGAAATTGAAGAGTTGATGCTAAAATCTATTAATGCCGATATGTTTGTTAAAAGATACTCGAACGTTTCTGAAGGACCAAAAGAATGGAGTTCTATTAAAACAGACCAAAGTAGCATTTATAATTGGGAGGAAAGCTCCACTTATGTAAAAAGACCACCTTTTTTTGATAACTTACCTGACAAGCCAGAAGGATTTAAGAAAATCAATGATGCAAGACCACTTTTAATATTAGGTGATACTGTAACAACCGACCATATTTCCCCAGCTGGATCTATTAAAAAAGATAGCCCAACTGGCGATTACTTTATGAAACATCAGGTTCAGCAAAAAGATTTTAATTCTTACGGGGCCAGAAGAGGTAATCATGAAGTCATGTTGAGAGGAACATTTGGAAATATTAGGATTAGAAATGAAATGGCTCCAGGTACTGAAGGTGGTTTTACAATATTACAACCAGATGGAAAACAAATGAGCGTATATGAAGCTGCAATGGAATATAAAAAAAGAGGGACAAATTTAGTTGTAGTAGCTGGTAAAGAATACGGAACAGGCTCTTCAAGAGATTGGGCTGCAAAAGGAACAAAATTATTAGGAATAAAAGCTGTAATCGCTGAGAGTTTCGAGAGGATACATAGATCAAATCTAGTAGGAATGGGAATTTTACCACTTCAATTTAAAGAGGGTTTCGATAGAAAAAAACTCAACATTAAAGGTACCGAGTTATTTACTATTATTGATATTGAAAAAGGAATAAATCCTGGAGCAGAAGTAAATTGTGAAATTAAATATGCAGATGGTTCAAGTAAAACTATTAAACTCCTATCAAGAATAGATACAGAAAATGAAATTGAGTATTATAAAAACGGTGGAATTCTCCAATACGTTTTAAGAAATATGCTTAATTAAAAAATGAATAATACAAAGGCTATTGTATTTGATGCTTACGGTACATTATTCGATGTGAACTCAGCAGCTGAAAAGTGTAAAGATAAAATTGGAGACAAATGGGAAACTTTTGCCAATTATTGGAGAACAACCCAGCTTGAATATACTTGGTTAAGAAGTTTAATGAAAAGACACAAAGATTTCTGGCAGATTACAGAAGACTCTTTAGATAAGTCGATGCTCACTTTTAAAATAGATAAATCAATGAGAAATGAGTTATTAAATCTTTATAAAGAACTCTCTACTTTTCCAGAAGTAAAGAGCGTTCTTGAAGAATTAAAAAAAAAATCGATAAAACTTGCTATTCTATCGAATGGAACACCAAGCCTATTAAGTAATTTAGTTAAAAATAGCAATCTAGAAAATTTATTTGATGATGTTTTCTCAATCGAAGAAGTTAAGATATACAAGCCTGATCCAAAAGTTTACGATATCCCGATTAATAAATATAAGGTGAAAAAAGAAGAAATTACTTTTTTGAGCGCAAATACCTGGGATGTTTCTGGCGGTGGAAATTATGGTTATAATGCAATTTGGGTTAATCGAACAAATAATGTATTCGACAAACTTGATTATAAACCAAAAAATGAGGTAAAAAACTTAAAAGAATTATTGGATTTAAAATGAGAAACATAAAAGTAAGAGTATACCCTTCAGCATCAAAACTAAAAAAAAAACAACAGTTAGCATGGAAAATTGCTGAGATTGCATCAGATAAAGCCAAATTGAATGAGGATGCTATTGATATGGTCATAAATAGAATAATTGATAACGCATCAGTTGCTATTGCTTCCTTCAATAGAAAACCAGTTATATCTGCAAGAGAAATGGCTTTAGCTCATCCAAGAAAAAATGGAGCCACATTATTTGGTGTAAGTCCAAAGAAAAAATTTGATTGTGAATGGGCAGCCTGGGCAAATGGAACTGCAGTGAGAGAATTAGATTTTCACGATACATTCTTAGCAGCTGATTACAGTCATCCAGGGGATAATATCCCTCCAATTCTAGCAGTAGCCCAACAAAAAAAATTATCAGGTAAAGATTTGATTAGAGGAATTTTAACAGGTTATGAAGTTCAAGTTAATCTTGTTAAAGGAATATGCTTACATGAACATAAAATAGATCACATCGCACATTTAGGTCCAAGTGTAGCTGCAGGTTTGGGGTCTTTATTAAAATTAAATACTGAAACAATTTACCAATCCGTACAACAAGCGCTTCACACAACAGTATCAACTAGACAATCAAGAAAAGGAGAAATTTCCAGCTGGAAAGCTTTTGCACCTGCTCATGCTGGAAAAATAGCAATAGAAGCAGTCGACAGATGCATGAGAGGAGAGGGAGCCCCTAGCCCAATTTACGAAGGTGAAGATAGTGTAATCGCTTATGTTCTTTCAGGACCTAAGGCCAGATATTCAGTCCCACTTCCAAATATAAATGAAGAAAAAAAAGCTATTTTAGAAACTTATACAAAAGAACACTCAGCAGAATATCAATCACAAGCACTTATTGATTTAGCAAGAAGGATGAATGAAAGTATAGACAATATCTCAAAAATTAAATCTGTAGAAATTCATACAAGTCATCACACTCACTATGTGATCGGAACTGGAGCTAAGGATCCACAAAAAATGGACCCAAATGCGAGCAGAGAAACTTTAGATCACTCTATAATGTATATTTTTGCTGTAGCGTTAGAAGATGGTAAGTGGCACCATGTAAATTCTTATACACCCAAAAGGGCTAAAAAAAAAAGCACAGTTCAATTATGGAGAAAAATAAAAACTTTTGAAGATAAAAAATGGACAAAGAAATATCACGATCCCGACCCAAATAAAAAATGTTTCGGGGGTAGGGTTGTAATTAGAATGAAAGATGGTTCAAAGGTAGAGGATGAAATATCCGTAGCAGATGCGCATCCTGCTGGTAACAGGCCTTTTGAAAGAGAAAATTACATCGAAAAGTTTCAGACACTTACAAATGGAATTATTTCACCTAAAGAGTCAAATAGATTTATTAAGGTTGTTCAAGATCTTAGAAAACTCAAATCGGGCGAACTTCATAAACTTAATGTTGAAGTTAAGGCAAAATCATTGAGAACCAGAAGCAATAAAGTGATTTTCTAATTGACTCTTTAATTATTTCAAAATTTAATAAGGTATTAATAAAAAAGGGGGAAAAATGATAAATATAAGAAAACTTATTAGTTTATTATTTGCGTCTGTTCTCTTCTTATCTTTTTCAACACAATCATTTGCTATTGATAAACTTCACTTCTTAATTGGTGGTGGAGCTGGCGGTGGTTGGGATGGAACTGCTAGAGGAACAGGTGAAGCATTAACGAAATCTGGTATGCTCAAAAGTGCATCTTTTGAAAACATGTCAGGTGGTGGTGGAGGTAAAGCTCTATCATTTTTAATTAATACAAAACCTGCAGGAACTGTATTAGTTCAATCAACACCATTAGTTTTAAGATCTATCACAAGACACAAAGGTTATGTGAAAGGTAGTGGCGTTCTTTCGTACAAAGATGTTGTACCAATAGCTGGAGTTATCGGTGATTACGGTGCAATCGCTGTAGCAAAGAACTCACCTTATAAAAATTTCAAAGATGTTGTAGCAGCTTACAAAGCTAATCCAAAATCTGTGAAAATGGCTGGTGGATCAGTAAGAGGAAGTATGGACCATTTAATTGGAGCACTTGCGTTTCAAGAAGCAGGAGCTGATCCAAATAAAGTAGTTTATATTCCTTATGATGCTGGAGGAAAAGCTTTAGCAGGATTGTTATCAGGAGAAACTCAAATTCTTTCAACTGGTTTGGGAGAAGTTATGGGAGCAAGAGACCAAGTTAGAATAATTGGTATCACTGCACCTAAAAGAGTAAGTGATGCACCTGACGTTCCAACATTAAAAGAACAAGGTTTCGACGTTCAGTTTGTAAACTGGAGAGGATTTTTTGGCCCTCCTGGTATGAGCAGCGGTGATAAAAAGAAAATCGCTAAAATGCTAGGTGATGTTCAAAAAACTCCTGAGTGGGAAGCTGTTAGAAAAAGAAATGCTTGGGTTAATATTTATAATCCAGACAAAAAGTTTGTGAAATTTTTACAAACTCAAACTAAAGAGATGACAGCTCTTATGAAAAAACTTGGAGTAATTTAATCCGTAAGGATTTAAAGGAGGAGCAGTGAAGATAAGTTCAGTTAAAATTATCTCGCTGCTCTTCTTTATTTTATCGGCTTTTTATCTTTATACCGCTTATCAAATCCAAGTATTTTCATTCGATGAAAATGCACCTTTTAATGCAAAAACATTTCCTATCTATCTTGGATATGCAGGAATGTTTCTTGCTGGATTAAAAATTATTTTACCAGAAAGACTTAAAGAAGAAGTAGATCATAAAGTTTTAGATTATAAAAAGGTAATTTTTTTAGTCATTATTATGATCTTTTATGGACTGACAATTCTAAGAGTAGGATTTTTTGTATCCACTTCAATTTTTTTACTCTTATCTTATTATTTTCTTGGAGAGAGAAGATGGAAATTTATGATAATTTTCTCATTCCCATTTGTTGCCATTTTTATGTTTCTGCTTCATGGACTTTTAAATATTTATCTTAGAGACCCATTTTTAAAATATTTAGGAATTATTGGATGATAGAAGGAATTTTAATAGGTTTAAAAACAGCTCTATCATTAAAAAATATATTGATGGTAATGATGGGATGTTTTTTTGGAACTATAATCGGAATGTTGCCTGGTTTAGGACCAATGACGGCTATCGCTTTAATGATACCAATTACTTATGGGTTTGATCCTGCCACTGGATTAATTTTGATGGCTGGAGTTTATTATGGTGCAGTCTTTGGTGGTTCAACCTCTTCGATTTTAATTAATGCTCCAGGTATTCCTGGAACGGTAGCAACATCATTTGATGGTTACCCAATGGCTCAACAAGGAAAAGCAGGTAAAGCTTTAGCGATTGCAGCTTACAGCTCTTTTGCTGGAGGTACTATTGCAGCAATTTTTTTATTATTTGCTGCACCAAGTTTATCAAAAGTAAGTTTATCATTTAGATCTCCAGATTACTTTGCTTTAATGATTCTAGGCCTGACTGCTGTTGCAGCTTTTTCATCTAAAGGACAATTTTTAAAAGCAATGATGATGGCTGTTCTTGGTTTGATGCTTGCATCAGTAGGACAGGATACATTGTCAGATATACCAAGATTTGTTTTTAATAATATGAATTTATCTGATGGAATAAGCTTTGTTTTAGTTGTAATGGCAACTTTTGCAATGAGTGAAGCGTTAATGATTATACTACGGGGAACAGATCCAAGTAGCGCAGCTAAAGCCATTTCACTTAAAGAATTAGGATCAATAAAACTTGATAAAGAAGAAACTAAAAAAACTTTAAAAACTATTCCAAGATCTTCAATAATTGGTTTTATTGTTGGTGTATTACCTGGTGCAGGTTCAACCATTGGATCATTCTTAGCTTATGGAATGGAGAGAAATTTTGTAAGCAAGGAAGAAAAAGAGAAATTTGGTAAAGGAAGCGTTCATGGTTTAGCAGCACCTGAAACAGCAAATAATGCTGCGTGCTCTGGATCATTTGTTCCATTACTTACTCTAGGTATTCCAGGAAGTGGTACAACCGCTGTTATGCTGGGTGCTTTGTTAGGATTTGGTATTCAACCTGGTCCTAGATTATACATGACAAACCCAGAAATTTTTTGGTCTGTGATTATGTCCATGTATATTGGTATGGTTGTTCTTCTAATATTAAATTTACCACTCATACCATATATCGCTAGAATTCTTGCCGTTCCAAGAACCTTCTTAATCCCGATGATTTTATTTTTTTCAGTCACAGGTATTTATCTAATGTCGTTTAATACATTTGATATATTTTTAATGATAGGTATTGCAATTGTTGCTACCGGTCTCCGCTTATATAAATTTCCTATGCCGCCATTAATATTAGCATTTGTTTTGGGCGGCCTTATGGAAGAAAATTTAAGAAGATCCTTACTGATAAGTGATGGTTCGTTTAGCTTTCTTTGGGAAAGACCAGTAACTGCAGTTATTATAGTTTTTACTATCCTAATAGTTTCTTGGCAGGCTTATCAAAGTCTTAAAACTAAATAATTTTTAAAATAAATTCGGGCAAAGTTCCTGGATAAATTTCATTTGTACCACCCAAAATTAATTGAAGTGCTACAAATAATATTACTACCAAACCAAGGACACCAACCCATTTATGATTTTTGATATAATTTGCAAAAAAAGTTGCTACAGTTCCAACAAGTAACACTGATAATAATAGACCAAATATTAATAATCCAGTTTCATTTTTTGCTGCAGCAGCAACACCTAGAACATTGTCAAAACTTAAAGTAACATCCGCAACTACAATTGCATAAACCGCAGATGCAAACGACGGTGGCTTTTTAGGTTTTGTTGGAGTTTGTTGTTTTGATATTTTTAGAGCGTCAAAAATTTCTAAATCTTTTATTAATTTAACCACAATCCAAATTAGTAAAGCACCACCAACTACTTTAAGAATTGGATATTGTAAAAGCTGTACTGTAATTGCAGCAAAAATTACCCTGAAAAGAAAAGCTCCAAAAACTCCAAGAAGAATAATTCTTTTTCTATCTTTAGCTGCAAATGAGGATGCAATTAAGCCTATTATGATCGCATTATCAGCAGCCATAACAATATCAATAAAAACTATTTGAAAAAAAATTATAACTTTGGGAAGTAGGATATTTTCCATTTGAGAGGCTATTTATATTCGTTTATTGGGCTTCTTTAAAGAAATATTTACTAAAATATACCTTGCAATTTACTCTATGGGAATGTGAAATAGCCCCAATTAATTATAGGGGGGAAAATGAATATAATTAAAAAAATTAGTATAATACTAACCTCTTTACTTATTAGTATAGGTTCTGCTCAAGCTGAGACATGGAATATGGCTCTAGCTTATGGAGCAGGTAACTTCCATTCGCAAAATGCGGCGGAATTTGCAAAAGCAGTTACTGATAAGTCAGGCGGTAAACTTACTATTAAAACTCACCCAGGTGGATCATTGTTCAAAGGCGGAGCTATCTTAAGAGCTGTGCAAACTGGACAAACACAAATAGGTGAAAGATTTATGTCAGCACATGGAAGTTTTGATCCTTTACTAGAAGTAGACTCAATACCTTTCGTTGCTCAAACATATTCTGATGCTGAAAAACTTTACAAAGCATCAAAACCAGCGTTGGTTAAAGGACTAGATGAAAAGGGATTAGTTTTCCTTTACGCAGTTCCCTGGCCAGCTCAAGGACTGTACAGTAAAAAAGCAATAAACTCTGTTAGTGATCTTAAAGGTCTAAAATTTAGAGCTTATAATTCTGCAACAATAAGAATCGCAGAACTTACTGGTATGAAACCAACTAAACTTGAAGCTGTTGCTATTAGTCAGGCGTTTTCAACTGGAATGGTAGAAAGCATGATTACATCACCAACAACAGGTAAGAATAGTAAAATTTGGGAAAATGGTGTGAAATATTTTTATGATATTGCAGCTTGGTTTCCAAAAAATATGGTTGTTGCAAATAAAAAAGCTTGGAACAAGCTAGATGATGCAACAAAGAAAATGGTAATGAGCCAAGCAGCTTTAGCTGAAAGAAAAGGCTGGAACTTATCCAAACAAGGTAACGTTGCAGACAAAAAAGCTTTAGCAGATGCAGGTATGGTAGTAGGCAAAGTAAACGCTTCTCTACAAAGTCATTTTGAAAAAGTAGGTGCTACTATGGCCAAAGAGTGGTCAAGTAAAGCAGGTTCAAGAGGACAGGCTGTATTATCAGCATATAAATAAATTTTATTTAGGCAAAAAGGCCGTATAATAGGGTACGGCCTTTATGCTTCAAAAATTAGATAAATTTCTAAATTCTTTTTACAGAGCTTCTGGATATCTTGCGGCAATATTTTTAATACTAATTTTATGTACTATAGTTTTAGGAATTACATCTAGAATTTTTGGATTCTATATACGTGGTTTGACTGAGTATTCTGGATATAGTTTAGCATCTGCATCATTCTTAGCGCTTGCCTATACGTTTAACGAGAACGCCCACATTCGAATTACTTTATTTTTAGAAAAAGCAAAAGGGAAATTATTAAAATTTTTAACGATTTGGTGTTTAGCTGTATCAACTTTTTTTTCAGGTTTTTTAGCTTTTTACTTTATTAAAATGTGGTTTGTATCAATTCAATTAGCTGAGAGAAGTCAGGGTGCAGACGAAATTTTACTTTGGATACCACAAACTGGAGTTGCAATAGGTTCTACAATTTTTTTTATTTGCATAACACATAATTTTATAAAAATATTTACAGCTAAATCATATGACTGAGGTTTATTTAACAGTATTTTTTATTGGCGTACTTCTATTTTTTCTTGGCTCAGGAATTTGGGTTGGAATAAGCATGATCGGAGTTTCTACTATTGGAATGATTATGTTTACGTCTCGACCAGTAGGAGATGCAATGGCAACAACCATGTGGAGTATGGCGTCTTCTTGGTCTTTAACAGCTCTACCACTTTTTGTTTGGATGGGTGAAATTTTATTCAGAACAAAATTATCTGAAAATTTATTTAAAGGATTATCCCCTTGGCTCTCAAAGTTACCTGGTGGCTTAATACACGTAAATATATTAGGTTGTGCAATATTTGCAGCTATTTCTGGATCTTCAGCAGCAACCGTTGCAACAGTTGGGAAGATGTCTATCCCAGAATTAAGAAAAAGAAATTACCCTGAAAGATTTCTGCTTGGAACCTTGGCAGGTTCAGGAACTTTAGGACTTTTGATCCCACCTTCAATAATATTGATTATTTATGGTGTTACGGTTGAAGAGTCCATAGCTAAACTTTTTATTGCTGGAATAATTCCTGGTATTGGTCTTGCTTTATTATTTATGATTTATGTAGTTGCCTGGTCTCTTAAAAACAAAAAAATAATGCCTGTAATAAGTGAAGACTTTTCATTTATTGATAAAGTAAAACAGTCTGGGCAATTATTACCAGTTATACTTTTAATTTTTGCAGTAATTGGATCAATTTATGCAGGTATAGCAACGGCTACTGAAGCAGCATCGCTTGGTGTATTAGGTGCATTAGTATTATCTTTTTTTCAGAAAAGTTTAACCAAAGAGTCTTTTAGTAAATCATTATTAGGCGCAACCAAAACATCTTGTATGATAGCTTTTATTTTAGCTGGCTCATCTTTTTTAACGTTAGCAATGGCATTCACAGGATTACCTAAAAATTTAGCTGTATTTATAGATACACTTCAGTTGTCTCCTTATATGTTGCTTTTAGTTTTAACAATTTTTTATATAATTCTTGGAATGTTTTTGGATGGAATATCTGCTGTGGTTCTCACGATGGCAATAATTGAACCAATGATACGACAAGCGGGGTTTGATATGATTTGGTTTGGTATTTATTTAGTTATAGTTGTCGAGATGGCTCAAATTACTCCACCAGTTGGTTTTAATTTATTCGTTCTTCAAGGAATGGCAAAAAGAGATATGGGCTTTATAGCTAGAAGTGCTTTTCCATTATTTCTTTTAATGATTTTGGCAGTAGTTATTATAATTTCTTTTCCCCAGTTGGCGTTATGGCTTCCTGATCAAATGATACAACCACTTAAATGAATGGGTCATAAGCCCATTGAAGTATTGCTTGTCTTTGTCTTCTTCTACAAGATAAATCATTCTTATCACAATTTTTTGCTATTGCCTTAACGTGTCTTGTAAAATTTAACCATCTTTGAATTTGAACTTCATCCATTCCTTTTATTCTTCTGCCATTTGAATACCTGCAATACCACTGAAACCATCCAAGCGGATCTTCTTTGAATATCCACCCCTTTTTAATCCATTCCTCCCTTGGTAATCCTGACTTTATTTTGAATCTATTTAACTCAACATCAAAATTTTTACTTAATTTAGCTTTCTTAAACCAGGATTTTGGAAATTCTTTCATTTCGCTGTCTTTAAAATATGAGCCTCCAAATACACCATGCTCAAGCATTTCTTTAGGAGTAAGTTGTGGTTTAAATAATTTATAAATATCTTTTTCTTTTGGCAAAATTAATTACCTTTTTTTGATTCTAAGTAATAATCAATACTACACATTTGTGGTTTGTTTGAAATAATTATTAATAGTCCCCCCATAATAGCGGTATTTTTCAAAAAAGATATTAATTGCATACTATTACTGAAATCGGTGTGAAAAATAAGTGTAACTGTTAAAACAAATAAAAATAAAATGGAAGCCACAATTCTAGTTTTAAACCCTGCTATTAAAACTAAAGGGATTACAAATTCAAATACTAAAGATGGATAAAAAAGAACTTCGGGAACACCGTATTGAGACATATACATCATGCCTTCATCAGGAGAAAAAAATTTTCTAACGGCTTCAATAATGAACAATGAAGATATAAATATTCTTCCTAAAACTTCTACTATGTGCATTTAATTTTTTTCTATTACTTCTTTAAGTTCAGCGTATTCTTCACAATTACAATTTTTTAATACAGCCAATCTTTCTTTAGCGAGCTCAACTCTACCTGTTTTGACGTATAATTCACCTAAGTATTCGTTAATACCATTATGATTTGGTTTTATTTTGAGACCAGCTAAGTAATGTTTTTCAGCTTCCTCAAATTTTCCAGTTTTTCTTAATGTAAAGCCAAGGTAATTTAAAATATCTGGATTGTTTCTATCTTGCTTATGAGCTTCCTGTAATTTGTCTAAAGCTTTAGCATATAACTTAGTTGCTCTATCAATTTTATCTTTTTTCTCAAGTTTTTCAGCTCTTGAAATAAACTGCTTCGCAGTTTTGTACTGATCCATATAGTTATCTGAACCACTATCACTGCTGCTATCGCTTCCCGCCCCATGAGAAACACCTAAATACTGAGCGAAAATAAATGTTGCTATTAAAATTATAAATATTTTTTTAAACATGTTTATAAGTTATCTAAAATTTTATTTAATTTCTTTATTATATCCAATGTCATTTAAGTCGCAGCAATAATCTGATTGGATTCATGAATATTTTATATATAGTTAAATATGGGAAGTATAAAAGATTCGCTCACATTTGATGACGTAAGCCTTGTTCCACAACAGTCTTCAGTCGTACCCAACGAAACCATCACAAAAATCACTTTGCACAAAAAACTGAATTTGAAGATCCCATTGATTTCATCTGCGATGGATACTGTAACCGAGTCTAAAATGGCAATAGCAATTGCCAAGATGGGAGGAATTGGAGTTGTCCATAGAAACTTATCAGCTGATATGCAAGTTAGTGAAATTAAGAAAGTTAAAAAGGCAAATTTTTTAGTAGGTGCTGCTATAGGCGTTAATAACAATGACTTAGATAGAGCAAAAAAACTTATAGAAGCAAAAGTTGATATGATTGTAATAGATACAGCTCATGGTCATACACAAAAAGTTTCCAAAATGATTTATAAGATTAAAAAAATTACAAAAAAAATACCACTTTGCGCAGGCAACATTGCTACTGGGAAGGCTGCTAAATTTTTAGCGAGTTGTGGGGCTGATATAGTAAAAGTTGGAATTGGACCAGGATCGATATGCACAACAAGACTTGTTGCTGGGGTTGGAGTACCACAGTTAAGCGCAATATTAGATGTAAAAAAAGCATTAGGAAAAAGTAAAACTAAAATTATTTCAGATGGGGGAATAAAATTTTCAGGTGATTTAGCTAAAGCTATTGCTGCTGGGGCTGATGCTGTAATGATTGGATCACTTTTTTCAGGAACAACAGAAAGCCCTGGAAAAATTTTAAAGCGCAAAGGAAAATTATATAAAACTTTTAGAGGTATGGGATCAGCTGGCGCTATGTCGGTCGGCTCAGCAGACAGATACTATCAAAAAAAATTCAAAGATATTTCTAAATTTGTTCCAGAAGGTGTAGAGGGAATTGTAAAATTCAAAGGCCCAGTTAATAAAATTATTTATAATTTAACTGGTGGATTGAGATCTTCGATGGGATATTTAGGAGCCAAGACAATTAATGATTTACAAAAAAGAGGAGAGTTCGTGAAAATTAGTAAAGCTGGTTTTTATGAAAGTATGGTTCACAATGTGGACCAAGTCATAAAATAAAAAATGGATCAAGACAATTTAGAAAAAATAATTATTATAGATTTTGGATCGCAAGTTACACAATTAATCGCAAGAAAAGTTAGAGAGATTGGAGTTTACTCCGAAATAATTAATTTTAATAAAGCAAAAAAAATCAAACAAAATAAATTTATTAAAGGAATAATTTTATCCGGAGGGCCTTTAACTATAACTAAATCAAATTCTTTAAATCTTACTGATAATATTTTAAATTTAAAAAAACCTATTCTTGGAATTTGCTATGGACATCAAATATTAGCAAAGAAATTTGGAGGCAAGGTAAAAATATCAAAAACAAGAGAATTTGGATTTGCACAAATTAAAAGTGACAAAAGATGTACTTTAACTCAAAATTTTTTCAAAAATAAAAATAACTCTGTCTGGATGAGCCATCAAGATATTGTAACAAAAATACCCAGAGGATTTAAAAAAATAGCTTCAACGCAAAACTCAAAATTTGCAATTATATCAAATGAAAAGAGAAAGCTTTACGGAGTACAGTTTCATCCTGAAGTTACTCATACCGAAAATGGAAAAATTCTTTTAAGTAATTTTGTATTGAACATATGCAACACAAAAAAAATGTGGAGTCTTAGAAAACAAAAGGATTTAATAATTAATGATATCAAAAACAAAGTAAAAAATGAAAAAGTCATATGTGCTTTATCAGGAGGTGTTGATAGTAGTGTGGTTGCATTTTTATTAAACAAAGCAATCGGTAAAAAATTAAAATGTGTGTTTATAAATACTGGTCTTCTAAGAAAAAACGAGGAAAAAGAAGTTGTAAAAACTTTTAAAAAAAAATTAAAATCTAATTTAATTTATGTTGATGCTTCAAAACTTTTTTTAAGTAAATTAAAAAATGTTACTGATCCTGAATTGAAAAGAAAAATCATTGGTAGACTTTTTATAAAGCTTTTTGAAAGAAAGGCAAAAAAAATTAAGTTTTTAGCTCAAGGTACTTTATATCCAGATTTGATAGAAAGCAGGTCTGTCACTGGAAGTCCAACTTCAAAAATTAAGTCACATCATAATGTAGGAGGACTACCAAAAAATTTGAAATTTTCATTAGTAGAACCTTTGCAAGCACTATTTAAAGATGAAGTAAGAAAATTAGGAAAAGAATTATCAGTTCCAAAATCTATACTTCAAAGACATCCTTTTCCTGGGCCTGGTCTAGCCATAAGGATACCAGGTAAAATTTCAAAATATAAAATTAAAGTTTTAAAGGAAGCAGATTTTATATTTATTGATGAATTAAAAAAATCAAATCTTTATCATAAGATTTGGCAGGCATATGCAGCATTACTTCCTTTAAAAACTGTTGGTGTCATGGGAGACAGCAGAACTTATGAATATACATGCATGTTAAGAGCAGTTACTTCACACGATGGTATGACCGCAGACTTTTATAATTTTGATAAAACTTTCATACAGAAGGTATCTAATAGAATTATCAACTCTGTAAATGGAATAAATAGAGTTCTTTACGATGTGACCTCAAAACCTCCTAGCACTATTGAATTGGAATAAAATTATATAAATTTCTTTAATTGATCTAAAGATTTTAATGAAACTTTTGAATTTATTAATCCATCTTTAATCTCTTGAGCTGTTTGAACAGCACTCTTACCATCACCATGAACACAAATTGAGTCAATTTCGCATGGAATTTGTTTACCTGAAAAACAATTTAAAGCCTGGTTTTGAACCATTTTAACAACATGTTTTTTTGCTATTTCTGGATCTGTAATAAGAGCATTTTTCTTTGATCTTGACACTAGATTACCATCGTCTTCATAATTTCTATCTGCAAAAATTTCTGCAGCAACTTTTAGATTAAGTTTTTTTCCCGCTTTTTCCATTTGTGATCCTGTGGGAACTAAAAAAATTAAATCTTTATTTACATTTATGATAGATTTTGAAATTACACTTGCTAACTCAAAATCTTCACAAGCCATGTTATTTAATGCACCATGAGGTTTAACATGTGTAACTTTCATCGAATTTTTCTCAGCAATCTCAGATAAAATATTAATTTGATCTACTATTAATTTGTTAATTTCCTTTGCAGTTAAATTTAACCTTTTTCTTCCAAAATTTTCCGGATCATTAAATGATGGATGAGCGCCTATGCTAACACCATTTTTTTTTGAAATTTCTACTGTTTTTTTCATGGTTGGTTCATCCCCTGCGTGGTACCCGCAAGCAACATTAGCTGAATTAACTATACTTAATAACAAAGGGTCATTTTCTGTGGAACAGAACTTTGAAGTTTCGCCAAGATCACAATTAATATTAATTTCCATATTTTAAACCTTTATATAATATCTATTATATCAATTTATGTTAAAAAAAATAAGCAATATTGGAGACTGCGGTATCACTTGCGATTTTGGTGATGAAGTCAATAAAAACACAAATAAAGAAGTAATAAAACTTTTTAATTTTATTCAAGAGTCAGTGAAAAGTAGAAAAATTAAAGGAATATTAAATTATACCCCATCATATAATAAGTTAATAATTAATTTTGAGTTAGGACAAATCAAATCAAAAGACATAATAGAATTTATTAAAAGCAGTGATTATTCAAAAGTAAATTTACCTGAAAGTACAAAAATTGTTGAAATCCCCATATGTTATGATGAAGAATTTGCTTTAGATATAAAAAGATTAGAAGAAAAAACTAAATTGAATTTTAAAGAAATAGTATCCAAACATCTTGAAACAAATTTTTTCGTTTATATGATAGGTTTTGTGCCAGGGCAACCTTTTCTTGGCGACCTCAGTGAAAGTCTTTTTCACGATAGGTTAGATACACCACGTATAAGAATTAACAAAGGTTCTGTGGGTATAGTCGAAAAATTCTGCACAATATATACGTTCGAAAGCCCAGGTGGATGGAATATAATTGGACGAACCCCATTCGAGCTTTTTAATATAAATAAAACAAATACAAGTATTTTATCACCTGGAGATACCGTAAAATTTAAGTCTATATCAAAAAAAGAATTTACTTTATTTAAAAATGAATAATTATTTTAAAGTATTAAGACCAGGTATTAATTCAACTTTTCAAGATTTAGGTAGATTTGGATTACAGCATCTTGGCATTGTTGCAAGTGGCTGTATGGATCAATTATCATTTTGTAATTCAAATAAATTAGTTGATAACAAAATATCAGAAGGAGCTTTAGAATTTGCATATCAAGGACCATTACTTGAGATGAATGGAGCAAATGCATTGGTAGCTATTTCAGGAAAAGTTAATTTTAATTTAATCAAAAAAAATGGTGAAATAATAAAAGGAAAATCTAATGAAAGTTTTCAAATTTCTAATGGAGATAAGATTGATATTTTATCAACAATTAATTCTGTCTATGGTTATTTTTCAATATTTGGCGGCTTTAAAATTGAAGAGGTCAAAGGAAGTGTATCTACGTTAGTTAAAGCAAAAATTGGTCCAAATAATGGAAATAAATTAAAAATTGATGATAAAATTTTTTTTAGAAAATCCAATCAAACAAATAAATTAAAGAAGATTGAATTTGATTTTGATAAAGATAATGTCATTAGAGTAATGAAGGGCTTACAATTTCATTATTTTTCAAAAAATAGCCAAGATGATTTTTTTTCAAAAGAGTATAAAGTTACAAAACTAACTGATCGAATGGGAATGAGATTAGACGGTGTTAAACTTGAAAACACAGTTAATAAAAATATAAAATCTGAAGGGATAACAAAAGGATCAATCCAAGTCCCCGGTGATGGCCAACCTATAATTCTTCTTTCAGATCACCCAACCATTGGCGGATATCCAAAAATAGCCAATGTGATATCCGCTGACTATGATAAATTAGTTCAAAAAACTCCTGGTACAATTATTAAATTTAAATTGGTCAATTTGGCTGTTGCAGAAAATGCTTTTCAAGACTATGTAAGAAAATTCTAAATGAATTTTGTTTATAAAATACCTGGACCACTACTTATTCTTACAGGGGGATTTTGTCTAAGCTGGGGTGGCCTCATTTTAAGAACTTTTGAAAGCGCTAGTATCTGGCAAATTCTCTTTTATAGATCAATATTTTTTCTCTGGGTGTTAATAGCTTTTATTTTGTTAACTTATAGAAAAAAGACATTTAAAAAAATTAAAGAAGCAGGAGTGCCTGGACTTATTGGCGGAGTATTTCTTTCAACAAACTTTGTTGCTTACATGTATTCAATGATGGAAACGACTGTTGCTAATGTAGTTTTCATTATTAGCACTCAAACAGTTTTTTTACCAATTGTAGCCTACATTTTTTTAAAAGAAAAAATTTCACCGCGAGGATATGTTGCAATTATGTTAGCAATGATCGGTGTAACTTTGATGATTGGTGACTCACTTGGGACTGGATCTTTAAAAGGAAACCTAGCCGCTTTGACTATTCCAATTAACTTTTCGGTTTTAGTTTTAATAATAAGAAAATATCCAAAAGTGGATATGATACCCGCAGTATTTTACGCGGGTATATTAAGTTGCTTGTATGGTTTATTTTTACTCGAAAATTTTGCTATATCCACAAAAGATATTTGGTTAGCATTTTTACTTGGTGTTCCACAATTAGCTTTTGGTTTTATTTTTATAACAATAGGTTCTAGGACAACACCGGCAGTAATGGTTGGTTTATTAATGCTAATGGAGTCTATATTCGCCCCAATATGGGTTTGGCTATTTTATAATGAAATACCACCAATAAGTGTACTAATTGGTGGAATAATTATTCTTTCCGCAGTAGTCATGAAAAGTTTAGATTATAAAAAAGTATAATTAATTCAAATATTGTGTTATAAGAAAGCATAACGGGAGAGACTATTTAGATATAGCGCCGAAGGAGCAACCTCCCTGGAAACTCTCAGGCAAAAGGACCGTTATTGTAATAACTCTGGAAAGCAGGCTTAGGCCTCACCGAAGGAGCAAATCTCTCAGGTTCTTAGACAGAAGGGGAAAATAAAGGGTTATTACAAATATGGAAAAAACAGCTTTATATAATTTTCATAAAAACTTAGGAGCAAAGTTTGTTGCTTTTGCTGGATATGAAATGCCAATTCAATACAAAGACGGTATTGTTAAGGAACATATAAGTACACGACAGACTGCAGGCTTTTTTGACGTCTCACATATGGGGCAGCTTTTTATTTCAGGAAGCAAATCATTAGAGCAAAATTTAGAAAAAATCATTCCCTTAGATTTCAAAGAAATTAAAATAAATCAATCTAAATATTCTTTTTTGATAAATGATAAGGGCGGAGTAATTGATGACCTAATTATCACTAGAGTTGAGGGAGGTTTTAATATTATATTGAATGCTGCATGTAAGGATAATGACATTAAAGAAATTGCAAAATGCTTAGACTCAGATAGTAAATATGAACTAAAAAAAGATCTCTCTCTTTTAGCTTTACAAGGTCCAAAGTCAGAAACTATTCTAGAAGCTATAATCCCAGGTACAAAACAACTTAAGTTCATGAACGGAGATTACTTTAAATTTCAAGGAAAAAAAATTTACGTTACAAGATCAGGTTATACAGGCGAAGATGGTTTTGAAATTTCTTTATCAAACACAAATGCGGAAAATTTTACAAAACTTCTGTCTAGTAAAGGAGCTAAACCAATAGGTCTTGGCGCGAGAGATACACTTAGATTAGAAGCAGGTTTGTGTCTATATGGTCATGAACTAAACCAAGATATTAGCCCTATTCAGGCAAATTTAAAATGGGCGATTTCAAAAAGAAGAAGAGAAGAGGGTGGTTTTAAAGGTTGGGAAAATATACAAAACGATTTAAAAAATGGTGTTTCAAAAATAAGAGTTGGTATTAAACCATCTGGAAAAATTATAGCAAGAGAAGGTACTAAAATATTCTCATCCTCTGGTGATGAGATTGGTGTTGTAACTAGTGGAACATTTGGCCCAAGTGTTAATGCACCTGTTGCCATGGGTTATATTCAAAGTAAATTTTCTGAGATTGATAATAAAATTTTGTTAGAGGTAAGAGGAAAAAAATATGATGCGGTGGTTTCTAAGTTACCATTTTATAAAAAAAGCTATGTTAAATAGGAGGAAAAAATGAGTGAAAAAAAATTTTCGAAAAAACATGAGTGGGTTTCACTTGATGGCGATACCGCAACTGTGGGTATTACAAAACATGCTACTGAAATGTTAGGGGACATTGTTTTTGTTGAAGTACCTGAACCAGGTAAATCAGTTGAGAAAGATAGTCAAGCTGCTGTTGTTGAGTCCACTAAAGCAGCTAGTGATGTTTATTCTCCAATTTCAGGAGAAATTTTAGAGGGAAATAAATCAATAGTAGATGACCCAGGGAATGTAAACTCTGATCCTGAAGGAGCAAGTTGGTTTTTTAAAATAAAAGTTAAAGATAAATCTGAATTTGACACATTAATGAACAAAGCAGATTATGATAAATTTTGCGCGGAGAACCCTAGCTAATGATTGACGATAATTCAAAAGAATTTATTAAAAGACATATTGGTCCTTCAGAAGAAGACCAATCTAAAATGCTGCAATACATCGGATATAAGTCGCTTGAAGATCTGATGGAAAATACTGTGCCGGAAAAGATCTTATTGAAAGATGAACTAAAAATTGACCAGCCAATGTCGGAAAATGATGCTTTAAAAAAATTAAAATCTATATCCAAAAAAAATAAAATTTTTAGAAATTTTATAGGAATGGGATATTATAACTCAATTACACCTAACGTAATTTTAAGAAACATTTTAGAAAATCCTGGATGGTACACTTCTTATACACCTTATCAGCCTGAAGTAGCGCAAGGAAGACTTGAAATGCTTTTAAATTTTCAACAATCAATAATTGACTTAACAGGTATGGATATTGCTAATGCCTCTTTATTAGATGAGGCAACAGCAACAGCAGAAGCAGTAGGTTTAAGCCAAAGATTAGATAAGACTAACTCGAAAAAAATATTTATTTCAAATAATTGTAATCCTCAGACTATTGATCTTATAAAGACAAGAACAAACCCTTTCGGTTTAGAATTGATCATAGGTGACGAAAAAAAAGAACTTACAAAAATTAATGACGATATTATTTGCGGAGTGCTGTCTTATCCAGGAACTTTAGGTGAAATAAACGATCCTAGTGAAAGCATTAGCCTAATACACAAAAAAAATGGAAAAGCTATATTGGTTTGTGATTTATTAGCGCTAGCCAGATTAAAAACCCCAGCAGAACTAGGTGCTGACATTGCTGTTGGTAGTGCTCAAAGATTTGGTATCCCAATGGGATATGGTGGCCCACATGCAGCATTTTTTGCAACCAAGGAAGAATTTAAAAGATCAATGCCAGGGAGAATTATAGGTGTATCAAAAGATAGACACGGAAAAAAAGCTTACAGACTCTCTCTACAAACTAGGGAGCAGCATATTAGAAGAGATAAAGCCACAAGTAACATTTGTACCGCTCAAGCTTTATTAGCTATCATTTCCGCTGCTTTTGCAATTTATCATGGACCAGAAGGAATACTTAAAATAGCTAACAGAACTTCTAAATTAGCTAAAATTTTCGCTGATAATATTAAATCTGGTGGTTACAAAATTATATCAGATTATTTTTTTGATACCGTTACTATTAAAACCAATGAAAAAACAAATTCTATTTATGAGGCTGCATTAAAAGAAAATATTAACTTAAGAAAAGTTGATAAAGAGCATTTATCAGTTGCTTTTGATGAAGCAAAAAAACTTGATGATGTAAATATATTATTAAAATTATTTGGAATTTCTAAGACAATTAAGCAAGATGTAAAGGTTGAATTAGACAATCTTCCAAAAAATCTTTTAAGAACTTCAAAATATTTAACTCATCCAGTTTTTAACAAATATCATTCTGAAACTGAAATGCTTAGATATTTAAAGAAACTTGAAGACTGTGATATTGCACTAAACAGGTCAATGATTGCTTTAGGATCTTGTACCATGAAGCTCAATGCAACAGCTGAATTAATTCCTATTACATGGAAGGAGTTTTCACTTCCGCATCCTTTTGTTCCTACAAATCAGATGGAAGGTTATAAGATTCTTTTTAAGGATTTAATAAATGATTTAAAAGAAATTACTGGATATGACGCAGTCTCTTTACAACCTAACTCTGGCGCACAAGGAGAGTATGCAGGTCTAATGACTATAAGAAAATTCCATAAGAATAATAAACAAGAAAATCGTAACGTTTGTCTAATCCCAGACTCAGCTCATGGAACTAATCCAGCTAGTGCTCAAATGTGTGGAATGAAAGTGGTTGTAGTCAATTGTGACGATGATGGAAACGTCGATATAAACGATCTTAAAAATAAAGCTGAAAAACACTCAAAAGATTTAGCTGCATTAATGGTTACATATCCTTCTACTCACGGAGTATTTGAGGAAAAAATCATGGAAATTTGTGATGTTATTCATAAGCACGGTGGACAAGTTTACATGGATGGAGCTAATCTAAATGCACTTGTGGGTATAGCAAAACCAGGGAAATTCGGACCTGATGTTTGTCATATTAATTTACATAAAACATTCTGCATACCTCACGGTGGTGGCGGACCTGGAATGGGACCAATAGCTTGCTCTAAGCATTTAGCTGATTTTTTACCGACACATGGAATTATTAAAGAAGCTGGTCCTAAGAATGGAATGGGAGCTGTTTCAGCCGCGCCTTGGGGTAGTTCAAGTATACTTCCAATATCTTGGATGTACATAAAGATGATGGGTGCAGAAGGGTTGAAAAAAGCTTCACAAGTTTCAATATTGAATGCAAATTACATTTCAAAAAAATTATCTAAAGATTATAAAGTTCTTTATACTGGCAAAAATGGTAATGTCGCGCACGAATGCATAATTGATATTAGACCAATTAAAGCAAGCTCAGGAATATCTGAAGAGGATCTAGCAAAGAGATTAATTGATTTTGGTTACCACGCACCAACTATGTCATGGCCAGTTGCCGGTACAATAATGATTGAGCCGACGGAGAGTGAAAATTTAGAGGAAATAGATAAATTTTGTAATGCATTTATTAAAATTAAAAAAGAAATAAATTTAGTTGAGTCGGCTAAATTTGATAAAATAGATAATCCACTTAAAAATGCTCCTCATACTTATATTGAATTAGCTTCAACCGAGTGGAAACATGCTTATTCAAGAGAAGAAGCAGCTTTTCCAACTGAATACGTAAAAAATAATAAATATTGGGCCCCAGTAGCAAGAGTGGACAATGTATTTGGAGATCGTAATCTTGTATGTTCATGTCCTACTATGGATGAATATAAAGATGAAGCTGCATAATTATAAATAATGAAAATTGCAGTTATTGGATCTGGAATTTCAGGATTATCATCTGCTTACTATTTGTCAAAAAAGTATGAAGTTGATCTTTTTGAAAAAGATGATCATTTCGGCGGACATTCTTATACTTTCGATATAAATGAGACAAATAGAAAAATACCAGTGGACCTTGGTTTTATTGTTTTTAACAAAATTACTTATCCAAATTTAATAAATTTTTTTGAAGAATTAAAAGTAGCCTATGAGAAAAGCGATATGTCTTTTTCAGTTTCCGTAAAGGACTCGAATATAGAATACGGAGGAACCGGATTTAATTCATTATTTGCAAGAAAAAATAATCTTTTTAACTTTAATTTTATAAAAATGATTTATGAAATCATATCATTTTATAAAACAGCACCAGTTTTATTAAAAAAAGATTTAAAAAATATTACATTGGGAAATTATTTAGATAATTCAAAAATTTCAAAATACTTCATTAATTATCATATAATACCAATGGTAGCTGCAATTTGGTCTATGCCATTTTCTAAGGCTAGAGATATACCATTTGAATTATTTTTAAATTTTTTTAATAACCATGGTCTTTTTAAATTAAAAAATAGACCTCAGTGGTACACGGTTACAAACAGAAGTAGAAATTATGTTTCTAAAGTTTTAGAAAAAATTAATGGAGAATATTTTAAAAATTATGAAATAAAAAAAATTATAAGAAGTGATGATAATGTTAGAATTTTCATTAACACATTGGGTGAATATAGAGATTACGACCATGTAGTATTGTCATGTCATGCTGATCAAAGTTTAAAACTTATTGACCATCCTTCAAATGATGAAAAAGAAATTCTAAATGGTTTTTCATACATATCTAATGAAGCATATTTACATACAGATGTAGATTTGATGCCCAATAAAAAAAATGCCTGGTCGAGTTGGAATTCTATATCAAATAAAGATTTAACAAAAACATGTGTCACATATTGGCTAAATAAACTTCAAAATCTTGATACAAAAAACAATTATTTTCTTACTTTAAATCCAATTGCTAAAATTAAAGACAATAAAGTCATTAAAAAAATAAATTTCACTCATCCATATTTAAACAATAAAAGTTTTGAGATGCAAAACCGATTAAAAGACCTGCAAGGTAAAAAAAGGGTTTGGTTTTCAGGAAGTTATTTTGGTTACGGTTTTCATGAGGATGGATTAAAATCCTCTCTGGAAATGCTTAAACAATTCGAGGGGAATGATGGAGACTTGTATATACAAAGGTATAGTAACGCATCGAAGATTTAAACCGAAAAGACATTTTTTTTCATATAAAACCTTTTCGATTTTCTTCGATTTAGATGAACTTAAAGATCTACAAAATAAAATTTCAATTTTTTCATTTAATAAATTTAATATATTTAGTTTTTATAACAAAGATCATGGTGACAGAGATGGTGGAAACCTTAGGAACTGGGTTACAAAAAATTTAAAAAAATATAATATAAATTTTAAAGTTTCAAAGATTAAACTCTTATGTTTTCCAAGAATTTTTGGTTACGTTTTTAATCCTTTGAGTATTTTTTATTGTTATAACGAAAATAATGAATTAAGAGCAATACTTTATGAAGTAAAGAATACCTTCAATGAGCAACATACCTATATTTTTCCAGTTCAAAAAAATGAAAAAATAATTACACAAACTTGCAATAAAAAATTTTATGTATCACCATTCATGAAGATGGAAACTGCTTATAATTTTAGATTAGCCGAACCAAAGGAAACTTTAAGTATATTTATTAAACAAACTGACGATAAAGGGATGCTACTTTCAGCATGTCAGATCGGAAAAAAAGAACAAATATCCACAAAAAAATTAGTTCAAAATTTTTTTAAACACCCAATGATGACAATAAAAATTATAATGGCGATACATTTTGAAGCATTAAGGTTGTGGAAGAAAGGCGTTAAACTTGTTAAGAAAAATTCGAAAATTAAAAATAATTTATCTGTAGAAAAATGAATTTTAGTCCTTATAAAATCTCTGAAAATTTCGTTCTAAAGAAATTGAACCATATTAACGATGGAAAGCTTACATTAGAAAACTACGATGGAAAAATACACCAATTTGGAAATCAAGAAAGTTTTTTATCAGCAGAGATTAAAATTCACAATCCAAAGTTTTATTTTAATATTATTAGGGGAGGTAGTAGTGCTTTAGGAGAAGGTTATATTAAAAACGAATTTGAAACTTCAAATTTACCTTCTTTAATTGAGTTAACTGCAAAAAATATAAATATAACGCATGAATTTTCAGGAATATTAAATATTTCTGGAATAAACAGTATTTTCAAAAAACTATTTATGTCAAACACAAAGAAAAAAAGTGTTGAAGATATTTCAAAACATTATGACTTAGGCAATGAATTTTTCTCTACCTGGCTAGATAAAACATTGACTTATTCTTGTGGTATTTTTGATAAACCCGGTGAAGAATTAGAAAAAGCTCAAATTAATAAATACAATAAACTTATAAATTTAATACAGCCAAAACCAGGAGATAAAATTTTAGAAATAGGATGTGGATGGGGCGGTTTTGCTGAACATCTTGCAAAAAATTATGATGTTCAACTTGATTGTATCACGATCTCACAAAAACAATTTGAGTTTACAAAAAAAAGAATAAACCTTTTAGGTTTACAAAATAAAGTTAAAGTAAAATTTTTAGATTATAGAGATTTGAAAGATAAGTATGATGCAATAGCCTCTATAGAAATGATCGAAGCAGTTGGAGAGAAGAATTTAAATAGATATTTTGAAACAATTAAGAATAATCTTAAACCGAATGGGGTTGGGGCTATCCAAGCTATTATTATTAAAGATGAACTTTTTGATAGATACAAAAAAAATCAGGATTTTATACAAAAATATATTTTTCCAGGAGGTTTTTTACCCTCCTTACAATCAATAAAAGATTACACAAAGAAAACTGGGCTAACTTTGAGAGGATATAATTCTTACGGCATACATTACTCACATACGTTGAGAAAATGGAGAGAGAACTTTATAGGTTCTTGGAATAATATTTCACAACAAGGTTTTGATAATTCATTTAAAAAAATCTGGGATTTTTATTTTTCTTATTGTGAAGCTGGTTTTAGGGCTAAAAATATTGATTTAATACAATTTTCATTTAGGAATGAATAAAAAATGAGATATATTTTAACTTTATTTTTAACATTATTTTTAACGAATTGCGTAGCAGGAATGAAACCAGAAGACTTTAAAGATCAAAAACCAAGATTAATTATTGAAGAATTTCTAAATGGAAATGTCAAAGCTTATGGTGTGCTTCAAAATAGAGGTGGTAAAGTCACCAGACAATTTTCAGCGGATCTAGATGGTAAGTGGGATGGTAAACAATTAATTCTTGACGAAAAATTTAATTGGTCAGATGGAGAAGTTCAAACTAGACAATGGAAAATTATAAAAAAAGATGAACATAATTATGAGGGTACAGCTGCAGATGTTGTTGGAACGGCAAAAGGTTTTTCTTATGGATCAGCTTTTAAATTAGAGTATGTTTTACTTGTTCCTGTCAAAGGAAAAGAAATCAAAATAACATTTGATGATTGGATATTTAAACAAAGTGATACCATTGCAATAAACCGAGCTAAAATGACAAAGTTTGGTTTTAGAGTAGCCGATTTGACTGTGGTTTTTGTTAAAAATTAAATTAACGGTTAACAAATTTATTTATCAAAAAATTATAAACCCTATTTGGTAAAATCTGAAAGATTTTATAAATAAAGGCTATTTGAGGCGGGAATATAATTTCGAATGATTTTTTGTTAATTAAACCATCATATATCTTATCAGCAGCATATTTAGTGTCTTTTAAAAATGGCATCTTAAATTCGTTTTTATCTGTTAAAGCGGTCTTGATAAATCCTGGGGAAATCAATGTAACTCTCACATTAAACTTTTTAAAATCAAAATATATTCCTTGGGTAAAATTATTCAAAGAAGCTTTTGATGCAGTATAACCAGATGATTTTGGTAAACCTCTGTAACCAACAGGTGATGAAACAATTGAAATATGACCACTTTTTTTATTAATAAAGTATTCTTGAACTGCTTTTACACAACTTACCACTCCTAGAAAGTTTACCTCCATTACTGTTTTCACATTATCTACACTTAACCCTTTTTCTGATTTTCTTTCGTAAGTACCTGAGCTAAATATACATAAATCTAAACTACCAAACTCTTTTATAATTTTATTAAAAGTTTCCTCTGTTTTATTCTGATCAGTTACATCCATTGGAAAAGCAAAAATATTTTGATCTTTTGCCATTTCATTTAAAAGTTCTTCTCTTCTAGCAGAAATTGCAACTTTCCAGTTTTCTTTGGCAAATTTTTCAGCAGTAGCTTTACCTATTCCACTACTAGCTCCTGTAATCCAAACTTTTTTCTGGTTTTCACTCATAATAAATTATATCTCATACTTATGTTCAATAATAAATATCTATCTTTATTAATTATTGTTTTAATTACATTTTCAGCATCTGCAATAGGTGGAGTTGTTACATCAATTTATAAAGAACCGTGGTATTCTCAATTAATAAGACCATCATTCAGTCCTCCGGCGTCTGTTTTTGGTCCAGTTTGGACAAGTTTATATATTTTAATGTCGCTAGCTATATGGATAAATTGGATTAATTTTAGAGATAAGACAACAATCAAAATCTATTTCTTTCATATTTTTTTTAATTCAATCTGGAGCATTATTTTTTTTGGTTTTCATCAAATCTTCTTTGCACTATTAAATTTGTTAATAATACTATTTTTCATAATTTGGCTGATGAAGATATACTATAAAACAACTAAATTAAGTTTTTTACTAATGGTTCCATATTTGTTATGGTCTTCTTTTGCATTGTTACTTAATGCAAGTATTTTATACCTTAATTAATTAAAGTTTTTTAATGAAAAAAAGTTTTTTAAATAGAATTTATCGAGCAATAAAAATTGATCCTGATTTATATGAGGAGGTTGAACATGATAAATCAGCAACATTACAAGCCGCATCTGTTGTTGTACTTTCAAGTTTGGCTGCTGGGATTGGTGCTATCCATTTAGGTGCTTCAAACTTTCTTTTAGGTCCTTTACTATCTCTAGCGAGTTGGTATTTTTGGGCTTTTTTGATTTATATTGTTGGAACAAAATTATTTCCTGACAAAGAAACAAAAAGTAATCACGGTGAATTGTTGAGAACAATTGGTTTTTCAAGTGCACCGGGTATAATAAGAGTGTTTGGTTTTACACCAGAGTTAATGACAGTAACATTTATTGGATCATCTCTATGGATGCTTGCTTGTATGGTAGTTGGTGTGAGACAAGCACTTGATTATAAAAGCTTGTGGAAAGCCCTGGGTGTTGTAGTTGTCTGTTGGTTCTTACAAGCAATTTTATTATTCTTATTAGTTGTTTTATTTAAATAATATTATTTAAATTTTAGTTGGATTTGGTTTATCTTTGTAAACTGTATTAGGATCAAATTTTTTCTTTTTTTCTTTGAATTCCATTTTTATTTTTTCACTATCTTCAATTTTTCCAAGGGGCACTGATCTGTAAAAACAAGACTTATATCCAACGTGGCAACTAGCTCCATCACCAATATTTACAGTCATCCATATTGAGTCTTGATCGTCATCAATTCTTAGCTCAATAACTTTTTGAACATAACCGCTAGTCTCTCCTTTGTGCCAAACTTCTTTTCTAGATCTGCTCCAATAGTGAGCTTCTTTTGTTTCAATTGTTTTTTTTAGAGCTTCTTCATTCATAAATCCTTGCATCAACACCTCATTTGTTTTGTGATCAGTTGTTGTAACTGGTATAAGACCATTATTATCAAATTTTGGTGACAATAGATTTCCCTCCTCTATATCCGCGACATTTTCTCTTTTTTTAAACATTTAAAGGTCCAGTTTAATTAAATCAAAATTTGAAATTTGCATTAATAATAATTATTATATATTAATTTTAAAAATTATGAAAATAGTTAAAAATCTAAACACAACGATTTTAAAAGAAAAAACAGAAGTTTCTGACAAAGAAGCTCAAGAAGCTTTCAGAACTATTTTAAGATGGATTGGTGAAAATCCTGATAGAGAAGGATTACGTGAAACTCCTAGAAGGGTAACAAAGGCTTTTAAAGAATATTTTAAAGGGTACAAACAAGAAATTACTTCAGAATTGTTAAAAACTTTTGGTGACGTTAATGGTTATGATGATATGGTTTTGCAAAAAAACATATCAGTGCAAAGTCATTGTGAGCATCACATGGCTCCGATTATAGGTGTTGCCCATGTAGCATATCTACCCAATAAAAGAGTTGTTGGTTTAAGTAAGCTTGCTAGAGTTGTAGAAGTTTTTTCAAAAAGATTACAAACACAAGAGAGATTAACAATGCAAATCGCAGAAACTTTAATGAAAGGTTTAGACGCACACGGTGTTGCAGTCACAATAGACTCTACACATCAGTGTATGACAATGAGAGGAATTAAAAAAGAAAAAGCAACAACAATTACAAATTATTTTTTAGGTAAGTTCAAAAATGATTTAAGCTTTCAAAATAGATTTTTGAATTATATTTCACAAAAGCGCTAATCTTCATCCTCATCTCTCCAATTATCTAAATAAAATTTATAACACGCAAAAGACACTGCAAAAATTCCATAACAAAATGCAAATAACAGGCCGTCCTTTTTTCCTAAAAAGTACCATCCGATCTGAAAAGCAGGTATTGGAGATATTAATATGATAATGATTATACTTAGTCGTATATAATACGGTAATTTCTTCATTTAAAATAATACGCTTTAAAGAAAATAATTGTCATATTAATTTGTCACATGTAAGATCAAATGATTTTCTATGAAATTCAAAGCAATTGTTATTGATAATCAAAATGAGAAATTTACTCGTGAAGTAAAGGAGATAGACAAAGAGTCTCTTAAAGACGGAAATGTTTTAGTGAAGGTAGACTATTCAAGCCTTAACTACAAAGATGCTATGATCCTAAAGGATGGGGGAAGAATAGTAAGAAAATTCCCCTTTGTTCCTGGCATAGATTTTTCCGGAATTGTCGTGGAAAGTGCTGACGATAAATTTAAAAAAGATGACAATGTAATTTTAACTGGATTTAGAGTAGGCGAAAGTTATTTTGGAGGGTTTTCACAATACGCAAAAGTTGATTCTAATTTTTTAGTTAAAATGCCAAAAGATTTAGACAACAAAAAATCAATGATGTTAGGTACTGCAGGTTTTACAGCATTACTATGTTCTTTTGCAGTAAAAGCAAAAGAAGAATTATTACTTGGTGCAAAAGTTAAAGATGTACTAGTAACAGGAGCAACAGGTGGTGTTGGAAGTATTGCTACAATGGTACTATCTAAGATGGGTTATGATGTACATGCTGTAACAGGAAAAAAAGATAAAACAGATTATTTAAAAGATTTAGGTGCAAAAAATATTATTGATAGAAAAGAGTTTGAGGGCGAAAGCAAATTATTAGAGAAAGGGATTTGGGATGGTGTTGTTGACACCGTTGGAGGCCCAGCATTAACTAAAATTTTTGCTCAAACAAAACCTGGTGGAATAGTTGCAGCATGTGGGAATGCAGGCGGTAATAAAATAAATACCACCGTAATGCCATTTATTATAAGAGGAGTAAAACTTTGGGGAATTGACTCGTCAGGCTCATCTTTAAAGAGAAGAGAATTTGTGTGGGGACAAGCAGCAAAATTAATAGATTTTACAAAGGTTCAAGGATTTACAAAAGAATTATCATTTAATGAGCTTTTAGAAACTTACCCAAAATTAATTAAAGGTGAGTTTTCAGGTCGTGCAATATTAAATACAAACAAATAATAAAAAAGTAATCTATGGATTGGGATAAATTAAAAATTTTTCATACCGTTGCTGAGGCTGGTAGTTTTACAAATGCATCAACAATATTAAATTTAAGCCAATCAGCAATAAGTAGACAAATTCAGTCTCTAGAAAAAGATTTAAAAATAAATTTGTTTGAAAGACATGCTAGAGGATTAGTTTTAACCTCAAATGGTGAATATTTATTTAAAACAGCAAATGATGTAATATCAAAACTTAAAGAGGTTGAGTCAAATTTAAGTGAAGAAAAAAATCAAATAAAAGGAAAGTTAATAGTAACAACCGTTGTGAGTTTTGGAACTACCTGGCTTACACCACGAATAAAAGAATTTATGGATCTTCACCCAGAGATAGAAATTGAACTAATTTTTAACGATAAAGAACTTGATTTAGCTACACGCCAAGCAGATGTTGCTATTCGAATGCGAAGACCTAAACAATTAAATTTAATTCAAAAAAAATTTGTAAACTTTAATTATCATATTTATGGTTCAAATGAATATTTACAAAAAAATGGTTATCCTAAAAATTTAAAAGATTTAGATAAGCATAAATTTATTACTTACGGCAAAGGTGCTCCTTCACCAGTTTATAACCCTGACTGGGTTTTAAAAGTGGGAGCAAAAGATGGAAAAAAAAGGAAATCCTTAATGAAAGTTAATAGTGTTTATGGACTTCTTCTCGCTGTTCAAAGCGGAGTTGGTTTAGCTGCTTTACCAGATTATATCACTTATAATGTTAATGGTTTAACAAAAGTCTTACCAGATGAACCTGGTAAACCAACCGAAACACACTTTGTTTATCCAGCATCTCTCAGAGATAATGCTAGATTAATTGCTTTTAGAAATTTTTTATTTAGCAAGGTAAATGAATGGAAGTTTTAATTTAATAAGTTTCAGCTTTTATTTTTAATTTAGCACCGTCTTCAATTGATAAATTCTTTTGATTTAAGACTCCCTCAACATCGGCTGTAGACTTTATTCTTATTTTGTCAGACTTTACGTTACCCTTAAGCGCGCCACCAATACTTGTATTAGAAGAATTAATATCGCCTTTAATATTTGAACCTTCAAAAGTTTGAAGTATCTCTGCTGATACATCGCCTTCAATTTTAGCATCAGTTATAAGTTTTTCTTTTTCAATTACATTACCTTTTATTGTAACATCTGATAAAAGTACTGAAGTTTTTTCGCTCATAACGATAATTCTACAATTATAGGTTGCTAAAATCAATTGTTTAAAATAACCAAAAAATCAATAAAACAGGTAAATTAAAACCATGATTCCACTAAAAGATGATAACCCAACAAACTCAAAACCAATAGTAAGTTACGGTATAATTGGATTTTGTGTTTTAATATTTTTGGCTCAATTAGGTCTTAGCGAAAATGAGCTGAGAGACTTCACATACTCTTATGGATTGATACCGTCTGTTTTAATGGGAATAGACCAATTGCCAAATGATCTTGATAGGATTTCACCTATAGGAACAATATTCACCTCGATGTTTATGCATGGTGGATGGATGCATCTAATTGGTAACATGTTATATTTATGGATTTTTGCGGATAATATCGAAGATGATTTAGGTACACTTAATTTTGTAATCTTTTATTTTGCCTGTGGAGTTGGGGCGGCGATGTCACAGGTTTTAGTAAATATAAATTCTCAAATACCCATGATTGGAGCTAGTGGGGCAATAGGAGGTGTGCTTGGTGCGTACTTAATAAATTATCCAAACGCAAGAGTTTTAGTTTTAATACCATTTGGTTTATTTAGTCAATTATTAAAAATTAGAGCTTTGTATGTACTTGGATTTTGGTTTGTATTACAGTTTATAAATTCATTTTTGTCTACGTCTTCTGGCGGCGGCGGTGTAGCTTATGCCGCGCACATAGGAGGTTTTATTTCGGGTTTAATTTTGATATTATTTTTTAATAAAAAAAACACGATAAATAATTTAAAAAAATCAACAAAAAATATTAAGAAAAAAGGACCATGGGAACAATGAACTTTATTATACCTTTTATAATTTTAATAACTGTCGTTGTATTTATTCATGAATATGGACATTATTATTTTGCTAGAAAATACAAAGTTGGTGTCACAGATTTTTCTATTGGTTTTGGAAAAGAAGTATTTGGTTTTAATGATAAAAATGGGACAAGATGGAAATTTTGTTTAGTACCTCTTGGTGGATACGTAAAGTTTTTTGGAGATAGAAATGTTTTTAGCCAAGCTGAACAAGCTAAAATTTTAAAAAAGTATAACAAAGAAGATCAAGAAAAATTATTTATTACAAAGCCATTATATCAAAGAGCCCTAATTGTTTTTGGAGGCCCATTAGCAAATTTTTTATTAGCTATACTTATTTTTTCTTGTATTTATATGTTTGTAGGTAAAGACTTTACTCAGCCAAAAATCGATCAAATTACCGTTGATGGTCCTGCTGAGAAAGCAGGTTTAAAGAAGAACGATATTATTGTAGCTGTAGATGATAACAAAGTTTTAAGTATAAGAGAGGTATCAACATTTATTAATACTAATTCATCTGACTCAATTGACATAACTGTACTAAGAAATAACAGGGAAATAACATTTAAGACAGACACTAAATTAATAGAAACAAAAGATGCATTTGGAAATTTAATTAAAAAAAAGATAATTGGTATTTCAATAAAACCTGCAACAGATGAAATTAATCAAAAAAAACTTGGACCTGTTTCTGCAATTTATTACTCAATTCAGGAGGTTTGGTTTGTATGCAAGACTACGCTGAGCTACGTGGGTTCAATGCTTAGCGGTAAAGCTGATACATCCCAACTTGGTGGACCTATTAAAATTGCAAAAATATCTGGTCAAGTCGCTGAATTTGGTTTTTTAGCTTTTATCACTACAATTGCATACATATCTATAAGTTTAGGTTTAATTAATTTATTTCCTATTCCTTTGCTTGACGGCGGACATCTAATGTTTTTTTTATTTGAAAAAATACTAGGGCGACCTTTATCTCAAAAGACCCAAGAGAGTTTTTTCCGAATCGGGTTATTTTTGCTCGTTTCCTTGATGCTATTCACCACTTTTAACGATATTAATACTTGGTAATTTCATTAATAATTTAATAATAACCTTAAAAAAGCCAATAAAATCAACGATTTTTTATATATACAATATATAGTGTTAATATGTTTAAAAAGCACCAAATAATTGTTGATTTTACTGAGTTTTTAGACACATTCAAAATATCAATAAAAAGGGGCATAAATGAACAAAAAACAATTAGTGAATAAGATTGCTACCACTTTAAGCCAAAGCAAAGCAGATGCGGAGCGGACTTTTGATACAATTACTCAGATAATACTGGATTGTCTAAAAAGTGATGAACCTGTCAAAATCGCAGGTTTTGGTACATATAAAGTGGCTAAAAGAAAAGCCAGAATTGGTAGAAACCCAAGAACTGGAGAACAAATTCAAATCAGCGCTTCCCAGAAGGTTAAATTCCTTCCAGCGAAAAGTTTGAAAGATATGTTCAATAAGTAACCTATTTAAACAATCCCTAAAATCCTCGATTTTGGGGATTGTTGAAAACGCCGCACCGCTTGCAAAAACTGCATAACTCATCACGTCACTTAACGTAACTCTTTTTTAATCAATCATTTAAAAATTTATTATGAACAAAGGAGGAAGTATGAAAAAAATACTTGGTTACTTTTTTGCAGGTACAGCACTTTATTTCAGCTTTGCTGGTCTAGGGTACGCAAATACGACTGTATCGGCGGAAGTACAATACATATTTAATACAATATTATTTTTAATGTCAGGTTTCCTGGTCATGTGGATGGCAGCAGGTTTCGCCATGCTTGAATCAGGGTTGGTTACATCTAAAAGTGTATCAGCAATCTGTGCAAAAAATATTGGTTTATATTCAATTGCCGGAGTAATGTTCTGGTTAGTTGGATACAATTTAGCATACGGTATACCAGAGGGTGGATATATAGGTTCATTCTCTTCTTGGAGTGACGCATCATCATTAGAAACAGGTTATTCTGATGGATCAGATTGGTTTTTCCAAATGGTATTCTGTGCAACAACAATGTCAATCGTATCAGGAACGTTGGCTGAAAGAATTAAAATTTGGCCATTCTTCTTATTTGCAGCTATTTTAACTGGATTTATTTATCCAATTGAAATGGGATGGCAGTGGGGCGGTGGTTGGTTATCAGCTGCTGGTTTTTCTGATTTTGCAGGTTCAACATTAGTACATGCTGCTGGAGGAGCTGCTGCTCTTGCCGGAGCAATAGTACTTGGTGCGAGATCTGGAAGATTTACTTCAGGAGGTGGCGTAAAAGCTATGGCACCTTTTGCGGCTTCTTCAATTCCATTAGCAACACTTGGAGTATTTATACTTTGGTTAGGTTGGTTTGGATTTAACGGTGGTTCACAATTAGCTGCTGGAACATTAGAAGACGTAAGCTCTGTTGCAACAATATATATTAATACAAACTTAGCTGCAGGTGGTGGTGTATTAGCCGCTGCTACAGTATCAAGACTTGCCGGTGGTAAAACTGACGTAGTCATGATGCTTAACGGTGCGATAGCTGGTTTAGTTGGTATAACAGCGGAACCTTTAGCACCAAGCCCACTTGCTGCAATCGTGATTGGAGCAATAGCTGGTGTATTAATGTACTACTCAACAAAACTGTTATATAAAATGAAAATAGACGATGTTGTTGGTGCTATTCCTGCACACTTAGTTGCCGGAGTATGGGGTACATTAGCAGTTCCATTTACAAATACAGAAGTAGGTTTTGGTTCACAATTCTTAGGAACGATTTCAGTAGTAGTTTTCGTTTTCGTAGTGTCATACATCGTGTGGTCAATTATGAAAATGACTATTGGAATAAGAATCAGTAAAGAAGCTGAAAGGCTCGGAACTGATAAGTCTGAGGTTGGTGTAATCGCTTACGGTATAAGAGATTAAATAACTCTCCCTCCCTTCGTTTAGGAGATAATTTAAGGCCCGGTTTTTAGTCCGGGCCTTACTTTTTAGTAGATTACCTTCCCTAAAGTTTAGGTAATATAAGGGCCCGAGAAATCGGGCCTTTTTATTTTGATGATTTTATAAAATTAAGAACTTCTTTTGCGTGATCTTTTACTCTTACGTTGGACCATACTTTAGTAATTTTGCCTTTATTAATAACAATTGTTGATCTAATTGTTCCCATAAACTTTTTGCCCATAAAAGACTTAGGTCCCCAGATACCGTATTTTTTTTGTACTTGAACCTTTTCGTCAGATAATAGTTGAAAAGGAACTTTAAATTTTTTTTTAAACTTTAAATGACTTTCCATATTATCTTTAGATATACCTACAACCTCATATTTTAGTGCTTTAAATTTCTTATAAAGCACTGAAAAATCTTTAGTTTCAAGGGTACACCCCGGAGTATTATCTTTTGGATAAAAGTATATAACTAACCCATTTCTTACATCTGATAAATTAAAAACTTTACCTGATGTAGACTGTAACTTAAAATTTATTGCTTTTTTGTTAACTTGAATTTTCATCCCACAACCTTTTCCAATCTACATTTGGAGACAAACCATAAATCGAGTTTATGTTTGTAAAATGAATTGCAAGTGAAGGTATTGGGGATATACATAATTCTTTTTTATAAATATTATGCAATGGTTTTTCAAAAGGGTAGTGCTCAAATTTACACATGCTAATAATTTGATCCCAATATCTATCGATGATTTTTTTACTAGTTAAAAATGTGCACAATGTCTGGTCTATTTGACGCCAGTGCTTTTTATCACCTAAAAAAATTCTAGTACTTTCATTTTGATTATAAAGAAATGGATAATCTGTGGGGCAAATAATTAATTCTTTTTTTGTAAGCGAGGCTATCTTCTCATAAGCAAAAAGCATTTCTGCTAGACTATTTTTCTCGTGAATATAGTCGTCTTCAACAAAATAAGTAAGATCTTTACATACCTCTTTTGAAAGAACTAAAGATTGATGAATATTCGACATATTTGATTTTTGATTATTTGTTACCTCCTTTTTTTCTTCGTTTATGTTGTTTATAAGATTTGAAAACTCCTCAAATTTTAAATTTAAAATTTCAAAATTTAAGTTTGATTGCTCTAAAATTTTTTTAATATAATTTATTTGATTTTTTGAGGAGTTGTGATCAATTATATGCACTTTAAATTTAACATCTTTAAAAAAATCTTTAGCATAATGAATGCTATTAATTAATGAAACAAGTGTTCTCTTTGTATACTCCTCCTTATCTTTTTCAAAAATTCTTTTTTTTGATTGAGTAAGCATATTAACCGACATACAAGTTCGTAAAATAATATTTAGTGATTTTACAGGTCTTGTGATATCAATTTTACCCATCGGAAGAGTTATTGATTTTTTTCCAGGCACACTCAAAGTATCATCCATAGACTTGTTAGAGGTTGGTATTGAAAAATTGCTTTGGTCAATTAATTCTACACCAAAAAATCTACAAATCTTTATAAAAAACTTTTTAAAAAGATTATTTTTTTTTGATTTAATTTCTCTCATTATTTTTTAATTTCATCAATTGCATAGCTTAATCTATCTTGACCAAAAAAGATTTTTTTATTAACGTAATAAGTGGGAGCACCAAATATTCCTTTTTTTAACGCATCATTTGTTAATTTTTTTAATTTATCCTTAATTTTTATATCCGAAACTTTTTCAAAAAAGATACTAGGATTTAAATCTAAATTTTTTAAAACTTTATTAATTATAATATTATCGTTCATATTTAATCCATCTCTCCAAATAGAATCGAAAATCTTCTCAACATAAATTTTTTCATAATTATCATCCTTTGCAATTATTGCTCCTCTCATAAAATTTACAGTTTTTATTGGAAAATAAGAATTGAAACTAAATTTGATATTTTTTTTGTTCGCGACTAATTTTGTATCCTGAAACATATACTTAGATTTTATTTTGTTAAATGCCGCTGGTGTTATACCTGCAGAATTATGAAGTCCACCTAAAAATATTGGCATATATTTAATATGAAAAGGATATTTCTTTTCATACTTTTTAATTTCCTTAAAACCAAGAAACGCGTACGGACTACTAAAGTCGAAATAAAACTCAATAGATTTAGTCATAATAATTAATTTTTTTTGAATAAAAAATTCTTATTAACCAATACAATACAAGACCCAACGGACCTGTAAAATAAGTTGTAATTAATGAAATTATTACCAAAGGTCTCGATATTAAAAAGTTTTGCGCATCATTTGCAATCCAATTTCCTGCAAAAAGATTTATTGTTAAAAAATGAAGCCAAAATATTAATAAAAAACCTTCGTTAGAGTACAAAGAATAAAGTTCATCTAAACCAAGATAAAGATTAAAAATTTCAAAAATATTCTCTGTTATATAAATTTGATAAGCAATGAAAATATAAGCTGTGGATAATAAAAGTGGAATTATAACTGATTTAACTAAAATTTTTGTAATTATTGCTCTAGGCAAAAAAATTAATAAAAGCCAACAGGGAATTACACCAATATTTGCAATAAGATAAATATTTTCGTAATTTAAAAATTGTAGAAGATCATTAATCATAGAATCTTGTACAATATAAAAGCTATGGATCCAATATCAAACAAAAAAGATTTTGAAGATTTAACTATCAAACTAAGGGATTTAGCTTATTCGTATATCGAAAAATATAACCCATCTAGACAACAAACAAAAACTTTTCTTTTGAAGAAATATCTAACTAAATTTCAAGGATCAAAAAGTAGAAAAGAAGTTTCCGAAATAATTGATAAAATTGTTTTCAGTTTAGAAAAAAATAATTATCTAAATGATGCTTTGTACTCAGACTCTAAGGCTAGAAATCTCCACAGACGAGGGTATTCACTAAATAAAATTACACATTCATTAAAAAGCAAAGGACTAGAAGAAAAATTCATCAAAAATAGTATAGAAAAAATAAAAAGTGAAAAGTCCGACCCCGATTTTGTTTCAGCAATTAAAATTTGCAAAAAGAAAAGAATTGGTCCAATGCGGCCTCAAGCAAATCGAGAACTTTTTTATAAAAAAGACATGGGTATTCTAGCAAGATCAGGATTTAGTTATGATATATCAAAAAAACTACTTTCTATGGAAGAAAGTGAATTTAAAAAATTACTAAAATTTATTTAGTTTTTTTCTTTTTTTCATTTAATTTTAAATAGTATTCGATTCTTCTCTTCATAAGGTTTTTGACAAATACAAATAAAATTAATCCAAATATTGAAACCGAAATAACTATAATTGATATTGTTTTAAACATTTAAATTTTTACTTCTTCTAATCAGAATTGTTGGATTTTTATAATCTTCTTTTCCATATTTAAAAGATTTACCATCCATATCAGTTACAATAGCTCCTGCGTGCTCTGCAATTGCATGTCCAGCCGCGTCATCCCATTCATTAGCCCTTACTTTATCAACATACAAATCATATTCACCATTTGCAATTAAGCAATACTTGTATGAGCTACTTATTTTTAAGAATGAATTTGCTCCAAATTCATTTAACTTTTTTAAAATATCCCCTGAAGGTTTTGTTCTATTTGTTAGAGCAAGGATTTTATTTTTTGCAGTTTTCTTTTCACAGTCTAATTTAATTTTATTATTTTTTTCAATCAAATATGAATTTCCTTTTCCGTATGAGTAAAATAATCTATTTTTTCTTGGAACACCAATTATTCCAAGTGATGGTAAACAATTGATTATTAATCCTGCATTAAGTGTATAAACATCTTTTCCTGATATGTATTCTTTTGTTCCATCTATTGGGTCAAGAAGCCAATAAGTTTTTAGAGTATTTCGAATTTTTAAATCTACAGACTCCTCAGATATAATCGGTATGTCAGGGGTCAATTCTTTAATTTTTTCTTTAAGCATTTTATCAACCTCAAGGTCTCCGTTTGTAACTGGAGAGTCATCTGGTTTTTTTATAATTTTTAGACCTGAGTTATACAGTTCAATTGTTTTTGCACCTGCCTTTTCAGTAATATCTATTAAAGACTCAACTATTATTTTTAACTGTTCATTTTTCATAATTTATTTTTTTTAGGTTTATGTTATTCAAATTAATTACTTTTTTTCCTACATTTTCAAAATTAATTGTTGCCTTATTTTTAATAATAGACTGAATCTGGCCTGTTCCCCAGTCTTTTTGAGAGGGGTTTACTACAAAATTACCTGGCTCTAGTTCATATTGCATAATGGAAAATTATAAATTTTTATACTATATAACATTTTATGATTAACTCTCTAGGGATAAAAAAGTCACCCAAAGATACAAAAGTTGTTGTAGCAATGTCTGGCGGTGTTGACTCTTCAGTAGTAGCAGGATTAATGAAAGAACAAGGTTATAATGTTACTGGAATTACACTTAAATTATACGATGACTCAAAAACATCTATTTCTGGAAGACAATGTTGTGCAGGTAGAGATATAATTGATGCTAAAAGAGTATCTGAAACATTAAATATAGATCATAAAATTTTATATTATCAAAAAAAATTTAAAACAGAAGTGATTGACTCCTTTATAAATAGTTATGTTGCCGGAGAAACACCTATTCCATGTGTTCAATGTAATCAAACAGTAAAATTTAGAGATTTATTTAAATTTTCTAAAGAGCTTAAAGCGGACGCACTAATAACTGGACATTACGTATTAAGACATGAGAATAACGGGTCAGGTGTAATGTATAGAGCTGAGGATAAAGAAAGAGATCAAAGTTATTTTCTTTTTAGCACTACTCAAAGTCAATTAGACTATTTAAGATTTCCGCTAGGTTTAATTAATAAGTCCGAAACAAGAAATATTGCTAATAAATTAAATCTTAATGTTGCAACAAAGCCTGATAGCCAAGATATCTGCTTTGTTCCTAACGGTAATTATGCTTCTGTAATAGAAAAATACAGACCACAATCATTTAAAAAAGGTAACATATTTAATGTTAGAGGTGAAAAACTAGGAACACATGATGGAATTATCAACTATACAATTGGCCAAAGGAAAGGAATAAAAATCTCAAATCCTGATCCACTTTATGTTGTAGATATAAGAGCTCAGGACAACTCAATAGTTGTTGGAACACAGGATTTTTTAAATATTAAAAAACTATTTTTAAGAGATATAAATCTTTTAGCTGATACTAATAATTTCAAAAATAATGTTTTAATTAAAGTTAGATCTACAGGAAAACTACTTAGTGCCAAAGTACAGATTAAAAACAATTCTGCAGAGGTAGATATACTACAAGACGAAAAAGGAATCTCGCCTGGCCAAGCTTGTGTTATATATTCAAAAGATAATATTGGTGAAAGAGTTTTAGGTGGTGGTTGGATTGAAAAAACTAAAAATAAAAATTATCCACATAACTAACAGACAGTAAATTAAAACAACTATAAAGTGATACATATTATTTTAAAATGTAATATTCTTATTTTGAATTGAGGGGCAACTCTCAACTGGCCAGTTAAGGAAAAACCGAGAGGTTCAAGCTTAAAGGGCAGAAAGTTCCGCTGAGTAGCGCTAAAATAGTGGAACGGGAGGCTTGGCGGTAGCGCATTAACGACGAGCCAAAACTAAAGTCTGCGCACCGAAAGGTGTGTAGACGGCAGTTTTTTAAAAATTTACATCTTTTTCCAAAATAGGTAAGTTAAAAAATAGAATAATATTACCCCTACAAAATAATTCCATTCTAAAGCATGTTTAAAATGTACGTTCCCACTAGTCACAACTATTGGTAAACTTAAAATTGCAACAACCACTAAAATTGATACTAAGATTATTTTTAAGACCAATGCATAATTATTAAAATAATCCTTTATTGAAGATTTCAATTTAAAAAGTCTAAAAACAAGGAGTGACTGAGCTACAATTTCAAAAATTATAAACGCTAATAAAACAAATCTTCTAAAAAATTTATATAAATCGTAATCAAACTTGATACCTAAAAAAATTGAATGGATAATCAAAAAGATAGCAGAGAGTATTCCAAAAGTTTTAAAAAGATTTTTACTTTCAGATTGTTGTAAATTATTAATTAATTTATTTGTTTTAACCCAATATAAAATTAATAAAAAAGATGCAAATATCATCGAAGGTTTAAATATCAAATATGTCGGATATGTTCTTGCAGTTCTACTTATAGAGACACCTCCATCAAAATATGGAAAAGTCGGGTTTGATCTACCGATTTGATCGACAACTAAAAAAGTATTTTCGAACACATGGTGATTAGTAGAAATAAATAAACAAAGATTTATTGCTACAAAAGGAATAATAAATATCCATAAACTCAATTTTCTGATTTGAGTTATAAATTCCATTCTAAGAAGATTTATCTTTTCTTGTTTCTTCTTCGAGCTCTTCTTTTTTTTGAGCCAATTTTACGTCTTCCTCTATGTTTTTTTGGATATCCCATATTAACAATTAATTATCATTTAAAATATTATTTTTCAATTTAATAATGAATTAATAAAACTTCTCTTTTGCCAACCAATTCGTATCAAAATCAGAAGAAACAAATTTTTCATGAGATAAAATTCTTTTATGCAAATCAATGGTAGTTGTAACACCTTCTAAAACAAATTCGTTTAAAGATCTCATTGTTCTTTGGATAGCTTCTGTTCTATTTCTCCCTTTGCATATTAATTTACATATTAAACTGTCATAGTAGGGTGTAATTTTACAACCCTGAAAAATAGAACCATCTACTCTGGTCCTAAATCCTGATGGTTGGTGGCACACTGAAATTATACCTGGGCTAGGCTGGAAGTTTTTAGACGGGTCTTCCGCATTAATTCTACATTCTATCGTATGTCCTCTCGCACTTATATCATCTTGTTTCAATGCAGTCTGACCTGAGTGTGCTATCCAAATTTGTTCTTTAACTATATCAATACCAGTTTGTACTTCTGTAACGGGGTGTTCAACTTGAATTCTAGTATTCATTTCTAAAAAATAAAATTTTCCATTTTCATAAATATATTCTACAGTCCCAGCGCCCTCATAACCTATCGCTTCCACCATTTTTACTGTTTTATCTAACAGATCAGATCTTACTTTATCATCTAAAACCGGGCTTGGTGTTTCCTCAATCAATTTTTGATGTTTTCTTTGGACACTACAATCTCTCTCATTAAGGTGAACAGTTCTATTTTTTCCTGATAATACTTGAACTTCAATATGTCTAGGATTTTTAAAATATTTCTCAATGTAAACCTCATCATTTCCAAAATATTTTTTTGCTTCCAAACGGGCCAAAGAATACATTTCATTTAATTTGCTTTCCTCTTCAACTATTTTCATTCCTTTTCCACCACCACCACCAGATGCCTTTATTAGAATTGGATATCCAATTTTTTTACAAATTTCTTTAGCCTGTCTTAAATCTTTAACACCTCCATCAGAACCTTCAATAACTGGTAATCCTTTTTCTTTAGCAATTATTTTTGCTTGGATTTTATCACCCATTTTTTTTATTATTTCAGCTTTAGGTCCAATAAACTTAATTTTATGTTTTTCAACTATTTCTGCAAATTTATAATTTTCCGATAAAAATCCATATCCTGGATGAATTGCTTCTGCACCAGTTACATCAACCGCTGACATGATAGCGGCAATATTTAAATAACTATTCTGAGGTTGATGAGAACCAATACAAACGCTCTCATCAGCTAGTCTTACATGCATTGAGTCAGCATCTACATCTGAATGAACAGCAACAGTTCCAATCCCCCATTCTTTACAAGCTCTAATTACTCTGACAGCAATCTCACCTCTATTTGCTATTAAAACTTTTTTGAACATTTGTTATTTTAAAAGGACTAAAGTTTGACCAAATTCAACCGCTTCACCATCTTGTACTAATACTTTCTTAACTATCCCATCCGATGTAGACGGAACATGATTCATCGTTTTCATTGCTTCAACAATCATTACAGTTTGACCTTTTTTTATCTGATTTCCGACTTCAACAAATTTTTTACCTCCTGGCTCAGGTGCTAAATAGGCAGTTCCAATAATAGGAGAAGTTATTTTTGTACCTGACTCTTCTTTTTTTGGAGCAATATTTGGTTTATGTGCGGTAATATTTGTAATTCCAGAGATGTTTTTTGCTACCTTGACTTTTTTTGTACCATCTTGATATTCGATTTCTGATAAATTAAATTCATCTAAATAATCTTTAAGTTCTTTTATTAACTTTTTATCAATTTTCATTATTTAAAATTTTTTTAATTCCATCAATTGCCATTAAGTATCCACTAACTCCTAATCCACAAATAATTCCATCAGCGGCTTTACTTATCAATGATTTATGCCTGAATTCTTCTCTTTTGTAAATATTAGTTATGTGTAATTCTATTGTTGGTATTTTAACAGCCAGCAGAGCATCAAGAATTGCAACCGATGTATGAGTATATCCGCCAGCATTTATAACAATTCCATCATACTTTTTTTTAGCATCTTGTATAATATTTACTATTTCACCTTCAACGTTAGACTGTTCAAATTTGATTATTATTCCTGTCTTTTTGGCATGAGACTCACATTTTTTTCTAATGTCTTCAAGCGTAGATTGACCGTACTTTTCTTTTTCTCTTGTTCCAAGTAAGTTAAGATTAGGACCATTAATAACAAGAATTTTATGACTCATTTTGATATAATAAGAAACTAAAATATCTCAATTATGGCAAAAATACAATTAAATGGAAAACAATTAAAAATTAATGAGAATATAAGCGTCAAAGATCTTTTGAAAAAGTATAAATTAAAAGAAAAACAGATCGCAATCGAGTTAAATGGCACGATTTTACCTAAGCAAAATTATAAAAAGAAAATAAAGAATAGAGATAAAATTGAAATTGTTCATTTTATCGGAGGAGGTTAGTGAATAAAGACTATTTAAAAATAGGAAAATATAAACTTAATTCTCGCTTAATTGTGGGTACTGGAAAATATAAAAATTTTAAAGAAACCGCAGATGCCATTAAAGCCTCAGGAGCTGAAATGGTAACCGTTGCTGTGAGAAGAGTAAACATTTTAGACAAAAAAAAACCAGTCTTAATGGATTTTTTAGATCCAAAAAAAATTATATATTTACCTAACACAGCGGGATGTTTTACATCTGAGGATGCGCTAAGGACTTTAAGATTAGCTAGAGAAATGGGTGGATGGAAACTTGTAAAACTTGAGGTTCTTGGTGACAAAAAAACTCTTTACCCAGATATGATCGAAACTGTGAAATCAACTGACGTACTTGTCAAAGAAGGCTTTGAAGTTATGGTTTATTGTTCAGACGATCCTATAATGGCAAAAAAATTAGAAGATGTTGGAGCGACAGCAATCATGCCTCTAGCCTCACCTATAGGATCTGGAAGAGGTATTAGAAATAAATTAAATCTTTCGATAATAAAAAATAACTCTAAGGTTCCAGTTATAGTTGATGCAGGAATAGGAATTGCGTCCGACGCATCAATTGCGATGGAGTTAGGATGTGATGGAGTATTAATTAATACAGCAATTGCTAAAGCTAAAAATCCAATTTTAATGGCTGAGTCAATGAAGCATGCAGTTCTTGCTGGAAGACAATCTTATTTGGCTGGTAGAATAGCATTACAGAAATATGGATCTGCTAGCAGTCCAAAAAAAGGATTAATTTGATTTCCTTCTTTTTTTCCTAACCCACAAAATTCTTCCAACAACTTCTTTTTTTTTCTTTTCATTTGCTGATGGTAAGGCTTTAATTTTGTTATCTTTTTTTCCATTTAAATCTTTTAAATTTTTGACACTTTCGATTTTTTCAATTATTTTTTTATTTTTGTTTAAAAGGTGTATCCTGTATTCTGGAATAATTAAGTTATTATCGGCCATTATATTAATTTTAAATTTATATTTTTTTTCAAAGAAGGATAATTCTTTTTTTAATTCCGAATTTAGATATATTGCTACTTTATCTGGTACATAAGCCATAGCAATTTTTGTCTTCTTAGAAAAGGCCAACATTTCAATTTTTTTAATAATTTTAAGACCAAAAGACTCTAAAGAAAGATTTGTTTCCCACTTAATAAAACTTTCTCTTAATCTTTGACGAGTCATTTCCATCAAGCCAAAATTACTAATTCGTCCAGTTTGGATTCTTGCTCTATCGGTCTTTAATTTCTCTCTTATTTTTCTCTCTACAATTCTTCTATTATGATAATTTAGCATATCAATAAAATCTATAACGATTAGACCTGATAAATCTCTAATTTTAATTTGTCTCGCTACTTCTTCTGCTGCTTCTATGTTCGTATTTAATGCAGTTTTTTCAATATTTAATTCCTTTGTTGATTGACCTGAGTTTACGTCAATAGCAACTAAAGCCTCGGTCGGATTTATGACAAGATATCCTCCTGATTTTAATCTTACAACGGGTTCGAATATTTTATTTAAGTCCTTTTCAATATTCTCACTATGGAAAAGAGGAATTTTTCCTTTATATTTTTTAACCATTTTTGAATTTCTAGGCATGAGTTGTTTCATAAATAGCTTTGCTTTTTGGTAGCCCTCGTTTCCTTCTACATGAACAAATTTTGTGTCGTTATCATAAATATCCCTGAGTGCTCTTTTAATAACGTCCCCCTCCTCATGAATTAAAATAGGCGCTGTAGACTCAATAGCTTTTTCCTTAATCGACTCCCATATTCCTATTGTATTTTGTAAGTCGTTTTGAATTTCTTTTTTGCTTTTTCTCGATCCAGCGGTTCTTACAATTAAACCCATGCTTTTTGGAATTTCAATTTCCTTAAGCATTTTTCTTATTTGATTTCTATCATCATGATTTATAATTTTTCTTGAAATTCCACCACCTTTTGCAGTATTTGGCATTAAAACAATATATTTCCCTGCTAAAGAAATAAATGTAGTTAACGCAGCACCTTTTTGACCTCTCTCTTCTTTATTTACTTGGATCAAAATTACTTGCCCAGGCTTTATTACTTCTTGTATTCTATACTTTCTTACTCCATACCTATTTTTAAGTTTTTCTCTTGTTTTTTCAATATTCTCAGTACTTGTTATTTTATTCTCTTGATTGATATTACTTGAAGAATTTAAATTTATTTCCTCTTCTGATGTATTTTTAATTTTTGCCTCTGTATCTTGACTCTCTTCTTTAAGATCTTCTCTAATTTTTTCTTCAGCTTTTTTTAAAACTTCTTTATCTTCAGTTGGTATTTGATAGTAATCTGACTGAATATCATTAAAGGCTAAAAAACCATGTCTTTCTCTACCATAGTTTACAAATGCAGCTTGAAGTGAAGGCTCCACCCTACTAATTTTTCCCAAATAGATATTACTCTTTTGATTTAAACTATTTTTGTTTTCATACTCATATTCTTCGATATGAGATTTTGATTTAAGCACAACTCTAGTTTCTTCTGGATGCGAAGCATCAATATATAAATTCTTTTCCATAGTAAATTAAATCCGTTCATAAAATTGTTTGAAATTTTTTTGTTCATTTTTTTGTTATACAATTATTATTAATATACATTTTTTTTAGGGAAAAATACAGTTTTTCTATAATTAAATATGCCTTAAGATAGCCTAAATTAAGGAGATATTATAAATCTTTAAATTATGAAAAAAACCTTTAACCATTTAGCAAAAATTATTACAGCGTTTTTTCTATTTACTATTTTCATGATTTTTTCAGCATTTTGGTATTTTTCATCAGGATTACCAGACTACAAAAAATTAGCAAATTACGAACCTCCTGTTTCAAGCCGGGTTTATGGAGACTCAGGTGAGCTAATAGCAGAATATGCAATCCAAAAAAGGCTTTTTATACCAATAGAATCTATTCCTGATGTGGTAATAAATTCATTTTTATCTGCAGAGGATAAAAATTTTTTCGCACATCCAGGTGTAGATGCTAAAGGTATAACACGAGCGTTAATTAAAAATATTGAAAATATTATACAAGGTAAAAGACTAGAGGGGGCTTCAACTATTACTCAGCAAGTTGCTAAGAATTTTCTATTAACTAGTGAAGTTTCATTAAGAAGGAAAATAAAAGAAGCAATCTTGGCCTTCAGAATTGAGAAGTCATATTCAAAAAAAAGAATACTGGAACTTTACTTAAATGAAATTTATTTAGGACAGGGCACTTACGGAGTAGCATCTGCAAGTCTTGAATATTTTGACAAATCGGTAAAAGAATTAAATTATAAAGAAGCCGCACTTTTAGCAGCACTTCCTAAGGCTCCAAGCAAGTACAACCCTTATAAAAATAAAAAATTAGCAAAAATAAGAAGAGATTTAGTTTTAAAAAATCTTGAAGAAAATGGTTACATATCAAATAAGGAATTAAAAGTTTTTAAAAATAGTGATATTAATCTTAAAAAGAAGAAAGTTATTCTGGTAAAAGAAGCGCAATCGTATACAGAGGAGATAAGAAGAATAATAAGCACAGAATATGGTTTCGAAAAAGTATACTCTGAAGGCTTATCAATTAGTACACCCTTAAACGGAAAATATCAGGTAGCTGCTCTAGAAGCATTAAGATCTGGAATTGAGTCCTATGATAGGCGAAGAGGATGGAGAGGTCCCATCACAAATAAAAATACTAATAAAAATTGGCAAAAGAAAATTAAAAGTGTAAAGATCGATAAGACCTTAAATTGGAAAATTGCTGAAGTGATAAAAGTAGAAAATGAATTTTCTGAGATAAGAATTTTAGATAATAACTTAACAGGTAAAATTCTTTTTAATAATTTGAAGTGGACAGGAAAAAAAAATTTCAATGAATTATTGGAACAAGGAGATTTAATTTTTGTTCAATTAAAATCTAATAATATCTGGTCATTAAAGCAACTTCCAAAAGTAAATGGGGCAATAGTTGTGATGGATCCTTTTAATGGAAAAGTAAAAGCTCTAGTTGGAGGCTATAGTTATATATCAAGCGAGTTTAATAGAGCAACACAGGCCAAAAGACAACCAGGATCTGCTTTCAAACCAATTGTATATGCTGCGGCTTTAGAAAATGGTTTTTTACCTAATTCATTAATATTAGATGCACCTTTTGTAAGTAAACAGGGCGAAGGTTTAAAAAAATGGAAACCACAAAACTATGGAAAAAAATTTTATGGGCCATCTACACTCAGAATGGGTGTAGAAAAATCAAGAAATTTAATGACAGTGAGGATTGCTCAAAAATTAGGTTTTGAGAAAATTTCAAAAATTTCTAGAGATTTAGGTGTTTATGATAACGTACCAGAACTTTTGTCTGTATCTCTAGGTTCTAATGAGACTACACTTTTAAAAATAACAAATGCTTATTGTACTTTTGTGAATGGGGGAAAAAAAATAAGTCCTCATTTAATTACACGTATTCAAGATAGAAGAGGTAAAACTATTTTTAATTTTGATAAAAGAAAGTGCGTTGGTTGCGAAATATTAAAATTTGATGAAGAATTTGTGCCAAATATTTTAGAGGATAATAAACAAGTTATCTCTAAAGAAACAGCTTACCAAATGACTTCAATTCTTGAAGGTGTAGTTAAAAGAGGAACAGGAAAAAAATTAAAACCCTTAAATGTTCCGATTGCTGGTAAAACCGGAACTACAAATAATAACTTTGATGCATGGTTCATTGGTTTTACATCAGACTTAGCGATAGGAGTATATATTGGATACGATGAACCAAAAAGTTTAGGAAAATTTGAAACTGGATCAAAAGCAGCTTTACCGATTTTTAAAGACTTCATTGAGAGGGCAGTTTATAAAGAAGACATGAAACCTTTTAAAACTCCTCAAGATATTTATTTTTTCCCAGTCAATTATAAAAATGGTAAAAATACCAATTTTGGTGATAAAAAAGCAATCATCGAAGCTTTCAAAGAAAAAACTATAGAAGAAATTAATTCAAAAAATTTAAGTATTGGGCAAAACTATGATAAATTTACTAAATTTAGGAGATTCTATTAATGAGTAATTTTTATAAAAAAATCAATTTGTCTGAAAAGTCCTTGAAAAATATTAGGGGGTATCTTTGATAAAGAAAACGTTGAGGACAGGATTGGCATTCTAGATCAAGAGATAGTAAAAAAAGATTTTTGGAAAGACGCAAATAAATCAAAAAAAATAACAAAAGAAAAAAATTTTCTCGAAGGAATTTTAAATTTTTATAAAAATACAGTAAACGATTTGAACAATCTAAAGGATTTGAATAAGCTTGCATTAGAGGAAGAAAATTTAGAAATACTAAACGATTGCGAAAAAAAAATTTCAAATACTTTTAAAGAAATTAAAACGTATGAGACAAAATGTTTCCTATCTGGAGAAAATGATAATTTAGATATTTACATTGAGATTCATGCTGGTGCCGGTGGAACAGAAAGCCAAGATTGGGCCGATATGTTAAGAAGAATGTACCTAAAATGGTTTGATAAAAAGGGTTTTGGCTATCAAATGATCAGTGAGCACAAGGGAGAAGAGGCTGGCATCAAATCTTCTACGCTTAAAGTTAACGGAGAAAATTTATACGGCATGATGAAAAAAGAGTCAGGCGTACATCGTTTAGTAAGAATATCTCCATTTGACTCAGGTGCTAGAAGACATACAAGTTTTGCAAGTATATGGGTTTACCCATCAGTCGATGATTCAATCGATATTGTTATTGACGAAAAAGATTTAAGAGTTGATACATATCGATCAAGTGGAGCGGGCGGACAACATGTAAATACAACAGACAGCGCTGTAAGAATTACTCACTTACCAACTAAAATTGTTGTTCAATGTCAAAACGAAAGATCCCAACACAAAAATAAGGAAACATGTTTCAAAATGCTAAAAGCAAGACTTTACGAACACGAATTGCAAAAAAGAGAAGAAAAAAGTCAAAGTCAAATAGATTCAAAAACAGAAATTGGCTGGGGACATCAAATTAGATCATATGTTTTACAACCTTACAGGTTGGTAAAAGACCTCAGATACAAAATAGAGGATACAAATCCAGATGGAGTATTAAATGGAGATATTGATAAATTTATTGAAGCAGGAATTTTTGGACAAAAATAAATATGAAAAAATTTTTAATATCCTTAACTTTATTAATTTTATTGATAATTTCAATTTTGATTCTTTACTTATCTTTTTATGGATATCAAACCGATAGATTTAATAAGATTATAAAATCAGAGATTGAAAAAAATCAAAAAATAATTAATCTAGATTTTAAAAAAACATCTTTTCTTTTGGACATCAAAAAAATTAATTTACTAGTAAAATTTATTGATCCTAAAATTGAATATAAATCAATTGAAATTCCTATAAAATCATTAAAAGCAAATCTAGATTTAGTTCTTTTGATAAAAAATGAAGTTGGAATAAGAGATGTAGAGTTAGAAACAAATTATCTTGATATTGATTTATTAAAACCTCAAATATCGGATTCATTAACAAGTAAATTAATTAAAAGTAATTTAAAAAAGATAGAAAAGGCAAAAGTAAAATTTAAATCTTCATTTAATTTTGATGAGAAATACAAAATTAAAGATTTAATTATTTCTGGAAATATAAAAAACACAATTTTTAAAATAAACTTAGAAAATAAAATATCCTCTTTAAATTCGAATTTTTTATTTAAAGATAATGAAATAGAAATTAATGGTTTAGATTTTGATTATAAAAATATTCGTTTGCAAAACGGAGTATTTAATATTTCAAACAAAAAAAATTCAAAATTTTTAAAGGGGAAATCAAAGATTTTAATTAAAAACGATCATGAAAAAATACCAATTATTAAAAAAAAATTCATAAAAGGAGATGTTTTTTTTCTCAATACTAATTTAGAAATCAATAAAAACGTTAATATTAAAATAAAAAATTTAACTTTAAAAGACTCTGAAAATTTTTTTCAAATAGACAATGTTTCTTTGAACAAAAAATTCGAACTAAACGATTTTAAGAAAATTAAAGTCAAAACTAAAGATAATAATAAGGTAAATAACGATTTTATAATTGAAAATAAAAAGAATATTAAAATTAAAGGAAGTGTCTTTGATGCGTCTATTTTATTAGAAGAAATAGATAATAATAAGAACGAAAATAATTTTTTAAAAAAAATCACAAAAAATATAGAAATAGATTTTAATGAGGTAATGACTAGTACCGACATACCTCTAAATAATTTTAGACTTGTTGGTTTAATTAAAAAAGGTAGTCTGGAGAAAATTAGTGCTAAAAGTGAATTTAGTAATGATAGATTTTTGGACATATCTCTTAAAAAAGAGAAAAAAACAAATAGTAGTGTATTAGAGATTTATTCTGATGAGGCAAAACCTTTAATTAATGGTTATGAATTTTTTGAAGGTTTAGAAGGAGGAAATTTATTTTTTACATCTAAAACTAATAAAAATAAAAACTCATCGAACCTAGAAATTGAAAATTTCAAACTCAACCAAGCACCTGGTTTTGCAAAATTGTTAAGTCTTGCAGATTTAAAGGGTTTAACAGATGCATTAAAGGGAGAGGGAATATCTTTTGATAAGTTATCCATAGTTTATCAAATAGAAAATGAATGGATGGATATAAAAGAGATCTTTTTAATTGGCCCTTCAATTTCAATTTTAGTCGAAGGTTATTTCGATAAGAAAAAGAATATTTTGAGTTTGCGTGGGACACTGATACCTGCAAAAACTTTAAATTCTTTAGTATCAAAAATTCCTATTCTTGGAGATATTCTAATTGGAAAAAAAACTGGTGATGGTCTTTTTGGCATCAGTTTTAAAATAAAAGGTCCAACAAATAATTTAAAAACTACTGTAAATCCTGTAAAAACTTTAACTCCAAGATTTATAACTCGTACGCTTGAAGAATATAAAAAAAAGGAGGCTAGATAATTTTAACTTTCAAATGATTTTTCTTACCTATTGATAGTTTAATAGAGTTATCCTTTGATACATTTTCCATATTTATTATTTTTTTTTCATCAGCTATTACGTTATCATTTACTCTAATTCCATTGTTTTTTAATATTCTTCTCACCTCGCTTTTTGAATTGACCAAACCATTTTGAAAAATTAATTCTATAATATTAATTCCCTGTGATAATTTCTTCTTACTAATTGTTTTCACAGGAATATTTTTACCCAAACCTCCCTTAACAAAAGTTTCCTTTGCTGTGGCAGCACAATCTTTAGCAGCCTTTGTACCGTGTACAATAGTTGTTGCTTCATTTGCTAAAAGTATTTTAAGATTATTAATATCTTTTTCATTTTCAATTTTTTCAGATAATTCATTAACCTCAATTTCAGTAAAATAATTCAGAAACTTTTTTACGTCATTATCTGAAGTATTTCGCCAAAACTGCCAATAGTCATATGGCGCGAACATTTTCTGATCCAACCATACTGCACCTTTTTCAGTCTTCCCCATTTTAGCACCTGATGATAAAGTAATGAGTGGAGTTGTTAATCCATAAGAGTTTTTTTGCAAAATTCTTCTTATTAACTCAACACCACTTACTATATTTCCCCACTGGTCCGAGCCCCCCATTTGTAAAATACAATCATGTTTCTTATACAATTGATAAAAGTCATAAGACTGTAAAATCATATAATTGAATTCCATATAACTAAGTGATTGTTCTCGGTCTAACCTAAGTTTAACACTATCAAAAGAAAGCATTTTATTAATTGTAAAGTGCTTACCTATTTCTCTTAAGAAATCAATATATTTTAGTTTAGAAAGCCACTGATAATTATCAACGAAAATGGGTTTTATTTTATTATTTTTTACTGGTAATAATTTTTCAAAAAGTTTTTTGATACTTGAGATATTTTTTTTAATATCCTTTTGTTTTAAAATTTTTCTTGTAGAATCTTTACCAGATGGGTCGCCGATTAGTGTGGTTCCTCCACCTAAAAGCACAATAGGTTGATGACCGTGTCTCTGCAAAAGACGTAAAAGCATAATTTGCAATAAGCTTCCAACATGCAAACTAGGTGCTGTGCAATCAAAGCCAATATAAGCTTTGATTGACTTATCTTTTGAAATTTTCTCAAGATTTTCTAAATCAGTACATTGATTTAGATAACCACGAGATTTCATTTCAGATAAAAAGCTATTTTTCATAGAATTTTATATGCTAAACCTACTATTATACTAAAATAACTATAAATAAATATAAATATGAGCAAAGAATATACATCTTTGGGTTTAATGAGTGGTACATCTGGTGATGGGATTGATGCATCAATAATCAGATCAGATGGGATATCAAAATATGAAGTATTATTTAATAAGTACTACAAGTATCAAGACAATATTTATGAAACCATTCACTCTATTAAAGAAAAAATTAATAACACAAAAGACTTAAAAAATTTTACAAAAGATCTTAAAAATTTAGAGAGAAAAATAACAATGTATCATGTTGAGGTTGTAAGTGAAATTTCAAAAAAAAACAAATTAGATATTGTAGGATTTCATGGTCAAACTATTTATCATAATGCAAGTGAAAAAATTTCTGTCCAGCTTGGTGACGGAAATTTATTATCAAAACTCACAAAAAAAAATATTGTTTATAATTTTAGAGAAAATGATATAAAAAACGGAGGTGAAGGAGCTCCCCTAACACCAATTTTTCATCAATTGATTTTAAAACAAAATCGAATTCAAGTCCCATCATGTGTACTAAATATTGGAGGCATTTCTAATATAACAATTGTAGGTAATTATCTACCTTATGATTTTACTAGTAGAGATATAGGACCTGGTAACTGCTTAATCGATGCGTGGGTAAGAAAAAATTCTAATAAAAAATTTGATAGGGATGGACATCTGGCTTCTGTTGGAAAGACTAATGAAATTATTCTTGAACAAGCTCAGGAGCTTTATTCAAACAGATCAAATAAAAAAACTTTATCACTAGATGTAAATGATTTTGATGTTTCTTTTGCTAGAGGCTTATCTCTTGAGGATGGGGTTGCGACATTAACTGACTTCACTGGAAGAATTATTGGAGCTGGTTTATCCTCACTATTATCTAATGTTAAGGAAAAGCTTTTTAGAGTTTTAATTTGTGGAGGAGGCAGAAAAAATATATCACTGTTAAATAAAATTAAGCAAAAGTCTCTTAAAGAAATTATACTTCAGCCTATTGATGATTATGGTGTAGACGGTGATTTTGTGGAGTCACAAGCGTTTGCCTTCCTAGCAATAAGAAATATTATTAATGAACCAATTTCTTTTCCTGATACAACAGGATGTTCTTCACCAACAAGTGGCGGAACCTTAATTGAATTTAAATAAGTTTTGTTTTATCTTTAATATACTTATCTATAGTTTTTTTTAATTCTTCTTCTTTTTCTTTGAAAAAATGATTTGCTCCTTTTATTTCTGAAAAATTAACTTCAATACCTTTTTGAGATTTCAGTCTATTGTTCAATTCGTTAATACTTTCTCTTGAAACTAATTCATCCTTTTCACCATAAACAACTTGTCCAGAAGCCGGGCAGGGAGCTAGAAATGTGAAGTCATATACATTAGGCTGAGGCGCTATCGCTATAAATTTGTTTACCTCAGGTCTTCTCATTATTAACTGCATACATATTAAAGAACCAAAAGAAAAACCTGACACCCAACACTGACTATAATCTTGGTTTTCTCTTTCGATCCAATCTAGTGCGGCAGCGGCATCAGAAAGTTCACCTTGGCCATTATCAAATGTACCTTCACTTTTACCAACACCTCTAAAATTAATTCTCAAAACAGAAAAATTATTTTTTACAAAAACGTTATATGTTTCCTGAACGATTCTATTATTCATTGTTCCTCCATATTGTGGATGAGGTTGTAAAATTATAGCCACGGGAGAATTATTTTTTGAATTTTTAAAATATTTTCCTTCTAATCTACCGCTAGGTCCTGGAATAAAAATTTCTACACTTTTCTGTTTCATTTTAATAATGATAATTATTTTCAAAAAAAAAATAGATTTATAGCACGTTTTTAATGTGGCAAATTTATTTATTATTGAAGTTGACTAATTTACTAGGGATTATTAAATAAGCTATATAAATAAAGGATTATATGAAATTAACAACCAAAGGAAGATACGCAGTAATGGCTATGGCTGATCTGGCTTCTTTCCAAAGCGACAAGCCTGTAAGTTTAAATGATATATCTTTAAGACAAAACATCTCTCTTTCTTACTTAGAACAGTTATTCGCAAAACTTAAAAACGGTAAACTTGTTAAGAGTGTTAGAGGTCCAGCAGGCGGTTATATACTTGATAAAAACCCAAAAGAGATAAAACTATCAAATATAATTTTTGCGGTTGATGAAAAAGTAAAAACTTTAAATTGTAAAAAAGACTCTAAAAAAGGATGCAATGGAAAGAACACAAAATGTATTACCCATAATCTTTGGGATGATTTAGAGCAGCATATAAATACTTTTTTTGAAAACAAAAGTTTAAGTGATTTATTAAAACAAAATAACCGAAGTGTGAATTAATGAAAAATCAAAATATTAACACTAACCAAGATTATAAATATGGTTTCACAACTGATATAGAGAGCATAAAAGCTCCAAAAGGTTTAAGCGAAAAATCTATAAAATTTATTTCCAAAATGAAAAAAGAACCAGAATGGATGCTAAAATGGAGATTAAAAGCCTTTGAAAGATTAAAAAATTTGAAAGAACCAGATTGGCAAAAACCAAAATATCCGAAAATAGATTATCAAGATCTGTATTATTACTCAGCACCTAAGTCTGCTTCGGAAAAGCCCAAAAGTTTAGATGAAGTAGATCCAAAATTATTAGAAACTTATAAAAAATTAGGTATTCCATTACAAGAGCAAAAAAGATTAAGCGGGGTTGCTGTTGATGCAGTTTTCGACTCAGTTTCAGTTGCGACTACTTATAAAGAAGAATTAACAAAAAAAGGCATTATATTTTGTTCAATTTCTGAAGCGATTCAAAAACATCCAGATTTAGTAAAAAAATATTTAGGATCTGTAATACCAATTACCGATCATTATTTTGCAACTCTCAACTCAGCAGTCTTCACCGATGGTTCATTTGTTTACATACCCCCGAATGTTAAATGTCCAATGGAGTTATCTACGTATTTTAGAATAAACGCATCTGACACAGGTCAGTTTGAGAGAACACTAATTATAGCAGACAAAGGAAGTTATGTGAGTTATTTGGAAGGATGTACTGCACCAATGAGAGACGAAAATCAGTTGCACGCTGCTAATGTAGAGCTAGTAGCTTTAGATGACGCTGAAATTAAATATTCGACAGTTCAAAATTGGTATCCCGGTGATAAAGATGGAAAAGGTGGCATATATAATTTTGTAACTAAAAGAGGTGCGTGTAGAGGAAAAAATTCAAAAATTTCTTGGACACAAGTTGAAACAGGTTCAGCTATAACCTGGAAATATCCTAGCTGTATACTTCAAGGAGATAATTCAGTTGGTGAGTTTTACTCAATTGCAATTACTAATAATCATCAGAAAGCTGACACAGGGACAAAGATGATACACTTAGGTAAAAATACTAGGAGCAAAATAATTTCAAAAGGAATATCAGCAGGTCAAGCGGATAACACCTATAGAGGATTAGTAGATATTTCCAGAAAAGCGTCCAACTCTAGAAATTACACTCAATGTGACTCACTACTAATGGGAAATAAGTGTGGAGCACATACTGTTCCATACATTAAAAACAAAAATTTCTCGTCAACAGTTGAACACGAAGCTACAACCTCAAAAATAAATGAAGAGCAACTTTATTATTGTAATCAAAGAGGGCTCAATCAAGAAGAAGCAGTAAGTTTAATAGTAAATGGTTTCTGCAAAGAAGTATTACAGCAATTGCCAATGGAGTTTGCTGTTGAGGCTCAAAAGCTGGTTGGTATTAGTCTTGAAGGGAGTGTTGGTTAATGGAAAATAGATTTCATTTAGCTATACCAGCAGGCGATTTGGATAAAGCAATAAAATTTTATTGTGAAGTTTTAGGATGCGAGAGAGGAAACGCTGAATTTAAATACCCTGATGCTTGGGCGGATATAAACTTTTGGGGAAACGAATTAACGTTACATGCAACTGATCCAAATCATAAAATTATTAGTGAAAGACACAATGTAGATATGGGAAACGTTACAGTTCCACATTTTGGAGTACATTTAGATGCAATAACTTTTAAAAATTTAAAACAACGTCTAATTGATAAAAATATAAAATTTATTGACCCTCCTTACATTAGATTTAAGGGTGAGGATATAGAACAGGAAACAATGTTTTTAGCGGATCCAAACGGCAACTGCATGGAAATAAAAACCATGAAGAATCCAAACACTTTATTCAAAAAATAATATGAACATTGATACTAAATTAACAGAGTACAAGAATAATATAGATACGCTTAGAGCAGTTGAAAGTTTAGAAGTTTATAGATGGCTTATTTCGCTGGGTGAAAAATTAAATAACGACCCTTTAAGTAAAGAAAAAAGATCTGAAAAAAATAAAGTAAAAAGCTGTCAATTTGATTTATTCGTTGATTACGAAAACGGACGTTTTAAGGGTTGGAGCAAAGCTATGGTTTCCGCAGGCTATGCTTATATTTTAATTGATATATTTAATTCGCTGGATTTACCCGAAGCAAAAAAAGTAACAGTTGATCATTTTAAAAAAATTAAAATGGATGAACTTTTGACCATGTCAAGAAAAACAGGTTTTTACGAAATGATTGAAATTATGATTGGAAAATTGAAAAATGTTAGTAATTAAAAATTTAAAAGCATCAATTAACAATAGAGAAATTTTAAAAGGACTTAATCTTAAAATTAATCCTGGAGAAGTTCATGCAATAATGGGGCCAAATGGATCGGGTAAAAGCACTTTAGCAAATGTACTATCAGGAAAAAACGGATACAAAATTTCAGGCGAAGTAAAATATTTAGGCGAGAGTCTTAACGATATACCAGTAGAAGAAAGAGCCCAAAAAGGAATATTTTTAGCTTTTCAATATCCATTAGAAATACCTGGAGTGAATACAAATAATTTTTTGAAGACTTCTTTGAATACAATTAAGAAAGCTAGAGGAGAAAAAGAAATTGACACAATTGCTTTTTTAAAATTGGTTAAAGATAAAGCCAAAGAACTTGGTATTGATGAAAAAATTCTTTCAAGACAATTAAATGTGGGTTTTTCTGGTGGTGAAAAAAAGAAAAATGAAATTTTACAAATGAAAATTTTAGACCCTAACCTAATTATCTTAGACGAAACAGACTCCGGACTAGATATCGATGCACTAAAAATTATTTCTGATGGAGTGAATTCCTCTAGGAGTGAAAAAAAGTCTTTTTTAGTAATTACACATTATCAAAGACTTTTAGAATACATTAAACCTGATCACGTGCATGTTCTTTCAGATGGTAAAATAATAAAATCAGGGTCTAGCGATCTTGCTTTAGAATTAGAAAAGAAGGGCTATAAAAAACTTAATTAAATGAATGAAAACTTTAAAATCAGTCCAAGTGAGATCAATAAAATCAAGATATTAAATCAAAAAGATAAAAATTTTCGTCTAGAAAATTTAAAATTATTTAATCAACAAGGTTTCCCAAGTAGAAGTCAAGAGGATTGGAAGTTTTCTGATATTAATCAAATCTTTTCAAAAAATTTCAAAAATTTAGAATCATTTAAAAACGAAATTAAACCTAAATCTATAAATTTTATAAAAGAATTTGATCATAATCATATTTTAATGGTGAATGGAAAGCTTGAGAATAGCGAATTTAAGTTTGAAGATAAAAACAAAATTAAAATAAAAAGTTATAACGAAAGTAATTTTTCTATAAATAAAGAGGAAAATTCACTTATTAATCTAAATAATGCACTTTCAAACAACGGATTATTTCTTGAAGTTGTAGACAATTACAGGTTTGAAAAAGCTATAATAATTTATAATATTTTTACCGATGATCTTAAAGACAATCTGTTAAACAATAAGAATAAAATAATACTTGGTAAAAATTCTGAGCTTCACATTGTTGAGTACAATATAAATCAGTCAAAAAATAAATTTATTTATAATACAACCGAAAATGTAATATTAAATGAGAATGCATCTTTAAAAACTATTAATCTACAGGCTAACCAAAATGAGGGTTTTTTTTATAAATTTTCTAAAGGAAAAATGAAATCTAATTCTAATTACGCAAGTTTTATTTTTTCATCTGGTCCAAAGTTTAATAAAATTGATGCAGAGTTTGATCTTGAGGGAGAAAATTGCGATTGCAATATAAAATCAGCATTATTTATTAACAAAGATAAGCACCAGGAAATTAAAACTAAAATAAACCACCTTGTACCAAATTGTAAAAGTTATCAAAAAATAAAAAGTGTTGTTGATGCTGAAGGTAAAGGTGTTTATCAGGGGAAAATATATGTTAAAGATATAGCTCAAAAAACTAACGCATATCAGTTGAGTAAAGCTTTACTGTTGAGTGAAAATTCTGAGTTTAATTCAAAACCGGAACTAGAAATATATGCGGATGATGTAAAATGTTCTCATGGTTCAACATCAGGAAGTGTTGATGAAAATTCTATTCATTATTTGATGACAAGAGGATTAAGTAAAAAACAAGCTATTCGATTATTAGTTAACGGTTTTTTAAATGAGATAATTGGAGATATAAAAAGTAATTCAATCAGAAAATTTATTGAAAATAAAATAGAAATACAAATTCATGGATATTAAAGAAATAAAATCAAAATTTCCTATTTTTACAAATAAGGTAAAAGGTAAAAAATTAGTTTATTTAGATAGTGCAAATTCTTCACAAAAACCCAAAGCAGTTATAGATAGAATTTCTAATTTCTACTCAAAAGAATTTTCGAATGTAGGTAGAAGCATGCATTCTCTTGCAGTTACAGCAACTAATAGGTTTGAGGAAACTAGAGACCTCATAAAAAATTTTATTAACGCTAAATCTAGAGAAGAGATTGTATTTACCAAGAATGCGACAGAGGGAATTAATTTGATAGCAACAACTTATGGAGAAAAATTTATACAAGATAAGGACGAAATTATAATTACAGAATTAGAACATCATGCAAATTATGTACCCTGGCATTTTTTAAGAAAAAGAAAAGGAGCAGTAATTAAATTTGCAGAATGCGATAAACAAGGAGAGGTAAGTGTTGATTCAATAAAGAAACTAATAACTAATAAGACTAAATTGATAGCAGTAACACATGTTTCAAATGTTACTGGAACTATATTGCCATTAAATAAAATTATTGATTTAGCAAAAACTAAAAAAATTCCAGTTTTAATAGACGGATGTCAAGGGGCACCACATCTAAAATTAGATGTGCAAAAATTGGATTGTGATTTTTACGTTATGTCTTGTCACAAAATGTATGGACCAACGGGCGTTGGTGTTCTTTATGCTAAGAAAAAATGGTTAGATGAACTTCCTCCGTATCAAGGTGGAGGCGGAATGATAGACGAAGTTAAAAAAGATGACATTTCCTTTCCTGAAAGTCCCACTAAATTCGAAGCAGGTACTTTACAAACAGCCGAAATCGTAGGTTTTGCAGAGTCCATAAGGTTTATAGAAAATATTGGTATTAAAAATATCACTCAACATGAAAAAGAAATTACAGAGTATGGTTTAGAAAAACTTAAAAAAAATAATTCTGTTTCAATTATTGGTGATCCAAAGGAAAGAGGTGCAATATTATCTTTTACAATTAAAGGTATTCACCCACATGATATAGCTACAATTCTAGATGATGATGGCGTTGCTATAAGAGCAGGACATCATTGTTGTCAAATATTGCATGAAAAAATGGGAATACCAGCGACAGCAAGAGCTTCATTAGGAATTTATAATTCAAAAGAAGATATAGATATTTTAAATGAATCTATAAACAAATGTAATAAAATTTTTAATAATTAAATGGATTTGAAAGAATTATATAAGGAAATAATATTGGATCACGGTAAGAATCCAAGAAATAAAAAAAAATGTGATGGTTTTAATAAAGATGCAAAAGGAAACAATCCTCTTTGTGGAGATAAAGTTCATGTTTTCTTAAAACTTAATGATGAAAAACAAGTAGAAGATATCTCATTTGAAGGTGAGGGTTGTGCAATATCAATTGCTTCGGCTTCAATTATGACTGAAATTATAAAAGGAAAAGATTTTAACGTGGCTAAAAAAATTTTAGAAAACTTTATTTATATGCTTAAGGTAGGTTCAAAACCAAGTATTAACAGTTTAACCGATAACGAAAACACAACAATTATGTCTCTTTCTGGTGTTAAGCAATTTCCAATGAGAGTAAAATGTGCTACTTTGGCTTGGCATACTTTTTTGCATGCTGCTGAAGATAATAAAAAAGTAGTAAATACAGAGAAATAATTTTATGAGTGATTTAAAAGAAAAAATTATTAAAGAGATTAAGAAAGTTTATGATCCAGAAATACCCGTTAATATTTATGAACTTGGCTTAATTTACAAAATTGATATTGATGAAAAGAATAATGTAAATGTTGATATGACACTTACATCACCAAACTGTCCCGTAGCAGAAAGTTTGCCAAAACAAGTAGAAGAATGTATATTAAAAGTTAAAGGCGTTTCTAAAGTTAAACTTGATTTAGTATGGGATCCACCTTGGGACAAGTCTAAGATGTCAGAAGCTGCCAAACTAGAATTAAATTTATGAGCGAACAAGTAATTAAATTAAGTGATAACGCTGCAAATAGAATTAAAGAAATAATGTCCAAGGCAGAAAACACTGCTATCGGTGTGAGGGTGGGCGTTAAATCGGGAGGTTGCGCAGGCATGTCTTATGTAATGGAATACGCCAAAGAAGCAAAAAAAAACGAGGAAGTAATTGAAGACAAAGGCGTTAAGGTTTTTATCGATTCTAATGCAATTATGTATCTTTTAGGAACCGAAATGGACTATAAAACTGATAAATTTTCCTCACAATTTGTGTTTAAAAACCCTAACGAGACCGAACGTTGTGGTTGCGGAGAGTCATTTAAGGTATAATGAATCATGAGAGATACTAAGCATTTAGAGAGCTTTGCAAGGGAACGAGTTGTAAAAGAGAAAGAAAAATCTCTTTTTAAAAATAAGATAAAAGCTGTCAATAAAGGTGCGAATGGTACTTTTGAGTACACAATTAAAGAAGGTGTGAACAAAGGTAAATTAGCTGACAGCAGAATCTTAAAAAATAAAAGCTAAGTTAACCCTGGTAAATAGTTCTAGATAATTTTTCTATTTGTTGTTCCGATCCCGGGATAAGTTTGTAGATAAACTTATTACATTCACTGTTTTTCTCTTTATTAAAAGGTTTACCGTAAACTTTATCTACGTAAACGTTCATTCCTTTATTTATTTCATCATTTTTAATACCTTCTTTGTTAAGGTATTCTCGAATTACTTTAGATGCGGCTAGAGCTATCTCAATATCTTTAACTTCAACAGTATCTGCTGGTAATACAGCTGTAGCAGTATAATGACCAAGACACTCGATTGTATTTTCTTTTTGCGCTTCAGTTATATGACCAGTTGCGAAAGATGAGATTGTTATAAAGCTCACTAAGAGCATTGATAGAAAAATTTTGTTCATTTCTAACAGCTATAATACATTTGAAACTCCATTGGATGTGGAGTGTGCTCAAAATTATAAATCTCTTCATACTTAAGAGCTATATATGCATCTATTTGATCATCAGTGAAAACATTACCTTGAGTTAAAAATTTTCTATCTTTGTCTAAACTTTCCATAGCTTCTCTTAAAGAACCGCAAACTGTTGGAATTTTCTTAACTTCAGACTCACTCAGCGCGTACAAATCTTTATCTAAAGATTTACCCGGATCGATTTTATTTTTAATTCCATCAAGACCAGCCATCAATAATGCAGAAAATGTTAAGTAAGGATTTCCAGCTGCATCAGGGAAACGAACTTCACATCTTGCAGCTTTTTTACTTTGTGTAATTGGAATTCTACACGACGCAGATCTGTTTCTTGCTGAGTATGCCAATAATACTGGCGCTTCAAAACCTGGTATTAATCTTTTATAACTATTTGTTGTTGCGTTAGCGAAAGCATTAATTGCTCTAGCGTGTTTTAATATTCCTCCGATGTAGTGTAATGCTGTATCAGATAAACCAGCATATTTATCTCCAGAAAATACTGCGGTACTTCCCTTCCAAATTGACTGGTGACAGTGCATTCCAGAACCATTATCACCTTTAACTGGTTTAGGCATAAAAGTTGCTGTCTTACCGAAAGAGTGTGTAACCATGTGTACAGCATACTTATAAAGCTGAAGATTATCTGCTTGATCAACTAATGTTCCAAAATACATTCCAAGCTCATGTTGGCTTGGAGCAACTTCATGGTGATGTTTTTCAACTTTAATTCCCATATCCTTCATTGCTTTTAAATATTCACTTCTCATATCCTGGGCACTATCAACAGGTGGAACTGGGAAATAACCGCCTTTTATACCTGGTCTGTGACCCATATTTCCATTTTCATATTTTTTTCCAGTGTTATATGGACCTTCAGAGCTATCAATTTGAAATCCCGTATGATTCATATCATTTGAATATCTAACATCATCAAAAACAAAAAATTCTGGCTCTGGACCGAAGTAAGCTTTATCTCCCACACCGGTTTTCTTCAAATATTCTTCTGCTTTTTTTGCTGTTCCTCTTGGATCCCTTTCGTAAGGATCTTTTTTAATCGCATCAAGAATGTCACAAAATATATTAAGCGTATTATGCGATGTAAATGGATCTACTACTGTTCTTGATAAATCTGGTTTTAAAATCATGTCTGACTCATTAATCGCTTTCCATCCAGCAATAGACGAACCATCAAAGAAAACTCCCTCGTTTAACATGTCTTCATCAACTACTGTTGCATCCATAGTTACATGTTGAAGTTTTCCTCTTGGGTCTGTGAACCTTAAGTCTACGTATTCGATCTCTTTGTCTTTTATAATCTTTTTAACTGAACTAGCACTCATAAATTCCCTTTAAATTATTTGAAAAAACGTTTTACATTACCAAACTTTTACATTTCAAGTATGCTAAAAATATATATGGCTGCTATGCATTTTTTACATTATACAATTCCTAATTGAATGAATTTGATTAAAAATACACCACAAATTTGGATTAAAAAATTTCCGTGGAAAAAAAAATCTAGTAACAAATATTCGAGGGGGAGAGTACTTATTCTTGGCGGTCAAAAGCACATGATCGGCGCTACTATTCTTGCTGCAGAGGCCTGTTTAAGAGTTGGTGCTGGATCAGTTAAAATTATTTGCACGAAAGAAACTATTAAAATTCTATCTTTGAAGTTTCCATCTGTTCTTAAAGTAGAAATTAATAATATATCTTATTTAAAGAGTTTTCTTAAAAAAGAGAGAAAAACAACATCGGTTGCATTAGTTGGTCCAGGCGCAGGAAGTAACTCTAAAACAATGAAATTTACTGAAGAAATTTTAAAACAAATAAAATATGTAATTTTAGATGCAGATGCTTTAAATTCATTTCAACATAAAACAAAAAAACTTTTAAAGTATCTTGATAAATTTAAGCTTATTACTCCTCACAAAAAAGAATTTCATAGACTTTTCCCATCAATAAAAAAGAGTTTAGAAGATAAGGAAAAGGTTTTAAAATTTATAAAATTATGCAAATCAAATATATTATTAAAAGGAAATACAACTTTTATAGGATCAAACAAAAAGATTATTAAAAATACTCACTCCTCTAGTGAACTAGCTGTAATTGGTTCTGGAGATGTCTTAGCTGGAATTATAGCAAGTTTAGTTGGAGACAACAAAATGTCAATAATTGAGGCAGCCGCAGCCGCAGCTTGGTTACATGGAGACATTGCTAGAAAATATGGTAAAGGTTTAATCTCAGAGGATTTAATTAGAGGAATTCAATCAGGTTTAGAGAGGCTAGCAAAAAAATGAGAGAACCAAAAACTATTGATGTTTTATTGTTGATTTTGCTAGGTGCAATTTGGGGCTCGGCTTTTTTTAACATCAAAATTGCTACATACACTTACGATCCAATTACTTTAGTTTTTGTTAGAGTATTTTTTGCTCTTCTTGCTTTGGTAATTTATTGTAATTACAAAAAAATTAAAATTCTGGCTTTTTCAAAAGATTGGAAAATGTATGCATTAGTTGGACTTACTAATATAACAATACCTTTTATATTAATCGCATATGGCACAAACGTTGTTGATAGCTATTTGTCAGCAATACTAATGAGCACCACCCCTCTAAGCGGGACTTTATTAGCTCACTTTTTTACAAGAAATGAAAAATTAAATGTTTTAAAATCTGTCGGTGTTTCAATTGGTTTTTTAGGTATAGTTTTTTTATTTTTTGATAAATTAGTTATATCAGAGAGCAATATTTTTTATGTCATGGTAATTCTTTGTGGTTCAACATTTTATGTGGTAGGTGGAATTTTAACATTAAAATATTTGAAGAATAATGGAAACGAGAATGTATCAACATCAACAATTTTGTGGTCATTAATCTTTTTAGCACCCTTCTGTATATATCAAGAACCATGGAAAAATTTAAGTCCATCTATAGAATCTACGATTGCATTAATTTATCTTGGTGTCTTTGCTACTGGGGTTGCATGGCTTTTAAGATTTCACATTTTAACTAAAGCAGGAATGGTTTTTCAAACTCAAGTTGCTTATCTAATACCTATTTTTGGAATAATATTTGGGTATCTAGTTATGGATGAACAAATCACTTGGAAAGTATTGGTATCTCTAATAATTATAATTTCAGGAATTTTTATGGTAAAAAAAGCCAATAAAGGAATTCAAAATAAATAATGCCAGCAGAAAATATATCTCTTAGTCTTTTATCTATTATCTCTCTAATTAGTTTTTTTGTGTTTCTTTTAATAAGTAAATACTCAAATAAAATTGGGAACGGGATATTAATCGATCAAGATTTCAATAAGCCTCAAGCCTTTCATTCACTATCAACTCCTAGAAGCGGTGGTCTAGCAGCATCATTATCTTTTCTAATATTTTTTATTTTTTACTATTTATTATTTAATAAGGTTAATTTTGAATATGTGATCTTAACTTTTGCAATGTTTTCTATGGGTTTTATTGAGGATATAAAATTAAATTTTAAACCTATTTATAGACTCATTTTGATGATTATAATTTTATTAATTTTTACAATTTATTTTTCAATTAATATCACTTCTATTGATTTAAATTTTTTAAACTCATGGCTCAAAAACGAGATTTTTTCTATTATTTTTGTATTACTATGTTTTCTTTTTATTGTTAACGGATCAAATCTCATTGATGGTTTTAATGGTCTATTGGCAATACACATAATTATAATTAATATAATACTTTTGTTCGTAAATTTAGAGAATAATCATGAAAATTTGGCAATCATGATAGCTAGCCAAATAGTAATTTTGATATCATTTTTACTTTTTAATTTTCCAAAAGCGAAAATTTTTTTGGGAGACTCAGGCTCATATTTATTTGGTTCATTAGTTGCTTTGAATATCGTTGAAACAAATAATTTAAACCCTGAGATTTCCTCTTTTTTCTTTTCCATACTTCTTTTTTATTTATTTTTTGAAGTTTTTTTCTCTTTTTTTAGAAAGTTATTATTAAGAAAATCTCCAATTAAACCTGATAGACATCATCTTCACATGTTATCTTATTTGTATTTGGAGCATTCACAAAAATTTAAAGACTGTAATTCTTTAAACTCTATATTAATTAATTTGGTATACTTAAGTTTGATTGTTCCAGCGCTTTTTTTTAAGGATAATGGGGCAATTTGCAGGTATTGGTTCTTTTCTCTAATTTCAATTTATATAGTATTTTACTACCTACTTTATAGTTTCGAAAAAAAGCAATAGTTGTTATAAGTTCCTTTAAAATAATTAAGGGCAAGTGGCGGAATTGGTATACGCGCTAGTCTTAGGAACTAGTGCCGCAAGGCTTAAGAGTTCGAGTCTCTTCTTGCCCACCAAAATTATGAAAGTAAAAATAAACTCTAAAAAAAATTTAAAAGTAAACTTGTCTATTTTAGTTGATAAAAAAACTATTCAAAAAAAAATGGATGATAAACTTATTGAACTTAAAGACAAAGTTCAGCTTAAAGGTTTCAGGCCAGGCAAAGTACCACCTCAAGTTATTAAAAATCAATTTGGGAAAGCAATCTATGGAGAAGTTATCGATGGGTTGTTAAAAGAAACCTCAACAAAAGCTTTAGAAGAAAATAAATTAAAGGTTGCGGGTCAACCAAAAATAGATTTGAAAACTTTTGGTGAAGGTAAAGATTTAGATTACACAATGGAAGTTGATATCTTGCCTGATATTAAATTAAAATCACTAGATAAAATAAAAGCAACCTCTTATGAGATCGAAGTAGAGAAGGAGCTTGTAGAAAAAAGGTTAAAGGAAATTGCAAAAAACCAACAAAATTTTTCTGATAAAAACACCAATGAAGCTTCAGAAAAAAATGATCTAATCATATTTGATTATGTAGCAAAGGTTGACGGAAAAGATTTCGAAGGTAACACAGGTAAAAATATTCAATTAGTCTTAGGAAAGGATTTATTTATAAAAGGATTTGATCAACAACTTATTGGCACAAAAATAAACCAAAGCAAATTAGTTTCAGTCAAATTACCAGAAAACTATCCAAAAAAAAGATTTAATTAATAAAAAGGCTAATTTTAATTGTAAAATTTTAAATATAAAAAAACCTGCAGAAACAAAAATTGATGATGAGTTTGGAAAAAAACTTGGAGCTAAAGATTTAAACGATTTAAAAGAATTAATAAGGAAACAAATTAAGAGTCAATACCAGAATACTTTAGAGACCATAACCAAAAGAAAAATACTTGAACAACTAGATAAGGATCACGATATCGACTTGCCACAAAACTTAGTTGAACAAGAAGTTAAGTTACTTACTCAAAATATTAAAAAGGATGATTTAGAAAAAAATAAAAAAGAAAATCTAAAACTCGCAAAATCAAGAATTAAAACTGGATTAATTTTAAACGAGATTGGTATAAAAAATAATTTAAAAGTTAATGAAAGTGAAATTCAAGGTGAAATTCAAAAACAACTAAGAAGTATGCCTGGGCAAGAAAAAATGGTTCTCGATTATTACAAGAATAACCAAAGTGCTGTTGCCTCTCTTAGAGGTGCATTGTATGAGGAAAAAGTTGTTGAATTAATTAAAAATAAAATAAAACTAGAAAAAAAAAATATTAATACGAAAGAAGCTGAAGGTATCTTAAAAAATATCAGTGAAAATACAAAATCACTTAAGTCCAGTGAGATAAAAAAAGATCTAAAAAAACAAAAAACACCTAAGAAAAAAAAATAAAATAGCAAAAACTTTATCAAAACGGTATAACATTGATTGCAATGATTCGAAAAATTGAAGATGAAATGAACACACTTATACCCATGGTTGTCGAACAGACAAACAAAGGGGAAAGAGCATTTGATATTTATTCCAGACTTTTAAAAGAGAGAATTGTTTTTTTAGTTGGACCTGTAAATGATAGTGTTGCTTCACTTGTAACTGCTCAGCTTTTATTTTTAGAGTCAGAAAATCCAAAAAAAGAAATAAATTTTTATATTAATAGTCCTGGCGGTTTAGTAACTTCGGGTCTGGGTATTTATGACACCATGCAATATATTAAATCACCAGTATCTACGCTATGCATTGGACAGGCATCTTCTATGGGTTCTTTTTTATTAGCTGCCGGGGAAAAAGGGAAAAGATTTTCGCTTCCTCACTCAAGGATTATGGTTCACCAACCATCTGCTGGGTTTCAAGGCCAAGCAACTGATATACAAATACACGCAAAAGAAATTTTGTCTCTCAAAGAAAGGTTAAATAAAATTTACTCAAAACATACAGGTAAGTCCGTCAAAGATATTTCAGCAGCCTTGGAAAGAGACAAGTTTATGACAGCAGAGGAGGCAAAAGACTTTGGTCTTATTGACTCTGTTGTTGAAAAAAGAAAATAATACACAATATCTTGAGTTTCGCACAACTTACGCTTGCTAAAGATTCATCTTAGTTTAAAATTAACGTATTGATTCGTTATGTCAGAAAAAAATAATAAAAACATTCTTTACTGTTCCTTTTGTGGAAAAAGTCAGCACGAAGTAAAAAAACTAATTGCCGGCCCAACAGTTTTTATCTGCGATGAGTGTGTTGAACTTTGTATGGACATTATTAAAGAAGAGACAAAAAGCTCTTTGTTCAAAGGTGACGAAGGCGTTCCTACTCCAAGAGAAATTTGTAAAGTGTTAGATGATTACGTAATTGGGCAAAATCATGCAAAAGAGGTTTTGTCAGTTGCGGTGCATAATCATTATAAAAGATTAAATCATGAGTCAAAAAATAATAAAGATTTAGAATTATCAAAATCAAACGTTTTATTAGTTGGACCAACAGGTTGTGGTAAAACTTTACTTGCTCAAACACTAGCCAGAATTTTAGATGTTCCATTTACAATGGCTGATGCAACTACACTTACAGAGGCTGGTTATGTAGGAGAAGATGTTGAAAATATAATTTTAAAGTTACTTCAGGCGGCAGACTATAATGTAGAAAAAGCACAAAGAGGTATAGTTTACATAGACGAAGTAGATAAGATAAGTAGAAAGTCTGAAAATCCCTCAATAACACGTGATGTTTCTGGTGAAGGTGTTCAGCAAGCTCTACTTAAAATTATGGAGGGAACTGTTGCAAGTGTTCCGCCACAAGGTGGAAGAAAACACCCGCAGCAAGAGTTTTTACAGGTTGACACCACAAACATATTATTTATTTGTGGTGGTGCATTTGCTGGACTAGATAAAGTAATTGAAGCAAGAGGCAAGGAAACTTCTATAGGTTTTGGAGCAAAAGTGGTGAGTAGAGATGATAATAAAATTTCTGATTTGATTAAAAAACTTGAGCCTGAAGATTTGATTAAATACGGTTTGATACCTGAATTTGTTGGTAGAATGCCCATAGTAACCACACTTGATGATTTAGATGAAAAATCATTAATAAAAATTTTAAAAGAACCAAAAAATTCACTTACTAAGCAATACAAAAGACTATTTGAATTTGAAAATGTTCAATTGGAATTTAGAGAAGAAGCTTTAAGCGAAATAGCAAAAAAAGCTATTAGCAAAAAAACAGGAGCAAGAGGTTTAAGATCTATATTAGAGTCAATATTGTTAAAAACAATGTTCTCTCTTCCCGACATGGAAAATGTTGGATCAGTGACTATTGATAAGTCTGTAGTCAAGGGCAAAAGCGAACCTATTTTAAGTTACTCCAAAAACAAATCTACATCCGCGGCATAATTTTTCCTTGCAATAACTATTTTAGTTGCCATATTAAGAGTATGACATCAGAGTCTAAAAAACCATTATTACCTCTTAGAGATATTGTTATATTTCCATCTATAGTCGTACCGTTATTTGTTGGAAGAAAGAAATCTATAAAAGCTTTAGAGGAGGTCATGAAATCAGATAAATCGGTAGTTTTGGTTACTCAAAAAAATTCAGAAGTAGATGACCCAGGTGAAAAAGATATTTATTCATACGGTTGTTTAAGCAAAGTTTTACAATTGCTCAAATTACCAGATGGTACAGTAAAAGTTTTAGTTGAAGGTCTAGCAAGAGTAAAAATTTTAGAGATACAGGATGATGTCAAAAAATATCTTAGCTGTAAAACCCAAATTATAGAGGCAGATAAAGAGAACGAGGAACATAAAGCTTTTGCCTCAAACTTAATTAAAAAGTTCGAAAAACTATCTAGCTTAAATAAAAAAGATGTTTCTGATTTCACGAAAGGACTTAAATCTTTAAAAAACGCTAATCAGCTTGCAGACAATATTTGTTCAAATTTAAACATTCAAATCTTTGAAAAACAGGCTCTTCTTGAAATGAATGATCTTAAAAAGAGACTTGAGAAAATATATGAATTAATTGAAAAAGAGACAAGTGTGATCAGTATGGAAAAAAGAATTAGAGGAAGAGTTAAAAACCAAATGGAGAAAACTCAGAGAGAATACTATTTAAATGAACAACTAAAAGCTATTCAAAAAGAACTTGGTGAAATTGAAGACGGTAAAGATGAAATATCAAATTTAACTAAGGCAATAGCTAAAGCTAAAATGCCTAAAGAAGCACAAAACAAATGTATGGCCGAACTTAAAAAATTAAAAGGAATGAGTCCGATGTCAGCTGAGGCAACCGTTGTAAGAAACTATCTTGACTGGATGATTGATTTGCCATGGGGCAACAAGAGTAAAATTATTTCTGATTTAAATTCAGCTCAAAAGGTTTTAGATCAGGATCACTATGGATTGGCTAAAGTTAAGGAGAGAATTATTGAGTATTTAGCTGTCCAAAAAAGAATAGAAAAACTCAAAGGACCAATACTGTGTTTAGTTGGGCCTCCAGGTGTAGGAAAAACTTCACTTGGTAAATCAATTGCTAAAGCTACAGGAAGAAAATTTGTAAGAATTTCTTTAGGTGGTATTAGAGATGAGGCTGAAATAAGAGGTCATAGAAGAACTTATATAGGGTCATTACCAGGAAAAATTATTCAAATGATGAAAAAAGCTGGAACTAGTAATCCACTTTTTTTACTAGATGAAATTGATAAAGTTGGTAGTGATTACAGAGGCGACCCATCTTCAGCGCTACTAGAAGCATTGGATCCTGAACAAAATAAAACTTTTAATGATCACTATTTAGAAGTTGATTATGATTTATCGGACGTGCTTTTTGTCACCACTGCAAATACATTAAATATTTTGCCTCCACTTCTTGATAGAATGGAAATTATAAGACTTCCTGGTTACACAGAGGATGAAAAAATTAATATTTCTCAGAAATTTTTAATACCTAAACAGAGTGAAGACAACGGGCTTAAGAAAGATGAGTGGGAAATAAGTGAGGACGTTAATAAAAAAATTATAAGAGACTATACTAGAGAGTCTGGTGTAAGAAATTTGGAGAGAGAGATCTCTAAGATAGCAAGAAAAATGGTAAAAAAAATTGACTCTAAAGAAAAAGTTAATAAGAAAATATCTGAAACAGATCTAAGTTCTTTCTTAGGTATTCAAAAGTTTAATTTTGGTGAAATTGAAAAAGAGAATAAAATTGGTGTAGCAACTGGTCTTGCATGGACTGAAGTAGGAGGAGAGATTTTAAAAATTGAAGCGGTAAATATGCCAGGAAAAGGAAAGATGCAGATAACAGGCAAACTTGGTGAAGTAATGCAAGAGTCTGTAAAAGCAGCAAAATCATATGTTAGATCCAAATCTTTGGAGTACGGTATTATCCCGCCATTTTTTGAGAAAAAAGACTTTCATATTCATGTTCCAGAGGGAGCTACACCAAAAGATGGACCTTCAGCTGGTATTGCCATTACCACAGCAATTATATCCTCTATAACAGGAGTGCCCGTAAGCAAAGATGTAGCGATGACAGGTGAAGTTACGCTAAGAGGAAATGTTTTACAAATTGGAGGATTAAAAGAAAAATTATTAGCTGCACACAGAGCAGGAATTAAAACTGTCTTGATACCAAATGAAAACAAAAAAGATCTAACTGAAATACCAGAGATTATTAAAAAAAGTATAAATATAATACCAGTGAGCACTGTAGATGAAGTATTGAAACATGCTCTAACAAAAACTCTAAAGCCTGTTAAATGGGCAGAAATTGATCAAGCTTCTGCAAAAAAAGACGAAGTCACAAGTAGACACTAACCTTTAAATATCAATCAATTTAATATAATTATTATCTTATTATTTATCTTATGAAAAAGAAGATAGTTATAATAGGAGCACTAGGTTACATAGGAACAGAGCTTTGTAAAATCTACTCTGGTGAGAGTTGGCATAATTCCGTAATAGCAATAGACAGTCGTTTTATATCTGAAAGGGTTTCACAACTTAGAAAATGGAATATGGAATTTAATCAAGGTGGTTTGCTTGATAAAAATTTTATAAAGGAAAATCTTAAAGACGCAGACATTGTTTATCATTTAGCAGGAATTACAGACGTTGCTTATGTAAAAAAAGACTCAAATAAAGAACAAGATGAAAAAATTAAAACAATAGCCATTGAGGGAACAAGAAATGTAATAAATTCAATTAATAGTAAATGTAAACTTATTTTTCCCTCAACACATGTCATTTATGAAGGATTAAAAAATACTAAAGAGAATATCCATGAGAATGAAAAACCATGCCCAATTCTTGCTTATTCTTCGAGCAAAGTTCAAAATGAAAACGAAATAAAATCTTCAAATAAAAACTATGTAATACTAAGACTCGGTTCTGTTTATGGATACTCAACCGACACAATGAGAATAAATATAATGCCAAATTTATTTTCTAAAATTGCTTCTCAAAATGGTACTATAAACTTATTTTCTGGAGGCAAACAAATTAAGAGCCTTGTTCCCTTAATTGATGTGGCTAGGTGTATGAAGTTTATGGCAGAAAATCCTAGGCTGAATAGGGAAACTTTTAATTTAACAAAGGAATCTATAACCGTGAGGGAAGTTGCTGAGATTTGTAAAAAAATTAATCCAAAATTATCAATCAAAGTCACTAACGATGAAACACCAAATTTAGGATACACGCTCTCAAATAAAAAATTAATGCAAACCGGTTTTAAGTTTCTTTATAATTTAGAAGATTCAATTAAAGAAATGATTACAAAATGGTCGAAACAACATTTAAATGAAAATCTTGAATTTATTAAGAGAGGTGAGAAAGAATTTATAGACAAAAGAGGCAAAATAAGTAATTTTGAACTTCCTGAACCTGTAAATTTAATTGGCTATATTGAGTCTAAAAAAGGAACAGTAAGAGCAAATCATTTTCACCCCATACAAGAACAAAAAGTGTTACTAGTTAAAGGTCAATTTATAAGCGTATATCAAGATTTATTAAAAAAAGATTCTATTAAAGTTACCCATGTTGTTAATGCAGGTGACCTAATCGTTACTAAACCTAACGTTGCACACACTATGGTATTTACCGAAGATTCTGTTTTTCTCAATTTGGTTAGGGGAGAGAGAGAGCACAAAAATTATGGAATTACCCATACAATTAAACATACCTTAGTTGAGGAAGATCATAGAAAAATGCTTTTAGAGAATTATAAGTTAGAGTGTCGTTGTTGTAGAAGTAAAAAATTAAAAAGAGTTGTTTCTTTAGGCTATCAACCTTTGGCAAATAATCTTTTAAATAAAAGGGACTCTAATTGTGAGCTATTTCCTCTAGAGGTAAATGTTTGTGAAAATTGTTTTAACTGTCAACTTTCAATTGTTGTTAATCCAAAAAAGATGTTTACTAATTACCTGTATTTATCCTCAACATCAAAATCATTTGTAAAACATTTTGAAACTGCTGCTGAGAAATATATTAAAGAACTTAAGCTTTCTAACAAAAATTCATATATTATTGATGTAGGAAGCAATGATGGAGTTGCCTTAAAACCATTTAAAGATAGAAAATACAAAAATATTTTGGGTATAGAACCAGCTAAAAATTTAGCAAAACTAGCTAATAAAAATAAAATAAAGACTTTTAATGGTTTTTTAGAAACAAAAAATTTAAGTAAAATTAAGAAAAATGCAGATTTAATTCTGGCTTCAAACGTATTTGCTCATTCCGATAAACTTAAAGAAATGGCAAGTTGTATGTTTAAACTTCTTGGCAAAAAGGGAGTAATAATAATAGAGGTCCAATATTTGCTAAACACTATTAAAGACTTAACTTTTGATAATATATACCATGAACATTATAATTATTGGTCTTTAACATCACTGAAAAATTTCTTCGAAAATTTTGATGCAACAATTTATAAAGCAGAAAAAATAGATACACATGGAGGTTCAATTAGAATTTTCATTAAAAAAGGGAAAAATCATAAACCAGATAAAAGCATAATTAATTTATTAAAAGAAGAAGAAAATGCTGGACTTAAAAAATATAAAACATATGAAGATTTTGGAAAAAAGGTTGAAGTTATAAGAGAGAATGTAAAAAAGAATATAAGCAACCTTAAATCGAATGGTAAAAAATTAATAGGTTACGGATCACCTGCAAAAGCTACTACTGCTTTAAATTACTTTGGAATATCTAAAGAAATAGATTTTATTGTTGAAGACAACAAACTTAAACAAGGTAAATTTGTACCTGGAGTTAAAATACCAATTAATAGTAAGAAGAAAGTTATTGGTAAAGACAATAATATGTTGGTTTTGGCATGGAATTTCTTTAAAGATATAAAAAAAAATAATAAAGATCTCTCAAATAATTTTATTAATATAAAAGACTTAGAAAATTAATTTATTTTTTTAAGTATTCTTCAGCTTGTGCTATAATATTTTCAGTTGTTTTTGGAATTTCATCCAATTTCACACTATTATCTTTAATTTCATCAACCAGTCTTAATACAGTTTCTTTTTTTTTCTCTATCATTTTATCTTTTTGGTTTAAAATAATATTTACTGCATCTAAAATTTCATTTATTTTGTATCTATTTTTCATTTAATTTTTTATTTTCATAAAGTTTTTTAAAGAAAAGTAAACTATTTGGATTGGCCAAAGCTTGTAAATTATCAATCTTTTCACCATGAATAGCTTTTTTTACCGATAGTTCAACAATTTTTCCACTTTTTGTTCTTGGAATATCAGGGACTTGTATAATTTTATAAGGTACATGCTTTGGTGAGCAATTTCTTTTGATTTTATCTTTTATTAATAAAATATTTTTTTCGTCTAATTTTTTATTATTTTTCAATAATACAAAAAGTATTATTTTTACATCATCTTTGGAATTTTCACCTACTACTAAACTTTCACGAATAAAATCAATATTTTCTACTTGTCTATATATTTCTGCTGTCCCAATCCTTACACCACCAGGATTTAAAGTTGCATCCGATCTTCCCAATATTATAAAACCATTATTTTTTGTTCGTTGTATAAAGTCTCCATGGTGCCAAATATTATTATATTTAGAAAAATAAGCTTTTTTAAATTTTTTATCATTTTTATCATTCCAAAACATAATTGGCATTGTGGGAAAAGGTTTTTTAATGACTAATTCACCTTTTTTGTTTCCAGATACCTTTTTTCCATTTTCATTATAAATATCAACATCTATACCAAGACTCTCTCCCTGAATCTCTCCAGCGTAAACTTTTGAAAATAAATTACCTAAAACCAAACAACCAACAACATCAGTTCCACCACTTATAGATGCAAGATGAACATTTTTTTTAATGTTTTTGTAAACAAACTCAAAACTTTCTTTAACTAGAGGTGATCCTGTAGAAGCGATAGTATTTAAATTAGGTAATTTCTGGTTTTTAAAATTAAGTTTTTCTTTTTTAAGAAAATCGATATACTTTGCACTAACTCCAAATAAATTTATCTTCTCTTTCGCACAAAATTTAATCAAAATATCTTTTGTTGGATAGGTTGGGGACCCATCATATAAATATATACTCGCTCCTATTGATAAAGCGCCGACTAACCAATTCCACATCATCCACCCAGTAGTTGTGTAATAAAATACTCTGTCATTACTTTTAACATTACAGTGCAAAGAAAATTCTTTGTTATGTTCAATTAAAACATTTCCTGCTCCGTGTGTTATACATTTTGGAACACCAGTGGTGCCGCTCGAGTAAAGTATATAAAGTGGGTGGTTGAATGGGAATTTCTTAAAACTTTTATCAATTTTTGATTTACCAAGAATTAAGTTAAAGTCTTTAAATCCCGAACCCAATTTACCATCAAATTTATTTCCATATGGAAAAACAATAACTTCTTTGATTGACTTAATTTTTTTTAAAATCTCAGGTATTTTTTTTAAAATATTAATTTTTTTTCCATTATAAAAATAATAATCACATGTAATTAATACTTTTGGTTTTATTTGTGAAAATCGGTCTATTACACCATCTGAACCAAAATCTGGCGAACACGAAGACCATACATGTCCGTTCTTAGAAGATGCTAAAAAAGCAATTATACTCTCTATTGAGTTGGGAACATAAGCAGCGATTCTATCATTTTCTTGTATATTAATATTTTTTAAATAATAGGAGAACTTACAAACTTTCACATAAAGTTCGCGCCATGAAATCTTTTTTTTTAAAGAACTTTCTGATAAAAAATTTATGGCAATCTCATTATTTCTTTTTTTTAATAAATTTTCTGCATAATTTAATTGAGATTTTGGAAAAAAAATATTTTTATAAAAAACTTTACTTTTTTTTAAAATTGACCCTTTTTTATCACCTTTTATTCTAGTGAAATCCCATACTTCCGACCAAAATTTTTCATTGTTTTTAATTGACCATTTCCAAAGATTTTTAAAGTTTGATTTATTTTTAATAAAACCTTTGCTTTCTAATTGATTGCAAAATTTATTTAATTGTGAATTCTTTTTTAAATCAACATTTGCTGACCATAATGCAGATTGTGATTTTTTCATTAATTTTTATCTGATTAAGTCTAAAATAAAAATTTTTAAGTTATCGATGGTTTCAAAAAAGGTGTCGATATATGGTTCTAATGCTGGAAATTTTCTTGACAGTCTTGTTTTTTCAAAATTTAAAATACCTACTAGAAAAGTGAAACCAATTGAGTATGTAATGATATAGTTAAAAAAACCAAAACTTGGTTTTTCTCTTTTTTCATTCAATCTTGGGGATTTAGTTTTTTGTATTTTTTTAGTTCCAGTTTTTTTCTTGGAAATTCCTTTTTGTTCTGCATAATTTTTTACTGTAGATCCCCATTTCTGTTCCATATACTCTTTTGAATAAGGAGCGGGTCCAGAAGCCTTTTTTTGAATTTTTCTTATTTTGTTAACTGGAGGCGATGATTTAATAGGAGCTGGATTTTTTAGCTTAACTACCTTCTGTTCTTTGACAGGGTATTGCATCCACTCATGTGAACATGAACTACACTGTACAGTTCTACCAGCTTTTGGAATGGCATTATCTGGCACTTGAAACTTTTTGCTACAATTTGGACAACTAATTATCATTTTAATTATCTTTCAATCGATACTATAGATTAACAAAAGTTTTAGGTTTTTACATTCCTAATTTTTTGTTGTATACCACGTGTTGTTTGACCAGGGCGGTTAGCTCAGTTGGTAGAGCATCTCGTTTACACCGAGAGGGTCATAGGTTCGAGTCCTTTACCGCCCACCAGTGGGGGTGTAGCTCAGTTTGGTTAGAGCGCCTGCCTGTCACGCAGGAGGTCGCGGGTTCGAGTCCCGTCACTCCCGCCACTTTAGGGTTGAGAATCGTTTTCAGTTTTAAAATAGTGTGAATATCTGTCCTCTATACAGTTTGAAAAAATACTATATATTAGGAATCACTTAGTATGAAAATCCTCAAGCTATTTGCATTGAGGTACATATTGGTGAAACATGATTACGAACTTTTTATCAGAATACCTATCTATAATAATATTTTTATTTATCTCATTACTGTTGAGCATAGGTTTTATTGTAATAAATTATATCGCTTCTCCAAGAAATCCTGACCCAGAAAAACTATCTGCTTATGAGTGTGGTTTTGAAGCTTTCGATAATGCCAGAATAGAATTTGATGTGAGGTTTTATTTAGTTGCAATACTTTTCATAATATTTGATTTAGAAATTGCCTTTCTATTTCCTTGGGCAATATCACTTGGAAATATCGGTTTATTAGGCTTTTACTCAATGATGGCATTTTTGTTTATTTTAACTATTGGTTTTATTTATGAGTGGAAAAAAGGAGCATTAGAATGGGAATAGGGTTTTTTAATAAAGAAAAGGAAAAGCAAATCCCACAGGAGTTTAAACAAATCGCAAAGGATTTTAGCGAAAAAGGATTTGTAACAACTTCTTCAGAGAATTTAATAAATTGGGCGAGAACAGGATCTCTTCACTGGATGACTTTTGGTTTAGCCTGTTGCGCAGTGGAAATGATGCAAACATCTATGCCTAGATATGATCTTGAAAGATTTGGTGCGGCACCAAGAGCTTCACCAAGACAGTCTGACGTTATGATTGTTGCAGGAACATTAACAAACAAAATGGCAGCGCCACTTAGAAAAGTTTATGACCAAATGCCAGAACCAAGATACGTAATATCAATGGGCAGCTGTGCAAATGGCGGAGGGTATTATCATTATTCTTATTCTGTTGTAAGAGGTTGCGATAGAATTGTACCAGTCGATATTTATGTACCTGGATGTCCTCCATCGGCAGAGGCATTATTGTATGGAGTGCTTCAGCTTCAGAAAAAAATAAGAAGAGAAGGAACTCAAAATAGATAATTCAAATGAATCTTACTGACCTTAATAAACTGATAAATTCAGAGTTAACAACTAAAATAAAAAATACTAACATTGAAAATAATGAACTATCAATTGATGTTAAGGTTGAGAATTTATACCAAGTGATTTTATTTTTAAAAACAGATGAAAAATGTAAGTTTAAACAACTTATAGATATTGTAGCAGCGGATTACCCAGATGAAGAATATAGATTTGAAATTTGTTATTTGTTTTTAAGTCACGAAAATAATTTAAGAATAAAAATTATTATAAATTTTAACCTAGATGAAAAAATTCCATCAATAACCAAACTTTATCCTTCTGCAAATTGGATGGAAAGAGAAGTTTTTGACATGTATGGAATAAAATTTAAAAATCATCCAGATTTAAGAAGAATACTAACAGACTATGGATTTGATGGTCATCCACTCAGAAAAGATTTTCCACTAACAGGTTTTAACGAGGTTAGGTACAGCGAGAAAGATAAAAAAGTAATATATGAGAAAGTTAAATTAGAACAAGATTATAGAAAATTTGATTTTGATAGCCCTTGGGAAGGTACAAAATACATCGATGAAATTAAAAACAAAGGAAAACAAGATGGCTAAAGAAAAAAAAACAATGAACTTAAATTTTGGACCTCAACATCCAGCAGCGCATGGAGTTTTGAGATTGATTCTAGAGTTGGATGGCGAACTTGTTGAAAAAGTTGATCCGCATATAGGATTATTACATAGAGGTACTGAAAAACTAATAGAACATAAAACTTATGCTCAGGCATTACCTTATTTCGATAGACTCGATTATGTTGCACCAATGAATCAAGAGCATGCTTTTGCACTTGCTACTGAAAAATTATTAGATATTCAGATACCAATTAGAGCTCAGTACCTAAGAGTTATTTTTTGTGAGATTGGAAGAATTCTGAGTCATTTGCTTAATATTACAACTCAAGCACTTGACGTGGGAGCTTTAACTCCTTCACTTTGGGGATTTGAAGAAAGAGAAACTCTAATGACATTTTATGAGAGAGCATCTGGATCAAGATTACATGCAAATTATTTTAGAACTGGAGGTGTTCACCAAGATGTTCCTAATAATCTTTTAGTTGATATAGGAAAGTTTTGTGAAACATTTCCAAAAATAATTGATGATCTAGAAAATTTATTGACCGATAATAGAATCTTTAAACAGAGAAATGTTCAAATTGGAATTGTAACAAAAGAAGAAGCTCTCGCTCACAGCTTTTCTGGTGTGATGTTAAGAGGCTCAGGTGTGGCTTGGGATTTGAGAAAATCACAACCATATGAGTGTTACAAAGATTTAGATTTTAAAGTGCCTGTAGGTAAAAACGGCGATTGTTACGATAGATATCTTTGTAGAGTTGAAGAAATGAGAGAGAGTGTAAAAATAATTAAGCAATGTTTAAAAAAAATACCAACGGGTCCAATAAAAACCGTTGATGGAAAAATATCCCCACCAACTCGAGATCAATTAAAGGAGTCAATGGAAGCCCTAATTCATCATTTTAAACTTTTTACAGAGGGATACAGAGTGCCAGAAGGAAAAGTTTATACCGCAGTGGAGGCTCCTAAAGGTGAATTTGGAGTATATCTAATATCAGATGGAAGCAGCAAACCCTATAGATGTAAAATAAGAGCTCCGGGCTTTTCTCATCTTCAAGCAATGGATTATTTACTAAAAGGACATATGTTAGCTGATGTGCCCGCGGTTTTGGGTTCTCTTGATATTGTCTTCGGAGAGGTTGACAGATGAGCATAAAAAAAATTCATGATAATCAACCCGATAAATTTGAGTTCACAAAAGCTAATTTAGAGCTTGCTGACAAGATTTTAAAAAAATATCCATCAGATCAAAAAAAGAGTGCTGTCATGCCATTACTTTATTTAGCTCAAAATCAAAATGAAAATTGGATACCTTTAGCTGCAATGAAATACATAGGCAAGTTCCTTTCTATGCCTTACATAAATGTTTATGAAATAGCAACTTTCTATAGCATGTATAATTTAGCTCCAGTTGGAAAATACTTTATCCAAGTTTGCACAACAAGCCCATGCGCGTTAAGAGGTGCAAATAAGCTGGTAGATATTTGTAAAGAAAAAATATCTAAAAATCAAAATGAATTATCACAAAATAAACTTTGCTCATGGACCGAAGTTGAATGTTTGGGTGCTTGTATTAATGCACCAATGATGCAGGTCAATGAAGATTATTATGAGGATTTAGATGAAACAAATACAAAAAAAATATTAAATTCTTTTTTAGAAGATAAGCCATTAAAACCAGGATCTTACAGAAATAGAAAAAATTCTGCACCTGAAAAAAATCAAATATTAACAAACGGACATAAGAATGCTTAAAGAGGAAAACAAAATATTCAAAAATTTATATAACGAACAAGGTTGGGAGTTAGAAAATGCTCTTAAGAGAGATGATTGGTTAGATACTAAAAAAATTATAGAGAAGGGAAGAGATTGGATCATAAATGAAATTAAAGCCTCAGAACTTAGAGGTAGAGGAGGAGCTGGTTTTTCAACTGGATTAAAATGGTCATTCGCACCGAAAAAAGTTGGTTCAAGACCACATTACTTAGTCATAAATGCTGACGAATCTGAACCTGGAACTTGTAAAGATAGAGATATACTTAGATTTGAGCCTCAAAAATTAATTGAAGGATGTTTAATTGCTTCTTACGCTGTAAATGCAAAAGTTTGTTATGTTTATATAAGAGGAGAATATATCAAAGAAGGCAAAAGACTTCAGGAGGCTATAGACGAGGCATATTCAAAAAATTTAATTGGTAAAAACGCATGTAATTCTGGATGGGATTTAGATATTTATATTCACTATGGCGCAGGAGCATATATCTGTGGTGAGGAAACCGCACTTCTGGAAAGTTTAGAGGGTAATAAAGGTCAACCAAGATTAAAACCACCCTTTCCAGCTTTAGTAGGGCTTTATGGCTGTCCAACAATTGTTAATAATGTTGAGACAATTGCTGTAGTTCCAACGATATTAAGACGTGGAGCTAAATGGTTTGCATCTATGGGAAGACCCAAAAATACTGGTACTAAAATATTTTGTATTTCTGGAAACGTAAATGCACCTTGCAATGTAGAGGAAGAGATGGGTATCCCATTAAAAGAACTTATAGAAAAACATGCTGGTGGAGTTATTGGTGGTTGGAAAAATCTTCAGGCTGTAATACCAGGTGGATCATCAATGCCTATGGTTCCAAAGGATATTTGTGAAACATTAAGAATGGATTTTGACTCTTTGGTAGAGGTTAAAAGCGGATTAGGCACTGCTGGAGTTGTAGTAATTAATAAAGACGAAGACATTGTTAAATGCATGGCTAGAATTGCAAGATTTTACAAACATGAAAGTTGTGGTCAGTGCACACCTTGTAGAGAGGGTGCAGGATGGATGTGGCGTATCCTAGAAAGAACAGCAAAAGGAGAAGCTACACATAAAGATATCGATTTATTATCTGATGTTACAAAACAAATTGAAGGTCACACTATCTGTGCATTTGGAGAAGGTTCAGCATGGCCTGTTCAGGGACTTTTAAGACATTTTAGAAAAGAAATTGATAAAAGATGTTTTTCTGAGCCGACTATTAAAAAGAAAAGAAAAATACCATATTTAATTGATCAACATAAATTAGAAAGTAAAGATGCCTAAAATTTTTATAAATAATAATGAAATAGAATTTAAAGAAGGCATGACGGTTCTACAAGCCTGTGAACTAGCAGGCGTTGAGATTCCAAGATTTTGTTACCATGAAAGGCTATCGATAGCTGGAAATTGTAGAATGTGTTTAGTTGAAATGGAAAAATCAGCTAAACCTATTGCTTCATGCGCAATGCCAGCAGCTGAGGGAATGAAAATTAAAACAAATACCAAAATGGTTGAGAAAGCTCGAAAAGGAGTTATGGAATTTTTACTCGTTAATCATCCTTTAGATTGTCCTGTTTGTGATCAGGGAGGCGAGTGTGATTTACAAGATCAATCCCTGTACTACGGTTTTGATGGGTCAAGATTTAAAGAAAACAAAAGATTAGTGAAAGATAAATATATGGGGCCTTTAATTAAAACTCAAATGACCAGATGTATTCATTGTACAAGATGCATAAGATTTGCAACGGAGGTTGCTGGTGTTTCAGAACTTGGTGCGATAGGAAGAGGAGAAGATATGGAAATAACAACATATCTTGAAAAATCAATGACTTCAGAATTATCAGGTAACGTAATTGATTTATGTCCCGTAGGTGCCTTAACATCAAAACCTTATGCTTTTGAAGCAAGACCTTGGGAATTAAAAAAAACTGAAAGCATAGATGTAATGGATGCCGTTGGATCTAATATAAGAGTAGATAGTTATGGTTGGGAGGTCAAAAGAATTTTGCCAAGACTTAACAACCAAATAAATGAAGAATGGATATCAGATAAAACAAGATATGCTTGCGATGGCTTATTAAAACAAAGATTGGATAAAGTTTATATTCGAAAAAACAATCAACTGGTAGAATCAAGTTGGGATGATGCGATTAATTTAATTTCCTTAAAAATAAAATCAACAAGCTCTGAAAAAATTGCAGGTCATGTTGGAGGTTTAAGTAGTTTCGAAACTATAAATTCATTTAAAAAATTTTTAGAGGAAATCAACGTCAAAAATTATGAATTTAGAGAAAAAGACTTTTATGTAAATTCCGATCAAAAAATGAATTACATTTTCAATTCGTCAATACAGGGAATCGAAAAGGCAGATTTTATACTTTTAGTGGGCGCTAACCCAAGACATGAAGCAACAATTTTAAATGCAAGAATTAGAAAAACTTATTTAAAAAATAAATTACCAATATTTTCTATTGGTGACCCAGGTGATTTAACCTATCCGTACAAAATAGTTGGAAACAAAACAGAGGATATTAAGAAAATTTTAGAAGGCAAAAGTGAGATTAATGATTTATTAAAAAAATCCAAAAACCCTTTAATAATTATTGGAGAGTCAGCACTGGAGTTAAAATCTGGAAAATACATTTTTGAAGGTTTAAAGGAGTTTTTGTATAAAAATAAATTTATAAACGAAGATTGGAATTCTTTTAATATATTATCTCAAAACGCTGCTACAGTCGGCGCATTAGACTTAAACTTTTTTAATAAACCTAACGGGAGCGGAAGTTTTTTTGATAAAATAAATAATCATAATTTTGATCTGCTATATTTGGTTGGTTCCGATGAATTAAATTTCCAAAAAAATAATGAGTTTATTATTTATCAAGGTAGTCACGGAGATAGGATGGCTCAAATCGCAGATGTAATATTACCAAGTCCAGCTTATACAGAACAAAATGGTTTTTTTATAAATTTAGAAGGAAGATTGCAAAAAGCATTTAAAGCAACAAACCCAATAGGTAATGCCAAAGAGGATTGGAAAATATTTAATCTTATTGTCGATAAAATTAAAAATAAAAATTTATTCACAAATTATAAAACTTTAATTGAGGATAGTTTGTCAAAAATTAGAGAAAATAAAAATATAGATACATTACCTGAACCCCAAATAAAAAAAATACATTTAACTTCAGGCAATTTTTATAGCGAACAAGTTTTAATAAGACCAATCGATTATTATTTCAGCAATCCAGTTGCCAGAGCATCAAAAACTATGAGTGACTGTAGAATTGAGAAAATTCGTAATTCAGAAAATAGAAAGACAGGCTAAATGGAATCTTTAGTTGTTCTATATAATGAGGTTTATAAAATTTTATTTTTATTAATTCCAATTTTAGTCTCTGTAGCTATGATAGTATGGTTTGACAGAAGAGTTTGGGGATTTGTTCAAAAACGTAAAGGCCCAAATGTTGTAGGTCCATTTGGATTATTTCAAACTTTAGCTGATGCATTAAAATATATATTTAAAGAAATAATTATTCCCGCAAGTTCTAACAAAGTTATTTTTATTTTAGCACCAATAGTCACAATGACTCTTGCTTTATCTGCTTGGGCCGTAATACCTTTAAGTGAGAAGATGGTAATCGCTGACATAAATGTTGGAATACTTTATATTTTCGCAATTTCCTCTTTAGGTGTTTATGGAATTTTAATGGGCGGTTGGGCATCAAATTCTAAGTATCCTTTTCTTGGTGCAGTAAGATCTGCTGCACAGATGGTTTCTTATGAAGTATCAATTGGAATAATCATTATTAATGTTCTTTTGTGTACAGGTTCTTTAAATTTAAAAGAAATTGTTTTGGCACAACAAAATTTATGGTTTGTAATTCCTCTTTTCCCAATGTTTGTTATTTTTTTTATTTCTGCACTTGCAGAAACTAATCGACCCCCATTTGATTTACCAGAGGCCGAAGCTGAATTGGTTGCCGGGTATCAAACAGAATACTCTGGGATGATGTATGCAATGTTTTGGCTTGGAGAATATGCAAATATTCTATTGATGTGTGCACTTGGTTCAATTTTATTTCTTGGCGGCTGGTTATCACCTATTGATATTTATCCATTTAATTTAATCCCAGGTGCCGTGTGGATGATTATAAAAATATTAATTTTATTTTTCATGTTTGCAATCATAAAAGCAATAGTTCCAAGATACAGATATGACCAACTTATGAGATTAGGCTGGAAAGTATTTTTACCTTTCTCTTTAATATATGTTGTATTTACAGCAAGTTTTTTAATTTATTTTGACCTACTTCCAAACACAGGAAATTAAATGAAACTAAATCGTATTTTAAAGATTATTTTTTTATCAGAATTTATCAAGTCTTTAGCAATTGCTTTTAAAGAAATTTTTAAAAAGAAGAAAACAATTAACTATCCATTTGAAAAAGGAGCAATAAGTCCAAGATTTAGGGGTGAACATGCTTTAAGAAGATATCCAAACGGCGAGGAAAGATGTATCGCTTGCAAATTATGTGAAGCCGTATGTCCTGCTCAAGCTATAACTATTGAGTCTGAAGAGCGTGCAGACGGTAGTAGAAAAACAACTCGTTATGATATCGATATGCTTAAGTGTATTTATTGTGGTTTGTGTGAAGAATCGTGTCCAGTAGATGCCATTGTACAAGGTCCTAATTTTGAATTTGCAACGGAAACTAGAGAGGAGCTTTATTACAACAAGGAGAAGCTGCTTAAGAATGGAGACCAATGGGAGTCAGTTTTGGATAAAAATTTAAAACTGGATAAACCCTACAGATAATTTTAATGATAGCACACGCATTATTTTTTTATTTTTTTTCTATAATAGCGATACTTTCAGCAATTATGGTTATTGTGTCTAGGAATACTGTTCATGCTGTATTCTTTTTAATATTAGACTTTATATCCATCGCATCACTTTTTATTCTAATTGGTGCGGAGTTTTTAGGAATGATGATGATAATAGTTTACGTAGGAGCTGTTGCAGTTTTATTTCTGTTCGTGGTGATGTTGTTAAACGTTAGTGAACAAAAACTTTCCTGGTTTCGGGGAGCTAGAAAAACAAAACATATACCAATAGGTTTGGCCGTTGGCGCAGTAATTTTGCTTGAACTTATAGTTGTTGTAGGTGGTTGGAAATATAGAGATACTTTTTCTGAAACTAAGTTCCTAAATTTTGAAAAAGATTTTACTAATACCCATGCAATTGGTAATGTGATGTATACCGAATATATACATCTCTTTCAGATATCAGGCCTAATATTACTTTTATCAATGATTGGAGCAATAGTTTTAACCTATAGGAAAAGAGAGGGTGTGAAAAGACAGGATTATTTTACTCAAGTCGGAAGAGAAAGAGAGGACTCTATTAAACTTGTTGAAGTTGAGTCTGGCAAAGGAATAAATTTAGATGATTGAAATTGGTTTAGGTCATTATTTAACTTTTGGAGCAATAATATTTTCAATAGGTACTCTTGGTATTTTTTTAAATAGGAAAAATGTTATTGTTATTTTAATGTCCGTAGAACTAATTTTGCTTGCGGTTAATATCAATTTAGTTTCTTTTTCCATATATCTTGAAGATATTACTGGTCAAATATTTACAATGCTTATTTTAACGGTCGCAGCAGCTGAAGCAGCAATTGGATTAGCAATTATTGTTTCTTATTATAGAAATCGTGGGTCAGTCAGAGTAGAAGAAATTAATGAGATGAAAGGTTAAATGGAGTACGCGGTTATTTTTTTACCGTTGTTAGGAACAATAATTGGATATTTATCTAAATACTTTGGTGATATCGCATCACAACTCTTAACCACTCTTTCAGTTTGCATAGCAGCTATATTATCATTAGCAATTTTTTATAATGGCTTAGTACATGATAATTATGGAAATTATATAATTTTCGAGTGGATTAAGTCAGGAGATTTTCAGATTAATTGGTCAATAAATATTGATCCCTTAAGTTCAATAATGTTAGTAGTAGTTACACTTGTTTCGGCTTTGGTTCATATTTATTCAATTGGCTACATGAGTCATGATCCGTTTAAACCACGATTTATGTCTTATCTGTCATTATTTACTTTTGCCATGTTGGTTTTGGTTGTATCAGATAATTTTATACAACTATTTTTTGGATGGGAAGGGGTCGGTCTCGCATCTTATCTTTTAATTGGTTTCTGGTATAAAAGAGAATCTGCTAATAAAGCTGCAATTAAAGCTTTCTTAGTTAATAGAATTGGTGATTTTGGCCTCGCCATTGGCGTATTTTTAATATTTTTGTATTTTGGAACATTAAACTATGAAGAAGTTTTCCAACAAGTTTCAAACTTTTCTAGTAAAGAGATCAATTTCCTAGGTTTAAAGGCAAATTTAATAACTTTAATAAGTTTGTTTCTTTTTATTGGTGCCATGGGTAAATCAGCTCAATTTTTTTTACATACCTGGTTGCCAGATGCAATGGAGGGTCCCACTCCTGTTTCTGCACTTATACATGCCGCAACAATGGTTACAGCTGGAGTTTTTTTAGTTGTAAGATGCTCTCCGATTTTTGAGTATTCTCAATTTGCATTAAATATTGTGACAATCATTGGAATGACCACAGCATTTTTTGCTGCAACGGTTGCGATTGTACAAAATGATATAAAAAAAATAATAGCTTACTCAACATGTAGCCAACTTGGCTATATGTTTTTTGCAGCTGGAGTTGGAGCTTACAATGTTGCTATGTTTCATTTATTCACACATGCGTTTTTCAAAGCACTTTTGTTTTTAGGATCAGGTTCTGTAATTCATTCCTTAAATGATGAGCAGGATATAAGAAATATGGGTGATATATGGAAAAAAATGCCTTTTACTTGGTTGGCAATGATTGTTGGTACACTTGCATTAACTGGATTTCCACTTTTATCCGGATTTTATTCTAAAGATGCAATAATTGAGTACGCATATTTAAGTCAAAGTAACATTGGCTATATTGCAACTGCAGTAGGAATAATAACAGCGCTTTTAACAGCTATTTATTCTTGGAGATTAATATTTAAAACTTTTCATGGAAAATTTAACAACAAAGATATTTCGAAATCAAAAATTAAGGAGTCGGGTCTATCTATTACCGTTCCTTTAGGGATTTTAATTTTAGGATCAATCTTTTCTGGATTTCTTTTCAAAGACTTACTAATTGGAAAAACTAATCAAGAATTTTGGGGATCATCTATATTAATTTTAAATGATTTTGACCACAGCTTGATACCATTGTGGATCCTTTATATCACACCATTTCTAGTAATTTCTGCTATACCTTTGTCATATTATCTATTTTTAAAAAACCCAAAATATTTAGACCAAATAATTTTAAAAAACCAAAAAATTTATAAATTTTTATTAAACAAGTGGTATTTCGATGAGTTTTATGATGTTTTTTTTGTTAGACCAGTCAAAAAATTAGGATCTTTTTTTTGGAAATCTGGAGATCAAAAAACTATAGATAGATATGGCCCTGACGGTATTTCACAATTAATTAAAAATATTTCTTACAAAGCATCAAAGTTTCAAACTGGTTATTTATTTGATTATGCTTTTGTTATGTTGATTGGATTTTCTCTACTATTAACTTTTTTAATTATTAATTAATGAACTTTCCTATTTTATCATCAATAACGTTTTTACCTTTAATAGGTGCTTTTTTTGTATTTTTATCAAAAAGTGAATCAAACCAAGTAAACAAAGGAGCTATTTATGTTTCCTTATTTACAAGTTTTGCAAATTTTTTTCTCGTTTTATTCTTGTGGTATTCTTTTGACAATACTTCATCAAATTTTCAATTTGTTGAGGAGTCGGTTTGGATAAGTGGTTTTATTAAATTTAAGTTTGGCATCGATGGTATATCTATTTTATTTATTCTACTTACTGCTTTTATAATACCTATATGCGTTATCTCCTGTATTAATAGTATAAAAAATAGATTAAAAGAATTTTTAATTGCCATTCTAGTTTTAGAGACTTTTATGATAGGTGTCTTTTGTTCTCTAGACTTAGTAATTTTTTATCTTTTCTTTGAGGCAGGTTTAATTCCAATGTTTTTAATTATTGGAATTTGGGGTGGGCCAAGAAGAGTTTACTCTGCATTTAAATTTTTTCTATTTACGCTTCTAGGCTCTGTTTTAATGTTAATTGCAATAATCTCTATTTATTGGATAACAGGCACCACAGATGTAACTGAAATATACAAAATTAAAATACCATCTGAATTTCAAAACTTACTTTGGTTGGCTTTTTTTAGTTCATTTGCAGTCAAAATGCCAATGTGGCCAGTACACACATGGTTACCTGATGCCCATGTTGAAGCTCCTACAGCTGGATCAGTAATTCTTGCAGCTATTCTTCTTAAAATGGCTGGATATGGTTTTTTAAGATTTTCAGTTGGTATGTTTCCATTAGCTTCAGAATATTTTACACCACTAGTTTTTACATTAAGCGTAATAGCAATAATTTATACTTCACTTGTGGCTCTTATGCAGGATGATATGAAAAAATTGATAGCTTACTCGTCTGTAGCGCACATGGGATATGTCACACTTGGAATCTTTACCTTTAATAAACAAGGAATTGAAGGTGGTATTATTCAAATGTTTAGCCACGGTTTAATTTCTGCGGCATTATTTTTATGCGTAGGTGTTCTTTATGATCGAGCACACTCAAGACTAATAAATAATTATGGCGGGGTAGTAAATATTTTACCAAAATATTCTTTTATTCTGATGATATTTGTATTAGGGACCCTAGGTTTACCTGGAACAAGTGGTTTTGTTGGTGAGTTCCTGGTTTTAGTCGGGGCATTTAAAGTTAATTTTTTAGTTGCGATTTTGGCTAGTGTCGGCGTGGTTTTAGCCGCTGCATATATACTTTGGTTATACAAAAGAGTTATTTTTGGAAAACTAGAAAATAACCAAATAAAAGAAATGAAAGATTTAAATAAATCTGAAATGGGAGTTTTAGTATCAATTGGAATATTAGTAATATTTTTTGGTTTTTATCCCGAACCCTTATTTAATACAGTAAATGTATCTGTAGATAACTTGATAAATAATTACAATATGGAGATAAACAAATTTAGTGTTTTAAAATAAATAATGATAAACGCAGTATATTTTTTAATTCCAGAAATTTTCTTATCACTGTCAATTTTTACATTTATTATTTTTGGGGTTTTCAAAAAAAATAGCTTTGATTTGATTTACAGGGCAACTATTATCATATTACCTATCGTAATTTTTCTCATATTAAATAATAATTTTGAAAATGTAAAAATATTTAATAATAGTTTTGCATTAGACGAGTTTTCATCTTTTATGAAGATCTTAATTTTAGTTTCCTCGTTTTTTGTTTTAATAATGTCGAAAAAATATATTCAAGATATTAATAATAATAAATTTGAGTATCCAGTTATTATGTTAATTGCAATTTTAGGTATGTTTTTTATGGTAAGTTCAAATGACTTAATACTTTTTTATCTTGGCTTAGAACTTCAGTCACTGTCATTATATATACTTGCATCTATAGATAGAGATAATTTGAGATCATCCGAGGCAGGTATAAAATATTTTGTGCTAAGTGCTCTCTCCTCTGGATTATTATTATATGGATGTTCATTACTTTATGGGTTCACTGGCTCAACAAATTTTCAAGTTATATCTAATAATGTTGGGGACATTAATATAGGAACTATTTTTGCAATGATTTTTATATTAGTTGGTTTAGCATTCAAAGTTTCTGCTGTTCCTTTTCATATGTGGACGCCAGATGTTTATGAAGGTTCACCAACATCTGTTACAAGTTTTTTTGCTATTGTTCCAAAAATTGCAGGGATAGCAGTTTTTATAAGATTTATGTATTCACCTTTCCAAAATATTTTAGACGAATGGCAATATATTTTAGTTTTTATATCTATTGCTTCAATGATTTTAGGAGCTGTTGCAGCAATAAATCAAAAAAATATAAAGAGATTAATCGCTTACAGTTCTATAAGCCATATGGGTTATGCAATTGCTGGTATATCAACAGGCACTGAAAGTGGTTTTAAAAGTACAATAATTTATATCTTGATTTACTCAGCAATGAATATTGGTTTTTTTGCATTTGTATTTTTAATGAAGAGAAGTGGCAAGTATATTGAGGACATAAATGAACTTTCAGGAATTTCAAAAAACCATCCCTTAGCAGCTTTATCATTATTAATAGTATTATTTTCTCTCGCAGGCATCCCACCTTTAGCAGGTTTTTTTGCTAAATTTTATATTTTTATGTCAGTAATAGAAAGCGGAATGTACGCTTTAGCTATTATCGGTCTAGTAACAACAGTTGTATCTGCTTTTTATTATATAAGAATTGTTAAGGTGATGTATTTTGATAGCCCCAAAAAACCTTTTGAAAGTTTTAAAAGTTATGGAATTTATGGCTCTTTAATATTTAGCTGTTTATTCCTATCCTCTTTTTTTATGTATCCTTCTATTTTTAACGGCATTATTTCAAAAATTAATATTTTTTAATGAGATTAAATTTAATTAAATTTAGCACTGTAAAAAGCACTAATGATATTGCTATTAAAATTATTAAATCTAAAAAAAGAAATGCAGGGATAATAGTTTCAGACAATCAAACTAAAGGGAGAGGAACAATGGGTAAACAATGGATTTCCTTGAACGGAAATTTATTTGCTTCAATTTTTTTTCAATTAAAAAAAAATATGCCAAAACCCGAGGAATTCTCATTGATCAATCCATTAATAATTAAAAGAGTTTTGAATAAATATTCGAGAATTGATATAAAAATAAAATTGCCAAATGATCTACTTATTAAGAGTAGAAAAGTTTGTGGTATTCTTCAAGAATTAATAAAAATAGATAAGAAAAACTTTTTAATCATTGGTATTGGTATAAACACTATCAATTCTCCTAATAATAAAAAATTTAAATCAATTTCTTTACTAGAATGTTCAGATAAAATGATAAATAATTACGAAATTTTAAAAAATTTAAAAAAAACTTATGAATTATCTAATTGGAGATATTGGAAATACAAATATAAAAATTTGTAAATTAAATAAAAGGTTTAAAATTATTAAATCATTTTTATTTGATACAAAAGATAAAAATCTATTATTCAAATTTAAAAAAAAAATCAATAAAATGCTTCAGGACAATACAAGTAAAATAGTATTATTTTCAAGTGTAGTTCCAAAAGTATACTCTCAACTTAAAAAAGTTCTTAAATCAAAAAGATTTAAAACCCACGAAATTAAAGAATTTGATTTAAGAAAATTAATGAAGTTTAAAATTAAAAACTTTAATCAACTAGGGTCTGATCGAATTGCTAATGCTTTTGGTATTGGTGGAAATTTAAAATCAAATTATATTATTATTGATTTTGGTACAGCAACAACTTTTGACATTATAAAGAAAAAAAATGTTTACGATGGAGGTATTATTGCTCCGGGTGTAAAGTCCTCAATAGAAAATTTATCTTCATCTACTGCCTTATTACCAATATTTAAGCTTAAAAAATATCCACTTAACTATGGAAAAAATACTCAACAGGCTTTAACTTCTGGTTTTTTCTGGGGTTACCAAGGGTTAATAAATAATATTTTAAGTAAGATTATTAATAAAAATGGAAAAAATTGTAAAATTGTATTAACTGGTGGTTATTCTTATCTGTTTAAGAAACATTTATATAAAAAAGCAAAAATTGAAAAAGATATTACAATGCATGGTATTATTAAAATTTACAGAAACTTTATTATATGAGTAAGGAAGAGTTATTATTTTGTCCACTTGGAGGTTCTGGTCAAATTGGTGGAAACATGAACCTTTATGCTTATGGTAAAGAGGAAGATCAAAAATGGATAATCGTTGATACTGGAGTAAGTTTTGCAGACGATTCAATACCAGGTATTGATTTAATTTATCCAGATCCTGGATTTATTATAGATAAAAAAGATGATTTGTTAGGGATTATTTTAACACATGCCCACGAAGATCACATAGGAGCAATAGCGCATATATGGCCAGATCTTAAATGTAAAATATACGCGACACCCTTTACTGCAGTTCTAATTACAGAAAAGTTTAAAGAAAAAAAAATCGATATAACACAGCACTTAAAAATTGTTCAATTAAATGGAAATATTAAACTTGGTCCTTTTGATATTGAATTTGTTACGTTAACACACTCAATTCTCGAACCAAACGGTTTAAGTATTAAAACACCAGCAGGAATAATATTGCACACAGGTGATTGGAAAATAGACCCAAACCCACTCATCGGTGATAAAATTAATGAAAAAAAGTTGAAAGAATTGGGTCAAAATAAAGTTTTAGCAATGATTTGCGACTCAACAAATATTTTTAATCCAGGAAGAGCAGGATCAGAATTAGATGTAAGAAATAGTTTATTAAAAATAATGTCCTTAAAATCAAAAAGAATAATAATTACTTCTTTTGCTTCAAACGTAGCGAGAATGGAGAGTGTGTTTTATTGCGCTAATAAAATTGGCAGACATGTATCTTTAGTTGGCAGATCGATGAATAGAATCTTTAAAGCTGCAAGACAATGCGGTTACTTAAACAATATTGAGGATCCAATCGACCCCCGAGAAGCAAAAAAAATTCCTAGAGAAAAAATGGTTTATATGTGCACTGGTAGCCAAGGTGAGCCAATGGGAGCAATGAAACGAATTATAAAAGACATACATCCCGACGTTTTTATAGAAAAAGGTGATACTGTTATTTTTTCATCAAAAATAATTCCTGGAAATGAAAAAAAATTATATTCACTACACAACGATATAGTTAGAAAAGAAGTAGAATTAATTACTGAAGAAACAGATTTCGTTCATGTTTCAGGCCATCCAAATAGAGAAGATTTAAAAGATATGTATAATTGGGTAAAACCTGAAACTATTATTCCAGTTCACGGCGAACATAGGCACATGAATGAACATATTAATTTTGCAAAAGAAATGCAGGTCCCTCATGCCTTAAGAATTGAAGATGGAGACATTGTCAGAATTTCTCCTGGAAAAAATGCAGAAATTGTTGATAAAGCACCATCAGGAAAAATGTACTTAGATGGAAATGTAGCTGTTGGAGAAAATTCACAATCCATTAAAGAGAGAAGGAATTTATCACTTAATGGATATCTAGAAATAACTTTAATATTAAATAATAGCGGAAAACTTAATAAACCTGTAATATCTTATAGGGGTATACCTGAAAATAGTTTTGATGAAAAAATTATTTTTGAAATGGAGGATGAAATATTCAATACATGTAGGACATTCTCAATGAAAAACAAAAATCAAGAAAAAAATTTAATTGAGATGATTAAACAAAATTGCCGAAGGTTAATAAAAGACAAAACGGGTAAAAAGCCGTTCACAAATATAAATATAGCAAGGCTTTAATGCTTTTATCAAAATTATTTATACCTATTACTAAAGACTTGCCTGCAGAGGCAAAAATAAAATCTCACCAATTAATGCTTAGAACCGGTATGATAAGACAAGCTTCAGCGGGTATTTACTCTTGGTTACCACTAGGATTTAAAGTAATGAAAAAAATTGAAAAAATTGTTCGTGAGGAACAAAACATTATAGGTGCGCAAGAGATGTTAATGCCTACAGTACAATCCGCCGATATATGGAAGGAAAGTGGAAGATATGACGATTATGGCGAAGAAATGTTAAGAATATCTGACAGGCAAAAAAGGGAAATGCTTTACGGACCTACAAATGAGGAACAAATAACCGAAATATTTAGAACAAGCGTTAAATCATACAAATTATTGCCGCAAATTTTATATCACATACAGTGGAAATTTAGAGATGAATTACGACCAAGGTTCGGCGTTATGAGATGTAGAGAGTTTTATATGAAAGACGCTTATTCATTCGATCTTAGTGATGATGATGCAGCCTTATCATACAATAAAATGTTTTTTGCTTATCTTAAGACTTTTGAAAGATTAGGTCTTAAGTCGATTCCAATGAAAGCAGATACAGGACCAATAGGCGGTGACTTATCACACGAATTTATAATTTTAGCAGAAACAGGAGAAAGTAAAATTTATACAGATAAAAGAATCTTCGATATACCAATTAAAAATTATAAAAACGATTATAATTCACTAAACAAAATGAGAGATGATTTTTCAAAATTCTACTCAGTAACTGATGAAAAGTTTAATTCTGATGACTTTAATAAAAAAGTAAAAAAAAATGATCAACTTCAAACTAAAGGAATAGAGGTAGGACACATCTTTTATTTTGGGGACAAATATTCTAAGCCCATGAATTGTACAGTAGATGGTAAGGACGGAAAAAAAATTTTTGTTAAAATGGGTTCATATGGCATTGGTGTATCCAGACTAGTAGCAGCCATAATAGAAGCAAAATTTAATAATGATAAAATGAAATGGCCAAAAGCTGTTTCCCCATTCGATGTTGTAATTATACCAGCGATAAATAAAAACGATAATTCTAATTTAGAAAAATCAAGAAAAATTTATAATTCACTTAAAGAAAAAGACATCGACGTATTACTCGATGATGTTGATGAGAATATTTCAAATAAATTTAGAAAACACGATCTTTTAGGTATTCCTTATCAAATTGTTGTAGGATCAAAATCAACAAAAGATCAATTCGAGTTTAAAGAAGTAGGTGAGGACGCACAGTCTTTAGAAATTAACCAAATTATCAACATATTAAAAAAATAAATTGTTTACCACAGTCGAAAAATTAATAACTACAAGAAATCTAAAGCCTAAAAAAAAAGAAGGTTTTTTAAAGGTAATTTCAATTTTTTCATTTCTTGGAATTATGTTGGGTGTTGCAACTTTAATCATTGTTATGTCTGTTATGAATGGATTTAGGACAGAACTTACTGAAAAAATTTTAGGTTTTAATCCTCATATTACAATAAAACCATATAGCAATAGTATCACTGAAAATTTTTATTTAGATTTAAAAAATAAGTATAAAAAAGCTAAAATAGTAAAATCTTTATATGGTGAAGGTGTAATTATTACAAGTAACACAGCCAAAGGTGTTTTAGTCAGAGGAATAAACAAAAACCAAATTAAAGAACTAGATTTGTTTCAAAATAATATAATTGACGGGGAAATTTCAAATTTTAATAATGGTAGAATAATAATAGGCAAACATCTCGCTATAGAACTTGGGGTTGTTGTCGGCGACAAAATAAATTTAATGTCCTCCACTTCATCTCCGTCGTTATTTGGTATGGTACCAAAACAATCTAGTTACAAAATTATTTCAGTTTTTAGTAGTGGGTTATATGAATACGATAAAAATGTTATATTTTTTAATTTAAATGACTCATTATCTTTTTTTGAAAAAACAGATGATGATATAAATTTAGATATATATCTTAAAGATCCTTTAAATGCCGATGTATATAAAAATGAAATACAAGAAATAAACCCAGGTTTATTTGTAAATTCTTGGTCTGATCAAAATAAATCTTTTCTATCAGCTCTAAAAGTTGAAAGAAATGTAATGTTTTTGATATTAACTTTAATTATTATTGTGGCAGCATTTAATATAATTTCTGGACTAACAATTTTAATTAAAAATAAAACTAAAGAGATAGCAATTTTAAAAGCATTAGGTTTATCAAAAAAATCTATCGTAAAATCATTTTTTTTAACAGGGTTTACTATTGGTTTGACAGCAACTATTGCGGGCGTCATATTAGGTGTTACTTTTTCAATTTATATTGAGGAGATACGACAGTTTCTATCCTCGGTATTCAACTTACAAATTTTTCCAGAAGATGTTTATTTTTTAGACGAAATGCCAAGTGAAATAAACGCAAAATCTATTTTATCAATATCACTATTTTCAATAGTTGTTACATCTCTAGCATCATTATTTCCATCTTTTGCAGTAGCTAAAGTTGAACCAATAAAAGCTTTAAAGTATGAATAAAAATTGTATTAAGGTCGAGAAATTATCAAAAAACTTTATAAACAATAAAGTAGTAGTAAATGTTTTAAACAATCTTAATCTTAATCTTGAAACAGGAAAGATCATAGCGCTTGTAGGTCCATCAGGTTCGGGAAAGTCAACTTTGCTTCATTTACTCGCTTTATTAGATAAACCTACTAATGGTAAAATCACTATATTAGGTGAACCAACACAAAATATTACCGAAAATAAAAGAAACCAATTAATTAGAAATCACATATCAATAATTTTCCAAAACAATAATTTACTTTTGGATTTTACCGCTGTGGAAAATGTTGCCATGCCCTTGATAATTAGAAATAAAAATTACAACAGTTCAATTAAAGAAGCAGAAAGTTACTTAAGAAAGGTTAATCTAGGTCATAGACTTAATCATTTTCCATCTGATTTATCAGGTGGGGAACAACAAAGAGTTGCAATAGCAAGGTCATTAATTTCTGATACAAAAATTATTCTGGCAGACGAACCAACTGGTAACCTTGACAATAAAAATTCATCTGAAGTTTTATCTTATTTTTTAAAATTAAAACAAAAAAATAAAATAGTTTTAATTGCAACCCATAATAGAGAAATTGCAAAAAAAGCTGATTATACTTTAAGCATTAGGGATGGTATTATAAAATCATCAAATGAGAAATGAAAAAAAAGAATTCACACATTTTAAAATACATACTCAATATTCAATTTGCGAAGGTGCAATTAAAATCACAGACTTAGGTAAATATTGTAAGGAAAATAAAATTCAATCTATTGGTTTAAGTGATAGTTTTAATTTGTGCGGTGCTCTTGAATTTTCAGAAGAAATTAGTAAGTCAGGTACTCAACCAATCATTGGAACTCAAATTAATTTTGTTTTTAATAAGGTTATGGGCAAAATTCCTATTTTTGCTCAAACAGAAAAAGGTTTTAGTAATTTAACAAAATTATCTTCAAAAAGTTACCTTGATGCAAAAGAAACATTACCGCCACATTGTAATTTGGACGAACTTTTTTCACATTCAGAAGATATAATTGTTACTAGCGGCGGATTAGACTCTTTATTAAATAATCTAATTAAAAAAAATAACACAAAAGAAGTACAAGAGTTTATTTTAAAAATGACGAAAATATTTAGTGATAGATTTTATTTTGAAATACAAAGACATAATGATCCAGGAGAAAAATATTTAGAGAATAATCTTCTCAATCTCTCAAAAAAATTTAAGGTGCCATTAATTGCGTCACAAGAGATTTTTTATATAAACAAAGATATGTTCGAGGCTCATGACGCTTTACTATGTATAGGTCAAAAAACTTATGTAGACGAAAAAAATAGAAAAAAATTTAGCGATCAACATTTCATGAAAAATTCAGACGAGTTAGAAAATCTTTATAAGGATATCCCAGAAGCTATTGAAAATAATTATAATTTTCCATTCCGATTTTCTTATAAGTTAAAAAAAATACAACCAAATTTACCCTCTATAAAAATTTCAAGCAATTTAAGTGAAAATGACGAACTTCTATCGCTGTCAAAGATTGGACTAAAAAACAGGCTTGATAACTTCATTTTAAAGAAAAAAAACACTTATGACAAAGCTCAGATTGAAAAAATTTATTATGAAAGATTAAACCATGAAATTGAAATTATAAACAAAATGAACTACTCAGGTTATTTCTTAATTGTTTCTGATTACATAAAATGGGCAAAAAAAAATAGTATTCCTGTAGGTCCTGGCAGAGGTTCCGGGGCTGGTTCGCTAGTAGCGTATTCTTTAGACATTACTGATTTAGACCCAATTGAATTTGGACTTATTTTCGAAAGATTTTTAAATCCAGATAGAATATCTATGCCAGATTTTGATATAGATTTTTGCGAAGAAAAAAGAGACTTAGTTTTTAAATATTTAAAGTCTAAATACAAAGGTGGAGTTGCACACATAATTACATTTGGGAAACTCAAAGCAAGAATGGCATTAAGAGATATTGGAAGAGTTCTGGGTTTGCCATATGGACACGTAGATAAATTATGTAAGATGATACCTTTTGATCCTTCTAGGCCCTTAACATTAAAAGAGTCAATCGCGAGAGAACCAAGAATTGCCGAAGAGGAAAAAAGAAATCCTAAGGTTAAAAAATTAATTGAATTATCGCTAAAATTAGAGGGACTAAATAGAAATTTAGCAACACATGCTGCGGGTGTAGTAATTTCAGATGAAAAATTATCAGAAAAAGTTCCGCTTTATATGGATAGTAGCTCTAATTTATTATTACCTTCAACTCAATTTGATATGCACTCTTCGGAAAATTCCGGATTAGTCAAATTTGATATTTTGGGACTTAATACACTTACAGTAATTAATAAAACTATTGAAATTTTAAGAAGTAAAAATATCGAAATAGATATTTCAAAAATACCTCTTGATGACATAGGAATTTATAAAATGTTATCCAGTGGTGAAACAACAGGTTTGTTTCAGCTTGAAAGCTCCGGTGTTAGATCAGCTTTAAAACAAATGAAGCCAAATCAATTTGAGGATATTGTTGCCCTCGTAGCTCTTTATAGACCTGGCCCAATGAACAACATTCCAATTTATAATGATTGTAAGAATGGAATAAAAAAACCTGATTACATTCACAAAAGTTTAGAAAATATCCTCAAACCAACTTATGGAATAATAATTTATCAAGAACAAGTTATGCAAATCGCACAGACTCTTGCAGGATTTACGGCAGGCGAGGCTGATATTTTAAGAAAAGCGATGGGAAAAAAGAAGAGGAAAGAATTAGAAAAACAGGAGGAAAAATTTATAAAAGGCGCAATTAATAATAATATAAGCAAAGATATAGCCTCTTTCATTTTCAAAAAAATAATGCCGTTTGCTGAATACGGTTTTAACAAAAGTCATGCAGCTGCCTATGCTTTAATCGCTTACCAAACTGCTTTCTTAAAGTATTATTATAAAGAGGATTTTATTGCCGCAACGATGTCTACAGAATTATCAAATACCGATAAGTTAAGAGAATTTGTAGAGGAATTGAAAAGACTTAAAATTGAGATCATTAGACCAAATATAAATTTATGCTTTGCAGATTTCAAATCCGAAAAAAATAAAATTTTTTATGCATTATCAGGTATTAAAAGCGTTGGTAGAGAAGCTGTTTCTAATCTTGTGAAAGAAAGAGAAAAAAATGGAAAATTTAAATCTATTAATGATTTTATCAAAAGAGCAAATCCAAAAGATAT
>CACKGP010000003.1 GCA_902599805.1 uncultured Pelagibacteraceae bacterium
ACGATAAAATAGATGGAAAGACTCAAGGATGGAGTGAAGAACAAGTTAAGAAAGCTGGATTTAGATATGTTCCAAATGGCGTAATTAGAAAAGGAGCTCATATAGCAAAAAATGTGGTTCTAATGCCATCATTTATTAATGTAGGTGCATATGTCGACGAGGGAACAATGATAGATACTTGGGCATCAGTTGGATCATGTGCTCAGGTTGGAAAAAATTGTCATATTTCTGGTGGTGCTGGTATCGGCGGTGTTTTAGAACCAATGCAGGCAAACCCAACTATTGTGGAGGATAACTGTTTTTTAGGTGCACGTGCTGAAATAGCAGAAGGTGTAATTGTTGAAAAAGGGTCAGTATTATCTATGGGTGTTTATATTGGTGCATCAACGAGAATAATTGATCGTGCAACTGGTGAAATTCATTATGGTAAAGTTCCAGCCTATTCTGTTGTTGTTCCAGGATCAATGCCAAGTAAAAATAATCCTAAAGGTCCATCATTATATTGTGTAGTAATTGTAAAAAAAGTAGACGAAAAAACTCGAAGCAAAACGTCTATTAATGATTTATTAAGAGACTAAAATTAATGCAAATAAGTGAGTTAAAATTAGCAAAAGATTTGATTCGTAAACCTAGTATCACGCCAAAAGATGCTGGCGCAATTAACCTATTAGCTAAAAATTTAAAATCTATAGGTTTTAATTGTAAAATAATTAATTTTAAAAATATAAAAAATCTTTATGCAAAACTTGGAAAATCTTCTCCAAATTTTTGTTATGCAGGACATACAGATGTAGTTCCACCAGGTAATGTAAAAAAATGGACTACTAATCCTTTTAAACCAATTGTAAGGAATAATAAATTAATTGGAAGGGGTGCGAATGACATGAAAGCGTCAATTGCATGTTTTGTGGCTGCAGTAAGTAGATTTAAAAATGAAAATAAAAATTTTAAAGGATCCATAAGTTTACTAATTACAGGGGATGAGGAAGGAATAGCGGTGAATGGAACTAAAAGACTTATAAAATATTTAAAAAGAAAAAGAGAAAAAATTAATTTTTGTATAGTTGGTGAGCCAACTAATCCAAATAAACTTGGAGAAATGATTAAAATTGGAAGAAGAGGAAGTTTGACAGGTAGGCTTACTATAATAGGTTCTCAGGGCCATGTTGCTTATCCACACAGAGCCAATAATCCCTCTAATACTTTAATCAAAATTTTAAAAAAAATTAAGGATTTAAAACTTGATAAAGGAACAAAAAACTTTCAACCTTCTAATCTCGAGGTAATAAAAATTAATATTGATAATCATGCGGACAATGTCATTCCTGGATCTGCTGATGCTGTTTTTAATATTAGATTTAATGATAAACACACATCTAGTTCCCTAAAAAATAAACTTAATAAAATATTTAGAGCAGTTACGAAAGCTAATAAATCTAGATTCAAAATAACTTACGAAGTTTCAGGCGAAGCATTTTTAACTAAACCAAATAAAACTACTTATATGGTTCAAAATATCGTTAAAAAAGTCACAGGTCTTAAACCAAAACTATCTACCTCAGGCGGTACATCAGATGCAAGATTTATAAAAAATATAGCACCCTGTTTAGAATTTGGTTTAGTAGGTAAGACAATGCACAAAATAGATGAAAGTGTTTCTGTTTCTGATTTAAAAAAATTAACTAAAATATACAAAAATATTTTGGTAAGTTATTTTAAGTGAAAACAGGAATTATTACTACGGACACTTATTTAAATCATGACACCGGTCAAGGTCATCCTGAAAGAGCAGATCGTGTTTCTGTCGTAATTGAAAACTTAAAAAAAAACAAAAAATTGATTTGGAAAAAACCATTAAAGTTTGACACTAAATATTTAAAAATTGCTCACGAATCTGATTATATTGATGAAGTAGAAAATTCTTTTCCAAAAAAGGGTCTGCATTTTTTAGATGGTGATACCATTGTGTCTCCAGGTAGTAGACAAGCTTCATCAGATGCAGTTGCATCAATAATAACGGCTATTGATAGTGTACAAAATAAAGAGTTTAAAAATGTTTTCTGTCCTGTGAGACCACCTGGACACCATGCGGAAAAAGATAAAGCCATGGGATTTTGTATATACAATAATGTAGCGGTTGGCGCCCATTATCTTATAGATAAATATAAATTTAATAAAATTGCTATAATAGATTTCGATGTTCATCATGGAAATGGTACGCAAAATATTTTTTATGATAATAAAAAAGTTTTATACATATCGACTCATCAATATCCCTTTTATCCTGGTACTGGTGCAAATAATGAAAAAGGGAAACACGATAATATTTTAAATATCCCCTTGCCGGCTGGAACAAACTCAGAGGAATATTTGAATGCTTATGAACATGTTTTAAAAAAACTTAAAGAGTTTAAACCAGAATTTTTGTTATTTTCTGCAGGATTTGATGCGCATCAGGATGATCCTCTTGCTCAATTTAAATTAAGGTCAAAAGATTTTTACGATATTACAAAAAGGACATTAAAAGTTATTAATAAAAGTATTAATAATAAAGTTGTTTCGATTTTAGAAGGTGGTTATGATTTAAATGCCCTTAAAGAGAGTTCTGAATACCACTTAAAAGCTTTGATAGAAAATTAAAAGTTACTTGCGGAGCTAAACCCCGCAAGCAAGGATACCTTTATTTAATAGGTATTAATTTTTTCTTTTTTATTTCTGGTACGATTTTTTCACAATCGATAGTCAAAAGACCATCTTTTAACTCAGCACCATTTACCTTCACATCATCTGCTACTGTAAATGATCTAGAGAATGATCTTTGAGATATCCCTCGATGAATAATCTCTTCACCATCTTTATTTTCAGATTTTTGAACTTTCTTAGTTCTCACTGTTAAAGTATTGTCTTCATACTCAATTTCAACATCACTTTTGTTAAAGCCTGCAAGCGCTACTTCTATAGCATACTTGTCTTTACCTGCTTTCCTGATGTTGTATGGGGGATAATTTGTTTGCACGCCTAATCCTCCATTCCCTAACATAGACTCAAACTGATCAAACATATCGTCGAATCCAATGCTGAAAGGTCTTAATGAGTTAAAGACAGAAATGTCCTTACTTGTCATATTTTCCTCCTTTGTTAGCAAGGTTATTTGTAAGTCCCATTTGGCGACCTACAATTCATATATGGTAATTAAAAAAAATAATTCAAGTATTTTTAATATTTTACTTTTACTAAATATAATCCATGTGCTGGTGCTGGAGGAGCACACATTGATCTTTTTTTTGACTCAAATGCTCTTTTAAAATCTTTTAAATTCCATTTACCTTCACCTAAATATTTTAAAGAGCCTACCATTGACCTTACTTGTTGCTGGAGAAAAGACTTTGATTGAAAGGTAAATATAATCTTATTTTTGCTTTTACTTATTAATGGTTTTTTCAATGTTTTGATTGGCGATTTAGCCTGACAATTTGAGGCTCTAAATGTCGTAAAATTATGTGTTCCTTTTAAAATTGTAGCACCTTTTTTCATCAATTTTATGTCTAGTTTTTTTTTAATATGCCAGGCCTTATTTTTATCTAAAGCAAGAGACGAGGGTCGATTAATTATAAAATACTTATAAACTCTTTCTTTAGCGCTATGCCTTGCATGAAAATTATTAGATCTTTTCTTAATATTTAAAATTGACACAGGATGTTTCTTTAAAAAAAAATTCACTGCATTGAGGAAAATACCCATATCATTTATCTTATTTTTTGTTTTAAAATGGGCTGATTGTTCACTCGCATGAACGCCGGAATCTGTTCTTCCAGAACCTATCACTCTTATATTTTCTTTTAAATATCGCGATAAAGCAGATTCTAAAACTTCTTGAATTGAAAGACCATTTTTTTGAAATTGCCAACCAACAAAATTTGTACCGAGATATTCAACTGTAATTTGATACGTTATCATTATACAATTTTTTCACCCTTAGGAATTTTACTACCAAGTAGGAATTGATCAGTTGATTGTCTACTTTTACCTTCCTTTTGTATTTCAAGAATACTTATTGATTTATCTTTACATGCAATCGTTAAGTTATTATCAATTGTTGATCCTTGTAAACCACCGGTATTGGATATTTTTGCTTTCCACACTTTATATCTTTCGTTTTTATATTTGAACCAAGCTCCTGGATTTGGATTTAATCCATTGATTTTAGCTAAAATTATATTTGCATTTTGATTCCATTTTAATTCAGCCTCTTCTTTTGTAATTTTTTTTGCGTATGTGGCTTCATTATGGTTTTGCTCAACAAAGCTGATTTCATTCTTTTCTAATTTTTCTATAACATTCATTAAAGATTTTGCACCTAGCTGAGAGAGTAACTTTGATAATATTGAAGTATCTATATTTTCATTTAAATTAATTTTATCCTGTTGAATAACAGGTCCAGCATCAAGTTTTTCAACAATTTTCATTATACTTACCCCTGTTTCCTTATCTAAATTCATTATAGATCTTTGTATAGGAGCTGCCCCTCTCCACTTCGGTAACAATGAAGCGTGAACATTGATAAAACCAAATTTTGGAATATCTAAAAATCTCTTAGGTATTATTTGACCGTATGCGACGACAACAGCGATGTCTGGTTTTATTGAGCTAAAAAATTTAAACTCTTCATCACTATCTAAAGTTTTAGGTGTTCTTAAACTTAAGGAAAATTTTTTTGCTAAACTTCCAACTTTTGAGTCTAGTAATTTTTGACCTCTATTTGCTTTGCTAGCTGGTTGAGAATAAACGACTACAATTTCATTGTTGGAATTTTTTAAAGCTTCTAAAGTAGGAACTGCAAACTCTGGTGTTCCCATAAAAACAATTTTTTTTGACATTAAATTTTTTAATTTAAACTACTACTCTTTCTGTCTCTTTTTTATCTTTCGATACTTTCTTAATAATTATATCTTTTTTAAGCTTTGACAAATAATCAATGAATAAAACTCCATTTAGATGGTCAATTTCATGTTGAATACAAGTTGATAGAAGTCCTTCAGCTTTTATTTCTTTATTGTTTCCATCATAGTCTAAAAATTTAACATTACATTTCTCAGGTCTGTCAATTTTCGCAAATTGATTGGGTATAGAAAGACACCCCTCTTCATAAGTTGATTTTAAATCTGATTTCCAAGTGATCTCAGGATTTACAAAATACATTGGATTTTTTTTTTCAGGATCTTTAGATAAATCTATAACTATAATCCTTTTTGGAATACCAATTTGTATAGCAGCCAAACCAATTCCCGGCGCATCATACATTGTGTTTAGCATGTCATCCATGAGAGTTTTGATTTCTTGATTTACTTTATCTACTGGTAAAGATTTTTGCCTTAAAATAGAGTCTGGGATTGTTAAAATTTTTCTTATGGCCATGAAAGTTTATAATACAATTATACTCTCAAAGGTAGGGCGAGATTTAATATTTGATTTCTGACTTTTTTAATTTTTCCTTTATTTAATAGGTTGTTAATAAAATATAAAGTTTCAGGATCTAAATTCTCTATATCATCGCTTCCTATAATCTCAACAAGCTTCAACATGAATAGACCTATTTGACCCTCTTCTATAAGTGATTCCATTGTGTTTGGAATCGTTAAATCTTTAGAGAGACTTTTCACATCTAAATCAGATGGAATTGATATTCCGTCTGCAATTAAAGTTTCTAAAAGCATGATGTCTTTTATAGAGTAAAAATATTTTTTGTTTCGTTTAATTTTTTTATAAACGCTCGCTAGGTCTTTGTTTACTTTATCTTTTTTTATATCATCTTCAGTAAAAATTTTAATTACTTTAGACCTATGTAAGATCTTATCGTCAAATTTTATTTTTCCTAGTTCAACTTTTTCTTCAATAATTATATTTTTTTCAACTATTTTCTTAAAATCATCTGGAACATCACTTGGGTCTATTTCTTTAAGTATTTCACTTAACTTATCTTTAAAAATATTGTTTAGTTTTTCTTTATCAAAAGAATCTTTTAAGAGAAAAAATAACTTTAATTTATTTTCTATGTTATCTGACAACAGGGCTCTTTGATAAATTAATGCTCTTCCCTCATAACCTTCTAGACTTTGATAGATTGTTGATGCATTTAATAATTGATTGATACTAAACGGCATCGACATATATATTTCAAATATTTTATCTTTATCGAAAGATCCATCATGGGCAGCAACTTCATATTTTTTAATAGTTTCTGGATCTTCAAGTTCATCTATTATAATTAGATTCGATGCAACTAAAAACTTCCAAATATTTTTGTCAGTTTTGTTGGTCGGCTCGTATTTAAATCCATCTATAGTAATTGAGGATAAATAAAAATTTAATAAATTTTTGTCAGAAATTTTATCACTTGTTTTTTCTTGCAATCCTAACAAAAAGGAAATTTTGTCATTAAAGAATTTATCTGATCTCCCCTCTTCTCTTAGCAAATCAAAGTTTAAAATAGCTTCCTCTTGTTTTTTATTTAACACTAAGCAATAAATTCTGAATTTTTCTAAATACTTATCTTTTATTTCTTTATTTATAAATTCTGCTTTCTCACATCCTTCAGAAATATTTGCTAATGAAATGTAATGATCGACTAAATATTTTATTAATTTAGATTTACCATCGAATTCTAAATTTTTATTTAAGAAGTTTTCAATTATTTCAATTTTATTATTTTTAATTAACCAATCTATTTTTAATTTTAAAAATTCTTTTTCAGTTAAATTTTTTTGGGGTGAATATGAGTAGGTTAAAATTGTATTAAGAAATATTTCTTCGGAAAACTTTGATAATTTAATTTTTTCGATTCTTTTTAATGACTGTTTAATTAATTCTCCATTTGTACGCATCCACATTTCTAAACTCAAATCATTTTGTCCAGGATCATAGAGCCCAATCAATTTTTCATCAGACTTTTCACTTTGACTCTCTGAAATTGTAATTAGTTCATTCTGATTTTGGTTTAATTTAGAGATATCAATTTTAGGTTCTTGCTTTGGTTCTTGCTGTATATTATTTTTTTCAGGTTTAGTTTGATTTTTATTATTCCAAATATCAACAGATTTTTCTTCTGCGACAATATTTTGAAAAAAAAATAAACAAATAAAAACAAGTTTAAAAAAGTTTCTATTTGAGTTTAATAATTTGATTAGTGACATCTTCTGTTGTTTCACTTTGTGGAGATGGAAAATCTATCTTATCAACTAAGTAGAATGCTAAACTTATAAAACCAATAATTATTAAACCTTTTAAGGCTGTACCAAGCAAGGATGAATTATTTTTTGATCTTAAATTTAATCTTGGTTGCATAGTCTTTAAAATATATTTAAACTCGGAAATTAAGACAAATTTGTGATAAATCAAATTAAATTTTGGGTATAAATTGAAAAAAAACCTCGTATTAACTGGAATGATGGGTGTGGGTAAATCTTCAATTGGGAAAGATTTGTCTCACAAGCTTAAAATGGAATTTACAGATATAGACTCCATTATAGAAAAAAAACTATCATTATCTATAAGTGAAATATTTAAAAAAAAAGGTGAAAAATTTTTTAGAGATATTGAAGAAAAAGAGACTATAAATTATTTGAACAAAAATAAAATTGTTATAGCACTGGGTGGTGGAGCATTTCTGAATGAAAAAATTAGAGATGAAACAAGCAAAAAAGGGATTTCATTTTGGTTAGATTTAGACTCTAAAATTATTTTTCAAAGGATTAAAGTTAACATGAAAAGGCCTTTATTAGATAATAATAGATCAGAAAATGAAGTTAAAAAACTGTGTAAGTCTAGAGAGAAAACTTATTCACTCTCTGACTTTAGAATAGATTGTAATGCAAAAAATAGAAATCAAATAATCAAAGAGATTGTAGATATTTATGAAAATGAATAGAATTTTTGTAAAAAATAAAAATACAAATTATACAATTATTATTGGTAAAGGGTCATTAGGAAAATTAAAAGTTCAAATAAATAAGTTGTGTCCTAAAACAAAAAAAATTGGATTAATTTTAGATAAAAATATTCCAAATAATTTTAAGATAAAAATTAAGAAGCAGCTGAGAAAATACAGTGTTTATGTTTATGAATTTATTCCTAGCGAAAAATTGAAATCATTAAAAAAAGCAAACAATCTGTTGGAAAGACTCATTAAAAATAATCTAAGTAGGAATGATACAATCATAACCGTGGGGGGCGGTATCATTGGTGATTTTGGAGGTTTTGTTGCAAGTATTTATAAAAGAGGAATAAACTTAATCAATATTCCCTCGACACTTTTAGCTCAAGTCGATTCTTCAATTGGAGGAAAAACAGCAGTTAATTCAGGGGGCGGAAAAAATCTTATTGGTACCTTTTATCAACCAAGATTGGTTTTAAGTGATTTGACACTTTTAAAAAGTTTGTCCAAAAGAAATTTGGTCTGCGGTTTCGCTGAAATTCTAAAACATTCAATAATAAAAGATAATAAATTTTTTAAAAAACTAGATAAGGATAAAAATAAAATTTTTGAAAGTCTTAATTTTAAAACTATGGGCGAGACAATATCAAAAAGTTGTAAAATTAAATTATCTTTTGTTAATAAGGATGAAAAAGAAAAAAATGATAGAATGATACTAAATTTTGGCCATACTTTCGCTCATGGAATAGAGGCAGCAAATAAATATTCTGGAAAAATTAATCATGGGGAGGCTGTTTTGATTGGTATGATTTTAGCAACAAGACTTTCTTATATAAAAAAAGTTTGCTCTAAAAAAACATTGGATACAATTGAAAATCTTTATCTGAGCAACAAACTACTTAAAAAATATTTAAATTTTTTAAATAAAAAAAATTTAAATAAAATTGTGAATTTTATGGAAGTTGATAAAAAAAATTATGACAAAAAAATTAATCTTATACTTCTGAGAAAAATAGGTTTAACTACCAAGCCTGGGCAATATAGACTTAGTCCTGGAGAATTGAAAAAAATATTAAAAAAAATTATTTAATTTTTATTTCTAATGAATGAATTTTTGTTTGAATCTCATCTCTAAGAATACTTGTTATTTTTTTGTGAGAAACAATACGGTTTAAATTTCTAAGAGTGTCAGATTGTATAATTATTTTTAAATGGATTTTACTCTTATTGAAAGATTTGTGATGTTTGTGTAAATGAGTATTATCAATTATCTCAATATTACTATCTGGAATATTTTTTTTAATTTTTTCTTTAACTATATCTATTAAACTTTTCATTAAATAAACATTGTACTATATAATTGAAACTTATTATGAAAAATATTTGTGATTGGAGTAAGTGTAATAAAATTGGCTTGTATAGAGCTCCAATAGAAAAAGATAATAGTAAAAAATTTAGATTGCTCTGTTTAGAACACATTAAAGAATTTAACAAAAGCTGGAATTATTTTGCTGATATGGATGATAAGGAGATCCAAAATTTTGTAAAGTCTGACCTTACATGGCATAAACCTACTAAAAGTTTTGGATCTTCTGAAAACTTTTTTAGAATATTGTGGCTTAATGCTTTGGATGATAAAACAGGAATTTTTAAAAACTCTGATTTTAAGAAGTTCAATAATTCTAATTTGACAGAGAAAGATAAAGAGGCTTTAAAAATTTTAGGCCTTAAAAGTGATACAAACTGGTCAGATATTCAAAAAAAATTTAAAACACTTGTAAAGAAATACCATCCTGATAAAAACCGTGGAAGTAAAAAGTATGAAGATATTTTAAAAAAAATTACTTTAGCATATAGTCAACTTAAAGTGAGCATGAGAAAATGAATTTAGAAAATAAAAAACCAGACATTAAAATCTCCGTAAGACAAACCTTTGGAATAGACACGGATATGGAGGTTGATAGTTTTTCAGAGAAAAATCCTTATGTTCCTGAGTTAGATGATAATTATAAATTTGATAGGGATACAACTTTAGCAATACTTTCAGGATTTGCTTTCAATAAAAGAGTTTTGATACAAGGATATCATGGTACTGGAAAGTCAACACACATTGAGCAGGTCGCCTCAAGACTAAATTGGCCATGTGTTAGAGTAAACTTAGATAGTCATATAAGTAGAATAGATCTTATAGGAAAAGATGCAATTGTAATAAAAGATGGAAAACAAATTACTGAATTTAAAGAGGGAGTTCTTCCTTGGTCGGTGCAAAATCCAGTTGCTTTAGTTTTTGATGAATATGACGCGGGAAGACCAGATGTTATGTTTGTTATTCAGAGAATTTTAGAAAGCGAGGGAAAACTTACACTTTTAGATAAAAACAAAGTCATTAATCAAAATAAATTTTTTAGAATGTTTGCAACCACGAATACTATTGGGCTTGGTGACACATCAGGTCTTTATCATGGTACTCAACAAATTAACCAGGGCCAAATGGACAGATGGAATATTGTAACAACATTAAATTATCTTAAAGCAGAAAAAGAATTAGAAATTATAATAGCTAAAAATAAAAGTTTAAATAATTCAAAAGGTAAAGAAAAAGTGCTTAAGATGATTAAAGTTGCCGATCTCACAAGAAATGGATTCGTGAACGGAGATATTTCTACTGTAATGAGTCCGAGAACGGTGTTGCATTGGGCGGAAAATTCTGAGATTTTTAAAGATACTGGTTACGCTTTTAGAGTAACATTTTTAAATAAATGTGATGAATTAGAGCGAAAAATTGTTGCAGAATATTACCAAAGGTGTTTCGGTGAAGATCTTCCAGAATCTTCAGTTAACGTAAAAATAAGTTAAAATGCAAAAAAAAGAGACCCATTTAGAGGTATTTAAAAATGCATTAACCTCAACAGTAAAATCTATTTCAGAAAAAAAAAATTGCGAAATTACATTCGGTAAGCCAACATCTAACGTTAATAATAAAAACGAAATAAATTTACCAGAAATTGATAAACTTGAAGATATTAAAGACTATTCTATTTTTAGAGCAATGGCAGACTCAGAGGCTTTAAGATTAAAGTATAGTAATAGCGATATTTATAACAAATATAAACCTGGTGGTGAAATATCTCAAAAACTTTATAAAATTGCCGAAAAGATAAGATATGAAAAAATTGGGTGTGAAGTTTTTACAGGAATAAAAAAAAACTTATTTTTTCAGTATAATGAAAATAGAGCCAGATTAAAATCAAATAAAAATAAAATTGAAGAGTCTTTTGACAGTTATCTTAAAAGCTTTTTTTTTGATATCAAGGAACCAAAAAAAACAAAGGTAAATTTTGCAAAAAAGTTTAAACAGAATTTAGCTTTTTTAAAAGAAAACCTAAACAATCAAAATAAATTTAATCAAAAAATTTCAGAAATAATATCAGAATTAAATATTGAAGATAAAGAATTTTCAGAGGATCATGAGGAGAGTGATAAAAAGCTAAAAAGTCCTGAGAGCCAACAGTCAAAAGATCAAAAAGATGGGCAAATTGCAGATCAGGAGAATGATCAAGAGCTCTCTATTGACACAAGACCTCCTGATACAAAAGACTTATCAAGTGAGGAAGATAAAAGTGTTGAGGAAGTTCAAGAAGCTGGAGAAAAAACAAATATAAAACCCAACAGAATATTTTTTGAAAAAGAAAAAAAATATAAAATATATACCGATCAGTTTGATGAGGTAATAAAGGCCGAAAATCTTGAAACAAAGGAAGAACTTGAAAGACTTAGAGCAACATTAGATCAGCAGCTATTGCAGTTAAAAAGTTTTGTCTCTAAATTAGCTAACAAATTACAAAGAAGGCTTTTAGCAAAACAAAATAGGTCGTGGGATTTTGATTTAGAAGAGGGATTATTAGACTCATCAAAATTAACTAGATTAATAATTGACCCACTTAACTCTTTGTCCTTTAAAAAAGAAAAGGAAACTGAATTTAAAGATACTTTAGTAACTATTCTAATAGACAACTCAGGTTCAATGAGAGGGAAACCAATTTCAGTTGCAGCTGTTTGTGCAGATATCTTAGCAAGAACTTTAGAAAGGTGCTCAGTTAAAGTCGAAGTTCTAGGTTTTACAACAAAACACTGGAAAGGTGGTTCAAGTAGAGAAAAATGGGTTACCAATGAAAAACCAAAGTTTCCAGGAAGACTGAATGATTTAAGACATATAATTTATAAGTCTGCAGATATGCCATGGAGACAATCAAAAAATAACATAGGTTTAATGTTGAAAGAGGGTTTATTGAAAGAAAATATTGATGGAGAGGCCTTAAGATGGACCTTTAATAAAATGAAAAAAAGAAAAGAAGAAAGAAAAATATTAATGGTTATATCTGATGGAGCACCTGTTGATGACTCTACACTATCAACAAATGCGAATGATTATCTTGAGATAGATTTAAAAAATACCGTTAACTCAATAGAGAAATTTTCATCAATTGAGCTGCTAGCTATTGGTATAGGACATGATGTAACTCGTTATTACAAAAGAGCTGTAAAGATAACAGATGTACATGATTTAGGTGATGCTATGATAAATCAACTAACTGACCTATTCTCTAATAAAAAAAATATTCATTAGAATAATCATGCTGATATTTTTTTCTCATCAGGAATAGTTTTTTTCAGAAGAACTCTAAATGGTATTAACATCAATAAAGATATTATAATTTTTACAATAAAATCTCCTATGGCTAAGCTTATCCAAGGTATTTCCGTATTGTAAAAAGAAATTGAAAAAAACAGAAATGTATCTACTAATGATCCAAGTGATGATGATACAATTGGAGCAACAAACCAAATTTTTTTTCTTAGTAAATCAAAAATACTTACATCTAACAATTGGGCAACTAAAAAAGCAGTCCCAGACCCTATTGCGATTCTAATTGATATTAAATCATCGAAATTAGTTGAAAAAAATATTGTTAAAATTATACCTGTGAAAAAACCTAAATAAACTATTTTTCTAGCTGTAAATTTTCCATATTTCCTGTTAGCCAAATCAGTTATTAAAAAAGTAATTGGATAAGTAAATGCTGCATAGGTAAGTATATTTTCCATTCCAAAGTAATATACGGGAAATTGAACTAGAAAATTTGATAGTGCCACAATTGCAGCCATAAATATGGCTAGAGTAAAAAACAATTTTGTTAATTGCATAATTAAGCTTCTTTTAATACAATTTTATTTCTGTATTTCTTAGCTCTTTTTGAAAGTTTAAAAGCCTTTGCTGATGATAAAAATTTATCAATACCGCCTTTAAAATCAACAGTTCTAAGTGCTGCATTCGATACTTTTAACGTAATATTTTTTTTTAAAATATCACTTTTAAACTTTATTTTTTTGATACTGGGATTGAACTTCCTTTTTGTTTTGTTGTTGGCATGACTAACATTATGCCCTTTGAGTGGTCTTTTACCTGTAAGTTCACATTTATTACTCATAATTTATCCTCTAGCTATATAATTCGACACTGATATTTTATCAAGCAAATATATGTCTATTGACAATGTTTGTATCAAAGAATAATAAACTTAATGGATTTTTTCCTACCAGTAGCACAAGTTCAGGTAACTATTTGGATCATTTTATTGCTAAGCTTTATTGTTGGCATTATTTCTGGACTTTTTGGGATCGGAGGCGGTTTTCTAATGACTCCAGTTTTGATTTTTTTAGGAATTCCCCCAACTTATGCTGTAGCAAATGAAGCTAACAATATTTTAGGTACCTCCGTATCAGGTGCACTTCATCATTGGTTTAGAAAAACTTTAGATTATAAAATGGGAATAACAATTGTTGCTGGCGGTGTTGTCGGTACAGGAGTTGGTATGTTAATTTTTGCTTATTTGAGAGAAAAAGGAGTAATTAACGTGAGTATAACTTTAGCTTATATTTATATGTTGGTAATTATTGGAACTTTGATGTTTGCAAAAGGTTATAAGGAATTAACAGATTTAAGGAAAAAAGTTGTAATAAAAAGAAAAGCTCACGATCACTACTGGATACATGGTCTCCCATTCAGAATGAAATTTCATAAATCCAGACTCTACGAAAGCGCATTAGTGCCAATCATGTTAGGATTTATTGTTGGAATATTTGCTTCGATTATGGGTGTTGGTGGAGCTTTTTTAATGGTTCCAGCAATGATTTATATTATTGGTATGCCAACAAAATTAGTTCCAGGAACATCTTTGTTTGTGACAATTTTTATTACAGGATTAGTGGTTATTGTGCACGCTCTTAAGTTTCAAACTATAGATTTTATTTTAGTTTTTATTTTGTTGATTGGTTCAATCATTGGGCTTCATGTTGGATTAAAAATCTCTCAAAAGTTAAATGCATCAGAGTACAAAACTTTGTTAGCAATATTGCTTCTTGCCGTGGGTTTAATAATGGGTATAGAAACATTTGTTCTTGAGAAAGGATCAAGTTTATTTGCTCCTGTAAAATCAGGTCAGATAGATAATAAGCTTGCAGAGGTAATTTTATCTCTTTCAACAAATAATCCAATTACTTATGGGCTCTTATCAATCATAATTGTTGTCCTTATAGGAGTATCATTTTCTTATGCCAGGGAGCTTATCCATTACATTAAGTTTGATATCGATAAAAAAAAATATAATTTTTTTAAATAATTAGTGTGATGAAGTCCCTACAGCCTCACTAATATTTTTAAAACCTTTGTTATTTAGAATTTTAATTAAATCTTTTTTTATAACTTTTACAATATTTGGACCTTTGTAAATAAGACCTGTATAAAGTTGTACCGCTGATGCACCAGCAGCTATTTTTTCAAAAGCTGTTTCGCCAGAGTCAACACCACCAACACCTATAATTGGTATTTTTCCATTTAAATTTCTATAGAATTTTTTTACAAATTCAGTTGACAAATCTCTAATAGGCTTTCCAGACAATCCTCCGATCTCTTTACTATTTGGGTCTTTTAAATTATCCCTATTTTTGTTAGTAGTATTTGTTAAAATCACGCCATCGATTTTGTACTCTAAAATTAGTTTTACAATAACTGGTATCTGCGAACTATCTAGGTCAGGTGAAACCTTTAATAAAAAAGATTTATTAAAATTACTTTTTTCTCTTACTTCATTAATCTTTGTAAGTAATTTTTTTAAAGCATCTTCATCATGAAAATCTCGTAAACCAGAGGTATTTGGTGAAGAAATATTAATAGTTATGTAATCTCCAATTGGAAAAAAAATTTCTGCACACCTTAAAAAATCATCAGTCATGTTAACTGTATTTTTATTTGGACCTATATTTATACCCAATAAACTTGATGGAATATTATTTTCAATCCTTTTTTTAACAATTTCAGATCCATCATTATTAAATCCAAGTCTGTTTATTAATGCCTGATCTTTTTCTAATCTAAAAATTCGAGGTTTTTCATTTCCAAACTGCTTTTTTGGAGTGACAGTTCCAACCTCAACAAATCCAAAACCAATTTTAAATATTTCATTATAAACTTCTGCGCTTTTATCAAAACCTGCTGCTAGACCAATGGGATTATTAATCTCTTTGCCAAGTAGTTTGGTTCTTAAAATTTCCTCACCAGATACTGAAAATAAATTGCTTGGAAGAAAATTATATTTGAGTGATTTTATCGCTAAATCGTGAGCTTTTTCTGGATCTAAGTTAAATATAAAAGGTCTTATAAAAGAAAACATTAAAACTATATATTCAACTTTTTTTCCATTAAATCAATTGTCTCTTTGACGCCAAAAAAGCTAATAAAAAAACCCATTCTTGGACCATTTTCTTCACCAAAACACACTTCGTAAATTAATTTAAACCAATCTCTTAAATTTTTTTCGTATCCATTTTCTTTACCTACAGTGTAAATTCTAGTTTGTATTTCTTCTGCTGGAGTATTTTGAGAAACTTGTTTTAAAACAGTAATTAAATTTTTTAAGGCATCTTTTTCTTTGGAATTTGGATTTTTATATTTTTTCTTTGGTTCAACCTCATCAACAAAATAATTGATTGCATAATTAGTGAGTTCATCTAAAATTTTATTTTTCTTAGGATCAAGCTCATTGTGAAACTTTTTTATAAATTTCCATAGAATATCTTTATTTCTTGCATTGCTTGATCCAACAATATTTAACAACATTGAAAAAGGCATAATTACTTTTTCTTTTGGTGGTATGCCTTTATGAATATGCCAAACTGGGTTAGAAAGTTTATCTTTTATTTCTTGGTTTGAAAATTTTTCGATTAATGAAAGATATTCGTCAACGGCTTTAGGAACAACATCGGAATAAAGTTTTTTTGCTCTTTTTGGATTTTGATACATATAAAGTGATAAACTTTCTGGAGAGGCATATCTTAACCATTGATCTATAGTTATTCCATTGCCTTTTGATTTAGATATTTTTTCTCCTTTTTCGTCTAAAAATAATTCATAAGCAAATCCATTTGGAGGTAGTTTACCCATAGCTTTACAAATTTTACTTGAAAGAATTGCACTTTCTATTAAATCTTTACCATACATTTCAAAATCAACATCGAAAGTAAACCATCTCATTGCCCAATCTACTTTCCATTGTAATTTACATTTACCATCTAATATTCCTGTTTTTATTTTTTTTCCATTGTTATCAAAAACTAAAGAATTGTTTTTTTTGTCAATTTCAATTACAGGAATTTCCAAAACTTTTCCTGTTTCAGGACATATTGGAAGAAATGGACAATATGTTTTTTTCCTTTCACTTCTTAAAGTTGGTAAAATTATATTCATTATATCGTCGAATTTCTCTAAAACTCTTATCAATGAGTTATTAAAATTACCATTTTTGTAATTTTTGGTTGAGCTTTTGAAAGTAAAATTGAAATTAAATCTTTTTAAAAATTCTATTAACATCTCATTGTTATGTTCGCCAAAACTTTTAAATTTTTTAAAAGGGTCAGGAATATCAGTAAGTGGTTTACCAATATTTTCTCTTAATATTTGATCATTAGGTATGTTTTCGGGTATTTTTCTGAGACCATCCATATCGTCGGAAAAAGTTATTAATTCTGTTTCGATCTTCTTTATATGGTTAAGTGCATTTATCATCATTGATGTTCTTGAAACTTCACCAAACGTACCAATATGTGGAAGGCCACTTGGACCATATCCTGTTTGAAATATAATTTTATTTTTCTTCTTAATAATAGAATCCCTATCCTTTAATAATTTTCGGATTTCAACAAATGGCCATGAAGAGGTTGATTTTATCAGTTCAGACTCTAGCATTACCTAGGTTTATAATAAGTTGAATTTTATTTCTATTTAAATATTGTCCAGTTTTTATGGCTACTAATAAAACAGTTTTTTTTATTATTGGTATTCTACTGATCATACTAGGTGTATTTATGCTTGCGCCATATGTAATTCAGTTAATATATGATGAAAATAGTAGCAGTTTTTTTTCATCTTCTATCATCACAATAATAATAGGCATTCTAATTGTTTTAACCAGCTTGACCAAAGAAAAACAATTAAATCTCAGACAAGCATTCTTATTTTCTTCTTTAGCATGGATAAGCATCGCTTTTTTTGGAAGTATACCTTTTGTATTATCAAATTTAGAACTCTCTTTTAGTGAAGCTTTTTTTGAGAGCATGTCTGGTATAACAACCACAGGCTCAACTGTAATATTGGATTTGGATTCATCCCCTAAAAGTATTTTACTTTGGAGAGCTATAATGCAGTGGTTAGGTGGCATAGGTATTATTGTTATGGCCACAACTGTACTTCCATTGTTGAAAGTTGGTGGAATGCAACTTTTCCAATTAGATACATCTGGCACTGAAAAAATTTTACCAAAAACTGTTGAAATATCAGTTTTGATTATATCCATTTACACTTCACTTACTATTGTATGTTCTCTTGCATATTGGTTACAAGGCATGAGTGCTTTTGATAGTATTGCACATTCATTCACTACTCTGGCTACTGGTGGTTTTTCTACTCATAATGAGTCGATTGGATTTTTCAATAATCCAGGAATTGAGATTACTGCAACAATATTTATTATACTTGGTAGTATACCTTTTATTGCTTATTTAAAATTTATTAAAGGTAATAAAAAAATTTTACTGCAAGATGTTCAAATAAAAGGTTTCTTATATCTTTTGTCTATATCGATTTTTATTATGTTTTTATATTTATTTTTTAATAATTCAGAATTATCTTTTTTAGATAATTTAAGAATTTCCTCTTTTAATGTTCTGTCCATTTTATCCGGAACAGGATATGTAACAGATGACTTTGGATTGTGGGGTAAGTTCCCTCTGATTTTCTTTCTTTTTTTAATGTTTGTTGGTGGATGTGCAGGATCTACTACATGTGGAATAAAAATATTCAGATTACAAATATTATTTTTGTTTTTAAAAACGCAAATTAAAAAATTGATATATCCAAATAGTATTTATTTAGTAAATTACAATAAACAAAAAATTACAGATGGTTTTGTCAATTCTGTAATTTTATTTATTTTTTCATATTTGCTCATATTTTTTTTGGTAGCTATAATGCTTTCAATAACTGGGTTAGATTTCCTATCAGCTATATCGGGTGCTGCTACAGCTATATCAAATGTAGGGCCTGGGTTAGGAGAAATGATTGGACCAAATGGTAACTTTAGCGAAGTTTCAGAAATATCTAAATGGATACTATCTTTTGCTATGCTGCTAGGAAGATTAGAAATTTTTGCTGTCTTAGTGTTATTTTTACCGTCTTTCTGGAGAACATAAATTAATCTATAATCATCCCTATGGAAATTTATCAAAAACAATCTTTCAAAGACTCTTTCAAAGTTTATTTTGACAGAAGAATGTTGCGTATTCTTTTATTGGGTGCAATAAGTGGTTTTCCATGGGTCATTATAGGTAGTAGTTTAAGTCTTTGGCTCAAAGAAGACGGGTTAAGTAGAAGTACTATAGGTTGGGCTGGTCTTATCTTCGCTGTTTATGCTTTTAATTATTTATGGGCTCCATTAATTGATCGAGTTCGTATTCCATGGCTAACAAATAAAGTTGGGCACCGTCGTAGTTGGATAATTATAATGCAATTAATTATTCTTTTAAGTTTAATTTTTTGGAATTTTGTTGATCCAACAAAAAATTTAGCCTTAGTTATCTCAATTGGTTTAATAATTGCAATAGCATCTGCAACTCAGGATATTACGGTAGATGCATTAAGGATAGAACAAATTGGAAAAAACGAGGGTAAGTCTATGCAGGCAGGTGCTGCCATTGCTGTAGTTGGTTGGTGGACTGGATACAAACTTGGTGGCGTAGTTGCGTTAAACTCTGCAGAATATTTTCAAAAATTAGGTATAGATAATTACTGGCAAATTACATTTTTAATTTTAGGAATAATAATAATTGCTTGTAATATTGCGTTAATGTTTGTTCATGAAAAAAAATCAAGTGAAAGATATGATGCACAAAGCAAAACAGATAAAATTATACAAAAAAAATTAGGTAGTAATAATTTTTTGGCTCTAATTATTGCTTGGATAAGTGGAACGATCGCTGGTCCTATAGTAAGTTTTTTTAAAAAAAATGGTTTTAAAATTGCGTTAGGTATTTTAGGCTTTGTTTTTCTTTTTAAAATCGGTGAGGCTTTTCTTGGTAGAATGTCCATAATCTTTTATAAGGAGATTGGTTTTTCCAAAACAGATATTGCCATCTACTCTAAAGGTCTAGGCTGGATAACGACTGTTGTATTTACACTTTTGGGTGGACTATTTGCTATCCGATCAGGAGTTATTAAAGCAATGTTTGTGTCAGGAATTCTTATGGCATCTACAAATCTTTTGTTTTCTTTATTGGCTTGGTCTGGAAAGTCTGAATGGTTATTTGCTATTGCAGTTATTTTTGATGATATGGCTGCAGCATTTGCAACAGTTGCGTTCGTTGCTTTTATTTCAATGTTGGTTGATAGAACTTATACCGCAACACAATACGCTCTACTTGCATCAATTGGAACAGCGGGTAGAACTACATTAGCAGCCTCGTCAGGTGCAATGGTTGATTGGTTGAATGGGGACTGGGGAATATTCTTTATTATAACTGCTATTATGGTAATTCCTTCATTGGTTTTTCTCTTTTTTATTAAAAACGAAATTAAATTAAGTGAAAAATAGTTACGTAAATAATCTGACAATAACAAATCTTTATAAAAAAAAGAGTTTAAAATCTAAAATAGATACTCAATTACTTTATGGTGAAAATTTTAGAGTTATTAAAAAGGTAAGTAATTGGAAAAAAATAAGAATTGAGAGAGATGGCTACACAGGTTTCATCAAAGGTAAAAAATTTTCATACTCTACAAAAGCAAACTTTAAAGTTTCAGTTTTAAAAGCAAAACTTTTTAGTAAACCTAATATTAAAAAAAGTTTAAATAAATTCCTTACTTTCGATTCAAGATTAAAGGTAAATGAAAAGAAAGGTAAATTTGCTAAATTTGAAAATTATTGGATTAAAAAATCCGATATAAAAAAAATAAATTTTAAAAGCAAAGATCTATTTAAAGATATTAAAAAATTCAAAAATATAAAATATCTATGGGGAGGTAAAAGTTACAGAGGAATTGACTGTTCTGCCTTAGTACAAGTTTGTTTAAATCAAAATAATAGATATTGTCCAAGGGATTCTAAAGATCAGGAAAAATATTTTAAAAAAAAAATACAACTTAAAAATATTAAAAAAAATGATATTATTTTTTGGAAAGGTCACGTTGCTGTTGCTTTATCGCAAAAGAAATTAATACACGCTTATGGTCCAATGAAAAAAGTAGTTATAATGAATATTGATAAAACCATTAAAAAAATTTATAAAACTGCAAGATTAAAAGTAACAAGTATAAGGAGAGTTTAAAATGCACTGGATCCTACTAGGAATAGCTATTGGAATAGTTATTTACCTAGGTGATAAATATATTTTTTAATAATTCTATCTATTAAATTTAATTACTTGTGATGTAATAAATTACATAAATAACAGCTAAAATTTCCCAACCGCTCATTTTAAACACTCCTTTCTGATTCGATTAATTATATCAAAAAATTATGGCGTAGAGCAGAATTCTTAAAAAAGGTCAAAAAGTGTACTTACTAATTTAAAAAAACAGTATAGATTATTTATATGAAAAAATCTCAAGACAAGATAAATTCAAAAATATCTGACGCTGCCGATATCAGTAAGCCATGGGATAAAGATAATCAAGCGTGGTGGGATTGGTATGTTGGTCTAGCAGATAATGACAAAAAAAAGGATCCAATTATAAACGCCGAACCTTTACCGAATTTTGCAATCCCAACTGATGATGAGGTTGTTTCTGAATTGACTGAAGTTTACCCATTGAAAAATGAACAAATTGATTTCTTTAGAAAAAATGGTTTTATCAAACTCAAAAAAGTTTTCTCGCCAGGGGTAGTGCTTAAACTTAGAGCTGAGTTGATCAAGCTTTTAAAAAAAGAATTTGATGTTGATCCTGATAAAGAAGCGCATGACAGATTCCTTAGTTTAGAAATGACATGGCCAAAAAATGAATTACTACGTTCCTATGTTTTATCACCACGTCTAGGACAAATTTCAGCGGATCTACTTGGGGTATCAGCTGTTAGACTTTACCACGATAACGTTTTAGCAAAGCAAGCTGGTTGTGGTAGAACACCTTGGCACTTCGACGACCATCATTTTCCATTAGATACTAATGATGTAATCACTGCTTGGATACCAGCACAACCAACGCCTGTTGAGATGGGACCACTCTCTTTCGCCTATCCGCTAGATGTCCACAAAATAGTAAATGCAGTTACATTTGAAAAGACTGGTACAGGCTATGACCGTGGAGTCTCAGAAGTTTTTAGAAAAAATGGTGTCACGGTAAATGAAACTCCATTCGAATTAGGCGAAGTTAGCTTTCATCATAATTTAAATTTTCATACTGCGTCCCGCAATAGAACTAATCGTAGCCGAGTAGCTCTTGCTAATACTTATTTTAGAGATGGGGCTCGAGTGATTAATTCTCCTACAATGGTTTCTGGTGATTGGCAAAAATTTATGCCAAATGTAAAACCAGGTGAAGTTGCTGCTAGTCCACTAAATCCAATTTGTTGGCCAATTGATGTCAAATAAAGATGTAAATGCTAAGAGCGGCCTCAGATCGATCTGGACTGAGAGTCTTGCTAACAATCAACAGCCAGGTGATAAAGCGCTTCTAGCCCATCTAAGAACTGTGCATCAAAATAATGCAGGTTTCACTGAAAAGTGTGCAAGTTCTTGCCGTGATAAAGCTGGACGTAATAGTTATGAATGGTTAGCTGAAATTGTGCCTGATGTTGATGGTATCCGTGTGCTGGATCTTGCTTGTGGATCAGGACCATTACTTAAAATCTTATACGACCGTAATAAAAAATTTAAATTAAAAGGAGCGGATATAAGTCCTGAAGAATTAGAACTAGCTAATGCGCGTCTACCAAAAGGTTCTGTTGATCTGTTAGAGTTAAAAGCACAAAATCTGACGGCTATTGATGATAACTCAATAGACGTTGTACTGTGCCATTGGGCTTTGACATTAATGAACCCGATTACTCCAGTATTAAATGAAATCCGTCGTGTACTGTCCTCAGGTGGAAAATTTGCAGCATTGGTCAATGGACCTATGGATGCAGCGCCAGGATATAATGATGTATACAATTTAATCTATAAATACGTACAAGCTAAGCTTCCTAGGTATGGCGAGATTGATTTAGGTGATCCAAGAATACGTAGTACAGGTAGTTTAAAAAATCTTTTAAGTGACGCTTTTCCAGATACTAACATTAGCATCGAAACTAGCATGGTATCCATGGAAGGATCCGTAGCTGAAGTGGCCGAAACTACTGCAGGATTTTTTTATGCTTCATTCGTATTACCACCAGAGAATCGTAGAATATTGCTTTCTAAACTATCTAATCTTCTGGCGATATCAAAACAAAGTGAAGATCTCGAAAGACAGGGGCGTTTTTCAATGCCAATTAATCGGCTAGTGGTAACAAAGTAATCAATTTTTAAAATGGCGGAGAGAGTGGGATTCGAACCCACGAAACGGTTTCCCGTTTACACACTTTCCAAGCGTGCGCCTTCAACCACTCGGCCATCTCTCCTTAAGTTTCTTTATTGATTTTTAAGACTCCAATAAAAGCTTCTTGTGGTATCTCAACTCTGCCAAATTGTTTTGAACGAGCTTTTCCTTTTTTTTGTTTTTCTAACAACTTTCTTTTCCGATCACGTGCTCCTCCACCATGGATTTTTGTTAAAACATCTTTTTTAAAACCTTTGATACTTTCCCTTGCAATAATTTTTCCTCCAATTGCAGCTTGAATGGGAATCATAAAATTATGTCTAGGTATAAGATCTTTTAATTTTTCACAAACTAATCTTCCTTGATTTTGGGCAAATTCTTTATGAATTATCATTGAAAGAGCATCAACTGGCTCATTGTTTACTAAGATACCTAATTTAACTAAATTACCTTCTTTATAACCAGTAATTTCATAATCGAAACTTGCGTATCCGCTAGTAATTGATTTCAGTCTATCGTAAAAATCAAAAACAACTTCATTAAGAGGTAGCTCATAAACTAGAACCGCTCTGTTTCCAGAGTATGATAAATCTTTTTGAATACCTCTTTTATCTTGGCAAATTTTTATTATAGATCCCAAATATTCATCTGGGGTAATAATTGTGGCTTTTATCCAAGGCTCCTCAATAAATTTTATTTGGGTCGGATCGGGCATCATAGTTGGATTTTGAAGATCTATAATATCACCATTAATTTTATTTAATTTATATACAACTCCGGGAGTTGTAGTTATTAAATTAATGTCAAACTCTCTAGTTAATCTTTGCGTTATAATTTCTAAATGTAGAAGACCTAAAAATCCGCACCTAAAGCCCAAACCTAGAGCACTTGAAGACTCTGGTTCATAAGAAAAACTAGAGTCATTAAGTTTTAGTTTACCAAGTCCATCTTTTAATCTTTGATACTCTGAGCTATCAACTGGGAAAAGGCCACAAAAAACAACAGGCTTACTGGGTTTAAAACCTGGTAATGGTTTTTCAATTGGATCTTTGGCATCACAAATTGTATCTCCAACTTTTGTTTCTGATAAACTTTTTATTCCAGTTATTATAAATCCAATTTCCCCTGAATTTAATTCGTCTATGTCTTTAGCCTTTGGAGTAAAAACACCGACTTTTTCAATTTCGTACTCTTGGTTTGTAGACATCAGTTTTACTTTCATTTCTTTTCTAATACTTCCGTCAATAACCCGCACAAGAATTACAACACCTAAATAACTATCATACCAGCTATCTACCAATAAAGATTTAAGCTTAGACTTTTGATCACCTTGTGGGGAAGGTAAATCTGAAACAATTGTTTCTAAAATTTCTTCAACACCTTCTCCAGTTTTTCCCGAACAAGAGATGGCTTTGGAAGTTTCTATACCTATTACGTCTTCTATTTGTTTTTTAACTTTGTTAACATCAGATGCTGGAAGATCTATCTTATTCAGCACTGGAATTATATGATGATTTGTATCAAGTGCTTGATATACATTTGCAAGAGTTTGAGCCTCAACACCTTGTGAACTATCAACAATCAGAACTGAACCTTCACAGGCAAGTAGTGATCTACTTACTTCATAACTAAAGTCAACATGGCCTGGAGTGTCAATAATATTTAATAGATAATCATTTCCATCTTTCGATTTATAATTAAGTTTCACTGTTTGTGCTTTAATTGTAATTCCCCTTTCTCTCTCAATGTCCATTGAGTCTAAAACTTGCTCTTTCATTTCTCTTTTTGATAAGCCACCACAAATCTGTATCATCCTATCAGCAATTGTTGACTTTCCATGATCAATATGTGCGATAATCGCAAAATTTCTTACTTTCTTTATATCTGACATTAGGATCTTATTGTTCCACCAGTTTTGGCTTTAACAATATCTATTATTTTTTGACTTATATCATCAAGGTCTTTTTGGGAAAGTGTTTTTTCTTTAGACTGTATTAAAACATTGATGGCCATTGATTTTTTACCAACAGGCATATTTCCACCTGAAAAAACATCAAATATTTTTACATTTTTGATTAAATTTGTATCAACGTCGCTTATTAATTTCTTGATATCTCCTGCTTTAAAGTCTTCATTAATTATAAAAGCAAAATCTCTCTCAGATTTTTGGTATTCTGAAATAGAATAATCTTTTTTAGAAAATCTAAATTTAGTTCTTGGTTTCGGAATATTTTTTAAAAAAATTTCAAATCCACTTACATTTTGCTCTTTTAAGTCTAAGCTCGAAATTATTGAGGGATGAATTTCACCGAATGAAGCAAGAAGTGCTCCATTTTCTGAATTAAAATTTATTGAACCAGATCTTCCTGGATTATAGCAATCTTTTGTTTTATTACTTACATGAATATTATTTTCTTGAATCCCAAGCTCTAACAATGTCTTTACAACGTCAGCCTTTACATCAAATACATCAACATTTCTTGGTTTAGATTGCCAAGTTTTTCTGTTTAATACTCCAGACTTTAAACCACCTATTACTACTTGTTGTTCTCCAGGTTTTTTGCCATAAAAAGTAGGGCCAATTTCAAATAACGATAGATCTAAATAGCCTCTATCCTGATTTCTTTTCAAATACAGAATCAAGTTAGAAAAAATCGATGTCCTTAATACATTTAAATCACTTGAAATTGGATTTGTAATTTCAATTTCTTTCTTTCCTTGTGAAAAATATTTATCAATCCTTGAGTCAGTAAATGACCATGTGACTGCCTCCATATATCCTTTTGTAGCTACAGCTCTTTGAGAAAGATGAAATAGCTTTTGCTCAAAACTTAAGGTGTCTTTATTCCTTGATCTCTCTGGGTGTATTAATGAAATTTTATCAAACCCCTTAATTCTTATTAACTCCTCAATTATATCAACATCTTGATGGATGTCAGGCCGCCAAGTTGGTATCTTTACCAAAAATTTATTTTTTTTGATTTTCGTATCAAATCCAAGTGAATTTAAGATCTTTTTTGCTTCTACAGAGGGCATTGATATCCCTATTACCTTTTTAAATTTTGTTTGATCAATTTCTAAAATTTTATTCTTAACTTTAGATTTTCCCTCCACTAAAAATTTACTAGCTTCTCCCCCACAGATTTTAAGAATTAAATTTGTTGCAATTTCGAGTCCCTCGATAATTGAATTTGGATCAATACCCCTCTCGAATCTGTATTTAGCATCTGTATCAATGCCTAATTTACTTGCCGTTTTTCTTATAGATGAAGGATGAAAATATGCTGCCTCTAATAAAATATTTTTTGTATCAAATTCAGTGCTTGATCTCGAACCACCTATTATACCACCAAGACCTAGAGGTCCGGTTCTATCTGAAATAACACACATATTATTTTCAAGTTTATAGTTTTTTCCATCAAGTGCAGTAAAGCTTTCACCAGACTTTGAGTTTCTTACAATTATCTCTTTATCTATTTTGTCAGCGTCATATGCATGCAAAGGTCTGTTAAGGTCAAACATTACGTAATTAGTAATATCAACTACAGCAGAAATTGGTTTTAAACCAAGAGAAATAATTTTCTCTTTTAGCCATTCTGGACTTTCTTTATTTTGAATATTTTTTATAAAACAAGAGCCAAAACTTAAGCAGCCTTGTTTTTTTTCTTTTGTTATTGAAATTTTTATTGGTTGTTTAAAACTTTGTTTTATCTTTATTTTTTTTAAATTTGATAACTTTCCTAGACCAGCAGAAGCTAAATCTCTTGCTATTCCCCTAACACCTAAACAATCAGGTCTATTAGGAGTCACAGATATATCTATTGATTTTTCAACTTTGCTCTTAAAGTAGTTTTTTCCGATATCTTTTTCTCTATTTTTGAGTTCTATAATTCCCTCACTGTCGTCTGAAATATTTAATTCATTTCCAGAGCACAACATTCCATGCGACTCAACTCCTCTTATTTTAGCAATTTTTAATTTTATTTTTGATTTTGGAATAATAGAACCTGGTGGTGCGTAAATAGTTACTAAACCTGATCTCGCATTTTGGGCTCCACAAACAACTTTCTTGATGTCGTTATTGTCACCAATGCTTACATCGCAAAGCTTAAGTTTATCAGCATTCGGGTGTTTTTCTGCTTTAAGAACTTTTGCAATTTTAAAATCAGATAATTCATTTTGAGCTTCTTTAACTGCTTCTACTTCCAAACCAATGTCTGTTAGTTTGTTTATAATTTTCTGAAGATTTAATGATGTAGTTAAATGATTTTTTAACCATGATAGAGTTATGATCATCTACTTAAGCCTCTATAGTTAGTTGGAACATCCAATGGATCAAAACCAAAATAGTTTAACCATCTATAATCACTTTCAAAAAAAGATCTAAGATCGTTTATGCCATATTTTAACATAGCAAGTCTATCTATACCCATGCCAAATGCAAAACCTTGGAACTTGTTAGGATCAACTTTTGCATTTTTTAAAACATTAGGATGAACCATTCCACAGCCCAAAATTTCTAACCACTTATCTCCCTCACCCACAATTATTCTTCCATTTTCTAATTTGTAACCAATATCTACTTCAGCTGATGGTTCGGTAAAAGGAAAGTGACTTGGTCTAAATCTCATTTTGATTTTTTTAACCTCAAAAAATTCTTTTACAAAATAATCTAAACAACCTTTCAAATGTCCCATGGTTATATCTTTATCTATATGTAAACCCTCCAGCTGATGGAACATCGGTGCATGGGTTTGGTCACTATCACAACGATAAGTTCTTCCAGGAACAATAATTTTAAAGGGGGGTTTGCCATTTAACATTGTCCTTACTTGAACTGGGGAAGTATGAGTTCTCAATAAAATTTTTTTGTTATTATCTAGATAAAAGGTATCGTGCATGTCTCTTGCAGGATGATCCTCTGGAGTATTCAATGCAGTGAAATTATTATATTCAGTCTCAACATCAGGACCTTCTGCAACAGAAAAACCGATCTCAGAAAAAATTGATGAGATTTCATCTATCACTTGGGAGACTGGGTGTATTTTTCCATTTGGTCTCTCTCTCGCTGGTAGTGTAACATCAACTTTATCTTTTTGTAATTTTTTGCTGATTTCTAATTTTTCTAATTCCTTAAACCTATTATTAATAGCTTCAGTAATTTTTTGTTTTTCATTGTTTAATGATGAAGCTTTAATTTTTTTTTCGTCTTCGGACAAAGAACCAAGTTTTTTAAATTCTTGATTGATTTGACTATTTTTACCTAAAAACTGTGATTTAATATTTTGTAACTCCAGTTTGTCTTTAACTTGTGAGATCTTTTGAATTAATTCTCGTAAATCTATCATTAGTTAGTTTTTACTCTAACTTTATAGAAGAAAAAACAATTTTATTTTATTGATATCTGAACTTTTTTAACAAGTGATTTGAAAGCTTCTGGATTATTGTAGGCTAAATCAGCCAAAACTTTTCTATCTAATTTAATTTTTGATTTGTTTAATCCGTTAATAAATCTAGAGTAAGTTAATCCCTCTGCTCTTACTCCTGCGTTGATTCTTTGTATCCACAAAGATCTAAATTCTCTTTTTTTTGCTCTTCTATCCCTGTAGGCATATTGTAGTGCTTTTTCCATTGCTTGACGTGCAATACGTATTGTGTTTTTTCTTCTGCCCCACTGTCCCTTTACAGCTTTGAAAACTTTTTTGTGTTTTGCTCTACTTGTGACTCCTCGTTTTGTTCTAGACATTCTTTATCCCCTTAAGCTGTAAGGCATATAAGATTTTACAATTTTCGAGTCTTGTTTTGACATAATTGTTGTGCCCCGTTGTTTTCTTATTTGTGAGTTTGTTCTCTTAATCATTCCATGCCTTTTACCAGCTTGTGGCATTTTCACTTTTCCAGATCTAGTTAGTCTAAATCTTTTTTTGGCTGAACTTTTTGTTTTAAGTTTTGGCATGGTAACGGATTTATATATATTTTGTTTTGACTTTACAATGATTAATTAGGGTGAATAATCATTATCATTTGTCGTCCTTCAAATTTAGGATTTACCTCTACTCTCCCTATTTCCTTAGTGTCCTCTATAATTCTATTCATTAAATCTTTGCCTAGTTGAACATGTTGCATTTCTCTACCTTTAAAGCGTACAGTAAATTTTACTTTATCACCTTTTTGAAGAAATTTTTTTGCATTTTTAATTTTAAAATTATAATCATGTATCTCTGTGCCAGGTCTTAATTTTAATTCTTTAAGTGCTGCAATTTTTTGATTTTTTTTTGCCTTGTTTGCTTTTTTTTGCATATCGTACTTGTATTTACCCATATCCATAATTTTACAAACTGGTGGCTTTGCGTTTGGTGATATTTCGATTAAGTCTAAGCCTTCTTGTTTCGCGGTATCAATTGCTTTTTTAAGTGGTAGAATACCTAGGTTTTCTCCGCTACTGTTAATAACCTGAACATCAATACTTTTAATTCTGTGATTAGTTCTAGGACCTTGAAATTTAGTTCTTCTTTGAAAATAATTTGGTTTATACACTTAATTTATTGGCAGGTTATTTAATTGTTTAAATTCTTTAATGGCATTGTTTAGTTTTTTTGTCTCTTGTTTTTCGGATCCTAATTTACGTATTGTTACGCTTTTATCTTTTATCTCTTTACTTCCGCATATTAATAGAAACGGAACTTTTGAAAGAGAATGATCTCTAATTTTATAATTAATTTTTTGATTTCTTAAATCCACTTCACATTTTATACCCTCTTTAAACATATCTTTAAATATTTTTTTTGCATAATCATTGTGCTCTTCAGCTATGGGTAACACAACAATTTGTGATGGTGATAGCCAAAAGGGAAGTTTACCTGCGTAGTTTTCTATAATTATACCAATAAATCTCTCTAAAGATCCAAAAAGGGCTCTATGTAACATAACAGGTATTTTTTTTGCTCCATCCTTATCTACAAAAGTCGCTCCAAGTCTTCCTGGTAAATTTAAGTCTACTTGTAAAGTTCCACATTGCCAGTCTCTTCCTATAGCGTCTCTCAAAACAAATTCAATTTTAGGACCATAAAAAGCACCCTCACCCTTATTTATAGTGTATTCTAATTTTGTTTTTTTAATCGCTTCAAGCAGAGCTTTTTCTGACTTATCCCAGACTTTATCATCCCCGACTCTTTTCTCCGGCCTGTCAGAATATTTAAGAAATACCTTTTCAAACCCCAGATCTTTATAAATATCTAATATTAATTTAGTTACACTAATACATTCATCTGTTATCTGCTCTTCAGTACAAAATATGTGTGCATCATCCTGAGTAAAAGCTCTTACTCTTAAAAGTCCATGTAGTGCACCAGATGGTTCGTATCTATGAACTTTTCCAAATTCAGATAGCTTTAAGGGTAAATCTCTATAACTTTTAAGACCTTGATTAAACACTTGAACACATCCAGGACAATTCATTGGTTTCACAGCAAAAACTTTTTCATCTGGTGTCTCTGATGTAAACATGTGATGACCAAATTTCTCCCAGTGTCCTGATTTTTCCCAAAGACTTTTATCTAAAAGTTCTGGTGTGCTTATCTCTTTATATCCTGCGTTTCTTTGCTTTAATCTCATGTACTCTACAAGTCGTTGAAATAAATTCCAACCCTTTTCATGCCAAAAAACAGATCCGGGACTTTCCTCCCTGAAATGGAAAAGATCCATCTCTTTACCTAGTTTTCTATGATCTCTTTTTTCTGCTTCCTCTAATCTGTGTAAATATTCATCTAATTCTTTTTTAGAACTCCAACAGGTTCCGTAAATTCTTTGTAGCATTTCATTATTTGAGTCCCCTCTCCAATAAGCACCAGAAACTTTTGTTAATTTAAAAGCTTTACCTATTTTTCCTGATGAAACTAAATGTGGGCCTCGACATAGATCGTGCCAAGTATCTCCATGGTGGTAAATTGATAATTCTTCATTTTTGGGAATGCTCTCTATAATCTCGGCTTTATACTTTTCGCCAATTTTTTTAAAATGTGCTATGGCTTTAACTCTGTCCCATACTTCACGTTTTGTTTTGACATCTCTGTCGATTATCTCAGACATTTTCTTTTCAATTTTTTTTAGGTCATCTTTTGTAAATGGTTCCTTTCTCGCAAAATCATAGAAAAAACCATTCTCAATAACGGGACCTATAGTAACTTGTGTTCCTGGAAATAATTCTTGAACAGCCATTGCCATAATGTGCGCTGCATCGTGTCTGATTACATCTAAACCCTCTTTATCTTTGCTAGTTATGATTTTAACAGAGGAATCTTTTTGAATCGAGAAGCTTAAGTCTTTTAACTCTCCATCTACACTTACAATAAGAGCCTGTTTTGAAAGTGATTTACTGATTTTTTCAGCTACCTCATAACCAGTCACAGCACTTTTAAAACTTAATTTTTTTCCGTCTGGTAAAGTAATATTTGGCATTTAATATTTTTATTTTAACAATTTCTTATACTCTGTAAATGTTGATTGGCACATTTTTTCTACATCAAATTTTATCAATATATTTTTCCTACCCTCATTTCCAATCGATTGCAACTTGTCTTTATCCATTTCAATAATATAGTTCAAATTTTGTGCGAGAGAATTTGGATCTCCATTTTTAAATAAAAATCCTGATTTGCCATTAATTATAGTCTCTTTTGATCCACCTAAATCACTTGCTATAATTGGTTTTTCCATTGCTTGTGCCTCTACTGCAACTCTACCAAAAGCTTCTGGCTCTATTGATGAAGAGACAATTACGTCTGAGCTTTTATAAGCAACTGGCATTTCTTCACAAAGGCTTAAAAAAACTACATTATCTTTCAACTGGTATTGATCAACCATTGAAATGAGTTTTTTAAAAAAAACTTTACGGCCTTGATGTGAGCCCAATATTACAGCCTTAAAATTTGTTTTGTAATATTTTGTTTTCAATAATTTTAAAGCCTCTAAAAACATTTCTTGACCTTTCCACTTGGTCAATCGTCCAGGTAAAAGTATTTTAAAAGTGTGAATGTCTAATTTTAATGTGGAATTAAATCTATCAACTTTTTCTTCAGTGACATTTGATTTGTTAAAGTAATCAATATTTATACCTCTAAATATAACTAACAATTTTTTGTTTTTACCTAAAAGATCACTATAATTTCTGTGTATATGGTCAAAAATAAAATTGGATCCAGCAATAGTTAGCTCAGATCTAAGCATAATTGAGTTGTAAAATTTTTTAATTTTATTTTTAAAATTGTATGTGCCATGAAAAGTAGTAACAAACTTTCTTCTTGTTAAAAGATTTGCTAACCAACATGACCAAGCGGGCGCTCTACTTCGGGCATGAATAATATCAATGTTTAAAGTAAATATTACAACTAATAGAATTATTGCATTAATTATCATTAGCAGAGGGTTCTTTGAATGAACTGGTAGCCTAATAACCTTCACTTTATTTTTTTTGATAAATTTTAATAATGGTCCTCCACTTGTGACTATGTAAGATTTACAATCTTTCTCAGCTAAATAATGAGCAAGATCATAACAGCCTGTCTCTGCGCCTCCATAACCAAGTCTTGGAATTACTTGTAAAACTTTTATTTTAGATGACATATAATCAAAGATGTATAATAACAGATTAATAAGAAAAATTTTATATGAAAAAGTACAACTACATTAGATTGTCAAAAACAAAAAAACTGAGATATATGGGCAATTTTTTCGAAAAAAAACTGTATATAATTTTTTTGCCCGGTTTTATGTCAAATATTGAAGGTGAAAAACCTAAAGCTTTTAAGAGATATGCGGTGAGAAAAAAATTAGGTTTTTTAACCTTAGATTACTCAGGTCACGGAAAATCCTCAGGAAAATTTACTAAAGGAAATATAAGTCAATGGTCAAATGATACAAAAATTTTAATAAGAAGATTTATTAAAAAAAATAATTTTATTATAATTGGTTCAAGTATGGGATCTTGGATTGCATTAAATCAATTTAAGTATTTTAAAAATCAGATTAAAGGTTTTATTGGAATCGGCTCAGCTCCAGAATTTTTAGAAAGATTAATGTGGAGAAAATTTCCAAAAAAAGTAAAAAAAGAGATTAAATTTAAGGGGATAAGTCATATTAAAAATGGTGATTATGAATATCCAATAACCTATCAAATAATTAAAGACGGTAGGAAAAACAAGGTTTTTTCAAAAAAGATTAATTCTAAAATTATTGTAACTATGTTTCATGGACAAAAAGATGAAGCTGTACCTGTTTCTTTTTCAAGAAAAGTATTGTCTGTTTTTACAAAGGCAAAAAAAAGAATGGTAGTTATTAAAAATGGAGATCATAGTTTATCAAATAAACTGAGTATAAATAAAATTTTAAAAGAATTAGACCGCTTTAGAAATACTATCCTTTAATGTAATTGGATTCTCAAGTTTATCTAACATTTCTAGAGGACAAACTTGTTTAAAATAATTTATTTCTTTTTCGAAATCATTTAGAATTTCCTTAGCAATAACAGACTCTGTCTCTTTTAGGTGATCTTGAATTAAAGACTTTAATTTTTCTTTCCAATATTTAGTCTCTGGTTTTTGCCAAGTAACTGAAGCGGGATTTACAAAGTTCTCAAAAGTATTTTCTGGATCATATACAAAAGCCATTCCCCCAGTCATACCTGCTCCAAAATTATCTCCGATGCTTCCAAGTATTACTATATTTCCACCGGTCATATATTCACATCCATTTGAGTCACATCCTTCTACTATCGCAGTTCCTCCAGAATTACGAACAGCAAACCTTTCTCCTGCTTTACCAGCTGCAAATAATTTGCCCGATGTAGCTCCATATAAAACTGTATTTCCTATAATTGTGTTTTCTTTTGTCTTTAACCTATTAATTTTAGATGGAACAACAACAATTTTGCCGCCAGATAATCCTTTGGCAACATAGTCGTTTGCGTCTCCAAATATTTTTAATGAAATAGATTTTGATAAAAAAGCTCCTAATGATTGACCTGCAGAACCATTTAGATTTATTTGGATTAAATCACTATTAAGTTTGTTTTTAAATTTTTCAAAAATATAGTGTGAAAGCTTTGTTCCTACTGCTCTATCCGTATTTTTTATATTTCCTTCATATGAAATTTTTTCTTTATTGTTAATTTTATCTTTTATTTTTGACCAAACATTTTCATCAATATTGTTATCAGGTACTTTGTTTATCAACTTATTGTCTGAGAACCTGTTGTGATTTCCTGGATCTGTTTGGACTAATAGTGGATTTAAATCTAGATCATCTAGGTTTGGAGAACCTCTGCTTACCTGAGCCAGAAGATCCGTTCTACCAATTATATCTTTTAAATTTTTAAATCCAAGTGAAGCAAGAATTTCTCTAACTTCCATTGCAACGAAATTAAAAAAGTTAACAACTTTTTCAGGTGTTCCAGTAAATTTTTTTCTAAGTTCTTCATCTTGAGTACAAACACCAACAGGGCAAGTATTTGAATGACACTGTCTTACCATTATACAACCCATGGCTATTAATGAAGAAGTTCCCATTCCAAACTCTTCAGCACCCATCATTGCTGCCATTACGACGTCCCTTCCAGTTTTTAATCCTCCGTCAGTACGAAGTGTAACTTGCTGTCTTAATTTATTTAAAGTTAAAATTTGATTTGCTTCTGTCAAACCCATTTCCCATGGTATTCCGGCATACTTTACACTTGTTTGTGGGCTCGCTCCTGTTCCACCTGAATGACCCGATATTAAAATCACATCAGCTTTTGCTTTTGCAACTCCTGCTGCAATAGTTCCTATTCCAGTTGAAGCAACAAGTTTAACACCTACTCTCGCTTTGGGATTGATTTGTTTTAAATCGTAAATGAGTTGAGCTAAATCCTCTATAGAATAAATATCATGATGAGGTGGAGGAGAAATTAATGTTACACCTTTTGTAGAGTGTCTTAATCTTGCAATATCTTTTGTGACTTTAAATCCTGGAAGCTGTCCACCTTCTCCTGGCTTAGCACCTTGTGCAATTTTAATTTCAATTTCACTACAATTATTTAAGTATTCTATCGTCACCCCAAATCTTGCAGAGGCAACTTGTTTAACTTTAGAATTTGCTGAATCGCCGTTTTCAAGCACTTTAAATCTTCTAGAATCCTCACCACCTTCACCACTGCAGGAAGCTCCTTTAATTCTGTTCATTCCAATTGCTAAAGTTTCATGTGCTTCTTCTGATAATGCGCCATGAGACATACTTCCGCTACCAAACCTTTTCATTATTTCCTCTACTGGTTCAACCTCGTCAATATTTATTGGATCATTTTTCTTTTTAAATTCTAGTAAATCTCTTAAATTTATTGGTGTTAAATTATGAATGCCTGCTGAATATTTTTTATACTGTTCATATGATTTTACACCAACAGAATGTTGTAAAAGATGTATAAGGCTTCCTTGTAATTGATGATCTTCACCAGATTTTCTATATTTATATAAACCGCCAATTGGTAGAACCGTAACATTTTTTTGATAAGCTTTTTTGTGAAGTTCTTTTATTTTATTTTCTATGCCCGATACCCCAATACCTGAAATTCTAGAGAACATTCCTGGAAAATAATCTGCAACAATAGCTCTACTTAAGCCTACGGCTTCAAAATTACATCCACCTCTGTAGGAGCTTAATACAGAAATTCCCATTTTTGACATGATTTTTAACAAACCATTATTAATAGATTTTTTAAATCTATCTACACAAGTATTAAAGTCTAACTTTCCAAATAATTTCTTTGTATATCTTTGGTAAATACTATCTATAGCAAGGTAAGGATTTATAGTTGTTGCTCCTACTCCAAGCAGAACAGCAAATGAATGGGTATCCATAGCTTCTGCAGTTTGAACATTTATTGATGAATAACCTCTTAATCCATGTTTGACTAAATTTGAATGGACGGCTCCTACCGCTAAAACCATTGGTACAATAGCTTTTTTTTCGGATATTTTTTGATCTGAAAGTATAAGATGATTTATACCCTCTCTAACTGAAATTTCAGCTTCTGATCTTATTTCTTCCAGCCTATCTTTTAGAGATTTACTTACATCAAATGTGCAATCAATAATTTTTATTTTAGTGGAAAAATGGCTTTTAAATTTTTTAAATTCTGAGTTTGTTAAAATAGGACTGTCTAAAACGTAAATATTTTCTTTTGTAAAATTGTCAAAGTCTAAAATGTTACCTAAATTTCCAAATCTTGTTTTAAGGCTCATAACTTTATTTTCTCTTAAGGAGTCTATTGGTGGGTTAGTAACTTGGCTGAAGTTCTGTCTAAAATAATGAGTAATCGGTCTATAATGATTTGATAATACAGCAACAGGCGTATCATCTCCCATTGAACCAGTAGCTTCTTTTGCTTCTTCTGCCATTGGGTGAAGAATAAGCTCTAAATCCTCTATGCTGTATCCAGAAATAAATTGTCTTTGTCTTAGTTCCTCGTTTTGAAAATTTGGGAACTCATTTTTTGTACCAAGTTTTTTATCAAAATGCACAACTTGCTTATGAAACTTTGTAAAATCTTTAGCTAAATAATCTTTTATATCTTTATCCTTAAAAATTTTACCTGATTTTAAATCAACAGCAATTAGTTGACCAGGTCCTAGCCTTCCTTTTTCTGTGATATTCTCTTCTGGAATAGAAACCATTCCTGTTTCAGAACCTGCAAATAATAAATTGTCCGACGTAATAGAATATCTTAAAGGTCTTAATCCGTTTCTGTCTGTTGCTGCTATTGCCCATTTACTGTCAGTTGCACAAATTGCAGCTGGTCCATCCCATGGTTCGATGGTGCTATTTAAAACATCAAAAAGTTGTTGATGTGCTTTTGGTAAAATTTTACTTCTCTTAGACCATGCATCTGGCATCATCATTAATTTGATTAGTGGGACTGATTTTCCAGAGTGAATAAGTAGTTCAAAAACATTGTCTAAAGCTGCAGAGTCTGAATTGCCGGGAGTTATAACGGGTTTTAAATCATCTACATTTTTAAATAGTTCACTCGACATATCCTGTTCATGAATTTTCATCCAATTTATATTTCCTTTTAAGGTATTAATTTCTCCATTGTGAGCCAATGATCTGAAAGGTTGAGCTAATTTCCAACTTGGGAATGTATTTGTTGAAAATCTTTGGTGGAAAATTGAAAATCTAGAAATAAATCTTTTGTCCTTTAAATCTGGATAAAAATCCGACAGGGCTTCAGCCAAAAACATGCCTTTATAAACAATCGATCTAGAACTCAAGGAGCATATATAAAAATCGTTAATTTGCTCATTTCTAGTCTGTTTAAGAATTTTTTTTCTAACTACATAAAGTGATCTTTCTAATTCGTTTCTTTCTTTTTTCTTATTTGACTTAAAAATAATTTGTGTAATTTCTGGACGGTTTGAATCAGCTGTTTTTCCCAGAACATCTGGATTTACCGGAACTTGTCTCCAGCCATATATATAAAAATCGTTTTCTAATAAATTTCTTTCTACTAATGCTTTGCTACGTTCTTGAGATGAATAGTCCGTTCTTGGTAAGAAAATCATTCCAACACAAATATCACCTTCGGTATGTTTATGACCTGTATCTTCTATTTTTTCTTGAAAAAAATCTTTAGGAATTTCAAAGCTAATACCGGCACCATCTCCTGATTTCCCATCAGCATCAACTGCTCCCCGGTGCCATACTGCTTTCAAAGCCTCAATACCATACTCAACAACTTTCCGACTTTTTTTACCATCAAGAGAAGCTATTAAACCAACTCCGCATGCATCATGCTCCATGTTTGTAGAGTAAGAAAAGTTTTTTTGTAATATTTCTTTATTCTTTTTATATAACTTCATGCTGCTTCCGTTTTTTTTGCTACTTGTGAATTTAGATATTTTTCAATTTCTGTAGCTGCATCTCTGCCATCTCTAATTGCCCAAACGACTAGCGAAGCCCCTCTTACTATATCTCCAGCTGCAAAGACTCCTGGTAAATTGGTCTGCATAGTTTTAAGGTCGATTTTTATAGTTCCCCATTTAGAAACAGATAAATCTTCAGAGCCAAAAAGCTTTGGTACATCTTCGGGATCGAAACCAAGTGCTTTAATTACAATGTCAGCATCAACTTTATATTCAGAATTTTTTATTGGAACAGGTTTTCTTCTACCTGAGGAGTCTGCTTCACCTAATTCCATTTTTGTCACCTCAACAGCTTCTACATTATCTTTACCGATAAATCTGTTTGGGTTAGATAGCCAAAGAAAATCAATTCCCTCTTCAATGGCATTGCTCACTTCTCTTGCTGAACCAGGCATATTCTCCCTGTCTCTTCTATATAAACATTTTACTGATTTTGCTTTTTGTCTTACAGCCGTTCGCACACAATCCATTGCAGTATCACCACCACCTATAACAACAATATTTTTATTTTCTGCATTTAAAGTACCATCGTCAAATAATTTAACTTTATCTCCTAAACCTTTTCGATTTGAAGCGGTAAGAAAATCCATCGCTGGAAAAATATTTTTCAGATTTTTTCCCTCTATATCAACATCTCTCGCTTTATATACGCCGGTAGCAATTAGTATTGCATCATGTTTTGATTTTAATTCTTCTAAAGTCGCGTCTCTTCCAACCTCAAAGTTATGTTTAAATTTTATCCCCGAGTCTTTTAAAAGTTTTGTTCTTCGTTCAACTACAAATTTTTCAAGTTTAAAGTTTGGAATTCCATATATTAGTAATCCACCAGGTCTGTCATATCGATCGTAAATTGTGATTTTGAACCCAGATTTTCTAAGCTGTTCAGCACATGCTAATCCTGCTGGACCAGCTCCAATAATTCCTATCGATTGATTTTTCTCTTTTTTTAATTTAATTGGTTTGACCCATCCTTTTTCCCAAGCTGTTTCTGTAATGTATTTTTCAACCGATCCTATAGTTACTGTTCCATGTCCAGACTGTTCTATTACGCAATTTCCTTCGCATAATCTATCTTGAGGGCAAATTCTTCCACAAACCTCAGGCATATTATTTGTGCTTTGAGATAATTCATAAGCATCTTCTAATCTTCCCTCTGCGGTTAGCTTTAACCAATCTGGTATGTTGTTTTGAAGGGGACAATGAACTTGGCAAAATGGAACACCACATTGCGAGCATCTACTTGATTGTTCTTTAGCCTTATTACTAATAAATTCATCGTAGACTTCTTTAAAGTCATTCTTCCTGTTATCAGCAGATCTTTTAGGTGGTGATTGCTGACCTATTTTTACAAACTTTAACATTTTTTCTGACATGACGGTTTTTTAGAATAAAAATTTAAGAAATTAAAGACTATTTAGGTAAGTTATATTGACCTTTAATTCAAAAAACCCATATTTTACTCGTTTTTTATATATGCATATCAGCTATGCGTAATTTTAATGAACTCTATAGTTGAATTAAATATAAGGAAATACACATTAAATGGAAAATTTTATTCAAATTTTAATCCTATCTATAACACAGGGTATTGCTGAATTTCTTCCAGTTAGCTCTTCTGCTCACCTAAATTTAATATCAAAATATTTTGGTATTCAAAATGAATTATTAATAAATGTTTATGCGCACATGGGTTCTTTACTTGCAGTAATATTTTTCTTTAAGGAAGATATTTTTAATTTTGGAAGGAATAAAAAATTATTTTATAAAATAATTTTGGCATCAATTCCATTGTTTGGGTTTGGATTTTTTATTTTAAATTATAACTTGATAGATACATTTAGGTCTTTAGAGCTTATAGGTTGGATGACTATAATTTTTGGTATTGTGCTTTTTATTTCAGATAAATTAAGCCTTGAAAATAGCATTGAAGATAAATTTACGTTTAAAAAGGCTATTTTAATTGGTTTTTTTCAAGTATTAGCTCTTATACCTGGTGTAAGCAGATCTGGAATAATAATGACTGGAGCTAGATTTTTAAAATTTAATAGAGAAGATGCTGCTAAGATTTCATTTTTACTTTCAATTCCAGCACTTGCAGGTAGCTCGATATACGGTGTTTATAAAATGTTTAATGAAGGAGACTTAATTGTAAATATCAACTCAATTATGACGATAGGTTTATCATTCATTTTCTCTTATCTAACAATTAAATACTTGTTGATCTACTTAAAGAATTTTAGCTTTAATATCATTGTTGGATATAGATTAATACTTGGATCAATTATTCTAGCTACTGTTTATCTATAAAATCAAGGACAGTACAAATAGAACAACTAAAACTACAATAAAAAAAACGAATACTGAATTTTGTAGTGACATAAAAAATCTCCTAATTTTGGAGGTCCCAGAAGGACTTGAACCCTCAACCTTCTCGTCCGTAGCGAGACGCTCTAATCCAATTGAGCTATGGGACCACATAGTAAAAATATCAAAGAAAACAGCTATAATAAAGCGATTTTATGGTTATTGCTATTCTTTGAATAAGAATATAATTGTAGAAAATTATGTCTAAAGAAAATGGAGTTGTCATAACATCTGCTGTTAGAACAGCGATTGGAGATTTGGGTGGGTCTTTAAAAAATGTTTCTGCTCATAAACTGGGCTCGACAGCTATTTCAAACGCTATTAAAAAATCAAATATTAAAGCTTCAGATATAAACGAAATTATAATGGGCCAAGTTTTAACAGGTGGTGCGGGGCAAAACCCTGCAAGACAAGCCGCTATGGATGCAGGTATTCCAAAAGAAACACCGTCATATGTTGTTAATCAAGTTTGTGGTTCAGGTCTAAGATCTATTGCATCTGGATATCATTCAATTCTCTCTGGAAGTTCAAATATTGTTTTAGCGGGAGGTCAAGAAAGTATGTCTCAATCGCCTCACGTAGTTCATTTAAGAAACGGAAAAAAACTTGGGGACACTAGCTTAGTAGACTCTATGATAAAAGATGGATTATGGGATGCGTTTAACGGATATCATATGGGTATAACAGCAGAAAATGTTGCACAAAAATTTCAAGTTACAAGAAAAGATCAAGATAAATTTGCTTTCGACTCTCAAACAAAAGCTTTAAAAGCACAAAAAGAAAATAAGTTTGACGATGAAATTGTTCCTTACACAATTCAACTTAAAAAAGGTACTGCGGTGTTTAAAAAAGATGAGCATCCGAGAGATGGGATTTCAATGGAAGCATTACAAAGACTTAAAACTGCTTTTCAAAAAGAAGGAACAGTTACTGCGGGAAATGCCTCGGGTATTAATGATGGCGCTGCTGCAGTAGTTTTAATGTCAAAAAAAGAAGCTGAGAAAAAAGGTATCAAACCTTTAGCAGAAATTAAATCTTGGGCTTCTTGTGGTGTTGATCCCTCAGTAATGGGAACAGGTCCTATACCATCATCAAAAAAGGCACTAGAGATTGCTGGATGGCAATCAAAGGATTTAGATTTGATAGAGGCAAACGAAGCATTTGCTGCGCAAAGTTGCGCAGTAGTTAAGGAGCTCGCTTTGCCAATGGAAAAAGTAAATGTTAACGGTGGAGCAATTGCGCTAGGACATCCCATTGGTGCTTCTGGGACAAGAATTTTCGTGACACTTATTCATGAAATGCTAAAAAGGGATTCGAAGAAAGGATTGGCTACGCTTTGTATTGGAGGAGGTATGGGCGTTGCTATGTGTATTGAGAGAAAATGAAACTGTCTAAACCTAGAAAAAAAATTAAAAATAGAGCCTTAAATAAAATTCCGTTTACTGTGAGAGGCTATCAGTATTATTACGGTGCTATAATTCTGGTAGTATTGCTAATTGGTTTTAGCCAGGTATTTTCTTAATAAAATTTTTTGAATTAATACCTGAGAATTTACGTCTGTTCTCTTTTTTTTAAATATAAGTCTTAAAAGTTGCATAAATTATATTGCAAATTCGAAGTGTCAAAAAAGCGGATAAATTGTGTCAAAAATTGTGTATAATAATTAAATGTCCAAAAACATTTCTGTGCCAGATATTGGTGATTTTAAGGATGTTGAAATTATAGAGGTTTTAGTAAAACCTGGAGATCAAATTAAAAAAAATGATCCAATTGTTACTTTAGAAAGTGACAAGTCAAGTGTTGAAGTTCCATCGCCTTACGAGGGAAAAATATCTCAACTTAAAGTTAAAATAGGAGACAAAGTTTCGGAAGGAAGTATTCTCGCTACTTTGGATGGAGGGAATGAGAAAAAAGAAGAAGTTGCCGAACCAACAAAAGAAATAATCGAAGTTGAAGAACAACCAATTCCAAAAATGGAAAAAACAAACGGTCTAAGAAATGGAAAGGAGACGATTTATGCTCAACCCATTTCTAAGGATGATATAGATCCTGCAGAAACACAAGAATGGTTAGACTCCTTACGAGCAGTTGTAAAAGCAGATGGTTCATCTAGAGCAGGTTACTTACTTAAAAAAGTAATTGATGAAGCATACACACAAGGATTAACCTTACCTGACACTAGAACTACTCCTTACATAAATACAATACCTGCAAGTGCAGATATCAGATCGCCTGGAGATCAAAATTTAGAAAGAAAAATTAGAGCTTACATAAGATGGAATGCAGCTGCCATGGTTGTAAAGGCTAATAAAAAAAATCCAGAACTAGGAGGTCACATAGGTACTTTTGCTTCTGCAGCAACATTGTATGACGTCGGTATGAATCATTTTTGGAGAGCAAAAAATAATAAGTTTGGTGGTGATTTAGTATATTTTCAAGGTCATAGCGCACCAGGAATGTATGCAAGAGCATTTTTAGAAGGAAGAATTACAGAAAAACAATTAGATAAATTTAGACAAGAAGTTGAAAAAGGCGGATTATCTTCTTACCCACATCCTTGGTTAATGCCTAAATTTTGGCAGTTCCCAACTGTATCCATGGGACTTGGTCCTATGATGGCAATCTATCAAGCTAGGTTTACTAAGTATTTAATAAATAGAGGTCTTTTAAAAGATCAAGATAGAAAAATTTGGTGTCATCTAGGTGATGGTGAAATGGATGAACCTGAAAGTTTCGGGGCTGTAGGGCTAGCAGCAAGAGAGAAATTAGATAATTTGATTTTTGTAATTAATTGTAATCTTCAAAGATTAGATGGACCTGTAAGAGGAAATGGAAAAATTATTCAAGAACTTGAAGGAAGATTTAGAGGGTCAGGCTGGAATGTAATTAAAGTAATTTGGGGATCTTACTGGGATCAGCTTTTGTCTAAAGATAAAACTGGTTTACTAGTAAAAAGAATGACTGAAGCAGTCGATGGTGAATATCAGGCATTCAAAGCAAAAGGTGGGTCTTACGTAAGAGAGAAATTTTTTGGTAAATATCCTGAATTAAAAGACTTAGTAGCAAATATGACTGATGCGGATATTTGGAAATTAAATAGAGGTGGACACGATCCTCATAAAGTTTACTCAGCTTATCATGCTGCTGTTCGATGCAAAGGTAAGCCGACTGTCATAATAGCTAAAACAATTAAAGGTTATGGAATGGGTAAATCTGGTGAGAGTATAAATACAACGCACCAACAAAAGAAATTAGACGAGGAAGATTTATTATTTTACAGAGATAGATTTAACGTGCCACTTACTGATAAACAGGTTAAAAATATTGAATATTACAAACCAGCAGAAAATTCACCAGAAATAAAGTATTTAAAAGATTGCAGAGTTAAGCTTGGTGGTCACATTCCAGAGAGAACTACTTTTGCAAAACCAGTTAAAACACCTCCTCAAGATATTTTTGAAAGTTTTATGAAGTCCACTGGTGATAAAGAAATGTCTACTACCATGGCTCTTGTAAGAATGCTTGCAAATTTACTTAGAGACAAAAATGTAGCACCAAGATTAGTACCTATAATTGCTGATGAAGCTAGAACTTTTGGTATGGAGGGTTTTTTTCAAAAGATTGGAATTTATGCACACGAAGGCCAAAAATACGAACCAGTCGACTCTGAGCAATTAAGTTCTTATAGAGAAGATAAGAGTGGACAAGTTTTACAAGAAGGTATTACAGAAGCAGGAGCAATGTCATCATGGATTGCTGCTGGAACCTCTTACACTAATCATGATTTAGAAATGATTCCTATTTATTTGTTTTACTCTATGTTTGGTTTTCAAAGAATTGGAGACTTGGCATGGGCGGCAGCAGACTCTCAGACAAGAGGTTTTTTAATTGGAGCAACATCTGGAAAAACAACTTTAGCTGGTGAGGGATTACAACACCAGGATGGACATAGTCTTCTCCTTGCATCTGCGATACCTAACTGCATAAGTTACGATCCAACATTTTCATATGAGATGGCAGTCATTTTTAGAGATGGATTAAAAAGGATGCATGAGAAAAAAGAAGATATTTACTACTATATAACTGCAATGAACGAAAATTATACTCATCCAGAAAAACCTGCTGGTTCAGATCAGGGAATTTTAAAAGGTATGTATTTGTTTAAAAACTACAAAGGAAAAGGCAAAGCCAAAGTTCAAATGCTTGGTTCAGGATCAATTTTAAGAGAAGTTATTAAAGCTGCTGAAACTTTATCAAAAGATTACGGAGTAGATTGTAATGTTTGGAGTGCTACTAGTTTCAATGAATTAAAGAAAGATGGTATGGAAGTTGAAAGAAGAAATTTATTAAATCCAAAAGAGAAGCCTAAGAAAAGTTACGTACAAAAATGTTTAGACTCTCAAGAGGGAATTATATTTGCAGCATCAGATTATATTAGATCACATACAGACCAGATAAGACCATATCTTAATAAACCATTCTATACATTAGGAACTGATGGTTTTGGAAGAAGTGATACAAGAAAAGAATTAAGAAAATTTTTTGAAGTTGATAAAAAGCATATTGTTACATACACTTTAAGCGCATTAGCAAAAGAACAATTGATGGCTTCAGAACATGCAGAAAAAGCAATTAAAAAATACAATATTGATCAAACAAAAGTTTTTCCAACAAAATTATAGTGTTTAATGGCTGAAAAAAAATTATTAGTTCCAAATATCGGAGATTTTAAAAATGTTGAAGTGATTGAGGTATTAGTGAAGTCAGGACAACAGATCAAAAAAAATGATCCTTTAATTACTTTGGAAAGTGATAAATCAAGTGTGGAAGTTCCTGCAACTGATGAAGGAAAAATCAATAAGATTATTGTTAAAGTTGGTGACAAAGTTTCAGAAGGAAGTGAAATATTATCCTTAGACACTGTTAGTAAAAAGGAAGAAAGTAAAAAAACAGTTGAGGTAAAAGAAAATATTCCTGAAAAGAAAATAGTAACTGAAACTCCAAAAGAAATAGCTCCTGTAGTGAAAAAATTAAGTAAAGACGGTGTATCATCTGCAAGTCCGAAGGTAAGAAAATTTGCTAGAGAACTAGGTGCTGATATCGTTCAGATACCTGGATCGCAAAGAGCTGGTAGAGTAACTGAAGATGATGTGAAAAAATTTGTAAGATCCCAGGTATCAGTTAATGAAGGAAAGGTTGAAAAGAAGGTTTACAAAGATGAATATCCTCATGAAGCATTTGGAGAAATAGAAAAAAAAGATCTTCCTAGGGTGAAAAAGTTATCTGGTCCTCAACTTGTTAGATCTTGGACTAAGATTCCTCACGTTACTCAACATGATGAGATAGATATAACTGAAATGGAACAGTTTAGAACAACTTTAATCGATAATTATTCTGGTGATAGAATAAGGATAAGTCCATTAGCATTTATAACTAGAGCTGTGGTAAACGCACTTAAAGAGTATCCAAATTTTAATTCCTCTATAGATCCTGAGAACAACAAATTAATTTTTAAAAAGTATTACCACGTTGGTTTTGCGGTTGATACTCCGCACGGTTTGATGGTTCCAAAAATTAGAAATGTTGACCAATTAGGATTAAAAGAAATTTATGAAGAATTAAAAAGAGTAAGTAAACAATGTAAAGAACTTAAAATAGATAAGAAGGAATTTTTTGGAGGTTCAATGACAATTTCAAGCTTAGGAGGTATTGGAGGAAATTTTTTTACACCAATTATCAATCCTCCAGAAGTAGCTATTTTAGGTGTTGGTAAAACTTTTGATAAAATTAAAAAAGTTAATGGCCAATTTATTGAAAGAAAAATGCTTCCAATATCTCTTTCTTATGATCACAGAGTAATTGATGGAGCTGAAGGCGCAAGATTTTGTGTTCATTTATCTAAAAGTCTAGGTAAGGATTTTGCATTCAAGCTTGCAGTTTAAATGGATAAAAAAATATTTTCATTAATTTGTGCGGTTGGATGCTCTTTTCTTTGGGGTACAGCTTTTGTAGCTCAAGATATGGGAATGGATTATATTGGACCTTGGACATTCTCCGCTGCTCGTTTAATTTTAGGCTTCTTAGCACTACTACCATTTTTTTTTATTTTTGAGTTTAAAAAAATGAAAGAGACAAAATTAAATTATAAATTTGTTGTGGGTTATATATTTTTTTTAGGTTTTTTATTAGCTGGTGGAAATATTTTGCAGCAGATTTCACTAATTTATACCGATGTAGCAAACTCAGCGGTCTTTACAGTTTTGTATGTAGTTATAGTTCCAATAATTGCTTTTTTTCTTTTTTCAAAAAAAATTCATAAATCCGTTTGGCCATCAGTAATGATGTGTTTAATAGGTGGTTTTCTTCTTAGTGAATTAGGAAATCTTAGAGTGAGGTTTGGTGACACTCTTGTAGTAATTGGGGCTTTTTTCTGGGCCTTTCATATTGTTTATATTTCTAAATTTTTAAAAGTTTTCAATTTTCCAATAACTATAGCTTCATTTCAATGTCTTACTGCTGCAATATTTTCTTCTGTTCCAATGTTTGCTTACGAATATGTTTCATTAAAAGTTTTATCATTGGAAGCAGCTGAATTACTTTATGCAGGAGTTTTATCAAGTGGGATTGCCTTTATGCTTCAAATTCTAGCTTTACAAAATATATCTCCTGCCCCAGCAGCAATTATTTTTTCTTTGGAAGGTGTATTTGGATCAATAGCTGCATGGATAATATTAGACCAGTTTCTTAATGAATATAAAATCATGGGAATTATAATTATTTTATCAGCTGTTATTTTTTCACAACTGGCTCCTTTGTATGATAAAAGAAGATATGGACGAAACTAATTCAGGCTACGCAAAACAAGTAGGCGGGCTTAAAGGTAAAAAAATAGATAGCAGTACTTTTGAGTACGAAACTGAAGTTAAAGATATACATCTCAATACTGCCGGGATGGCACACGGAGGATTTCTTACTTTTATTGCAGATACTGGAATGGGAAATGCAGCACATCAATCAGCTGATAATAAAAGATGTGTAACAATATCTTTAGAAATGAAGTTTATATCTGCGGCTAAACTTGGAGATAAATTAGTAGCAAAAGTTAAGGTTCAAAAAAAAACTAAGACACTAGTTTTTCTAACATGCGAAATTATTAATGCTGAAGGTATAGTGGCAGTTACATCTGGTGTTTGGAAGATTTTAAAAATCAATAAATAGATCTAAATATTTTTCCTTCTATAATTAAAGTACCCGAATATTAATAAGGCCAGAAATGCAAAAGGATAAACTATTGCTTTATTTGGTCTTTCTGGGTTTTCAATTTTGAAATTGCTTATTATATCCCCCATCTGAATTCCAGATTTTTTTGCTTCCCCCTTCCAATTTAATTTATCTACAATAAGTTGATCATTTTGGTCTATCAAATTAACACCGTACTCCTCTAAATTATATTCTTTTTCAAATTTTCCTTTATCAATAACAAATAACTTATATCTTTCACCGTACTCGGAAACCCTAGTTACTTTAATGTGAACTTCTTTTGAAGGATCAAAAGAGAGATTTTGAACAGTTTCTGCTGAAAGTTTTTGCTCATTAAATTTTGGATAAAATTTGCTTAAAACATAATCAGGAGCCAAAAATGATAAAGAAATTATTAAAAACGCTATAGTTTCATACCACTTTAATTTATTTATAAACCATTGTTGGGTAGCAGCAGTAAAAATTAATATTCCTGTTAAAGAAGTCGCTATTACAATTAAGGCTTGCCAAAAACTATCAACGCCTATTAACAAAAGTTCATGATTGAATAAAAATACGATAGGTAAAATTCCCGTTCTTAGACTATACCAAATTGCTTGCAGTCCAGTTCTTAATGGGTCACCGCCTGAAATTGCTGCAGCTGCGTAAGAAGCTAATCCAACTGGTGGCGTTACATCAGCCATCAAACCAAAATAAAATACGAATAAATGGACTGCTATTAGTGGAAAGATGAAACCAGAAGCATTCCCAACATCAACGAGAACTGTGGCCATAAGCGATGCTACAACAACATAATTTGCAGTTGTTGGAAGACCCATCCCTAAAAGCAAACAAAGTATAATAGTAAGTAATATTAATATAATTACATTGTCTCTAGCTATTGTCTCTATAACTATAATTAAATTAGTACTGAGACCTGTAGAGCCAACCGCTCCTACTATTATGCCAGCAGTAGCAATCGCAATTCCAACAGCTACCATATTGATTGCACCTTTTTGAAGACCAATAATTGTTTGATTATACCAATCAATCAAACCAGTTTTAAAATCTGGATTTTTAATAATACGGTTTACTAAATTTACTAAGACTAAAGAAAGAGTAGCATAAAAAATTGAAAACCCAGCGGTATATCTCATATAAACAAGTAGAAAAATTAAAACAAAAATTGGTATTAAAAAATGTAATCCTGATAAAAAGGTTTTCTTAAGATGTGGAACATCAGCATCGTCCATGCCTTTAAGACCTAATTTAAGAGCCTCTAAATGAGATATGTAAAATAAAGCAATATAAGAAATAATAGCTGGTAAAAAAGCATGCTTAACAACTTCAAAATAAGTTACTCCAATGAAACTAGCCATTACAAAAGCAGCAGCTCCCATTACTGGTGGCATTATTTGTCCATTAACTGAAGAGGAAACCTCGATTGCTCCTGCTTTTTCCTGGGAGAACCCAGTTTTTTTCATAATTGGAATTGTGAAAGTTCCAGTCGTTACAGTATTTGCTATTGATGAACCTGAAATCATACCTGTCATTCCAGATCCTAATATTGCAGCCTTAGCTGGACCTCCACGCATTTTACCAACCATGGCAAAAGCTAAATCTAAAAAATATTTTCCCCCACCAGCAGTTTCTAATAGAGCACCAAATAAAACAAATAAAAATATGAAGTCTACCGATACTCCTATTGGTATTCCGAAAATTGCCTCTTGATCAAACCACTGAAAACCAACCAATCTTTTTACAGAAAGACCACCGTGAGAGATTATATCTGGAGCATATTTGCCAAAATAAGAGAATAGTAGAAAACAAACTGCGATAATAACTAAAGGTAAACCAATTGCCCGTCTTGTAGCCTCTAAAAGAATTACTATACCAATTGCCCCTATAATAAGTTCCACTGGAACTTTGAAACCGAATATTTCTTTGACTAAAAGTATTCCTCCTCTATTTACTAAATCGTCATAAAAAAAATAAATGTATAAACAACAAAACGCGGCAACTATACTTATCAGGATGTCGATTACTGAAATTTTTTTTCCTCTTACTGCTGGAAAAATCAAAAAAGCTAGTGTCAAAGCAAAGCCCAAGTGAATAGCTCTGGCTGGTAAACCTTTGAACATTCCAAAATTAAACCAAAAAGGGAAAGGAGAAGCATACCAAAGCTGGAAGAATGTCCAGAGAATGGCGATACCAAAAACTATTTTTAAATGAATTCCTGTTAAATTACGAGTTGGAGAAATATCTTCTTGAATTTTGTCTTTAATCTTATTCTGAACGTTTTGATTCATTTTATTTAAGATACATTATTCTAAAAAAAAAGGCCCAAAAAAATTTGGGCCTTTTTAATTTAATTATGTATTAAGATTACATTAATCCAGCTTCTTTATAATACTTAATAGCACCAGGATGTAATGGAGCTGATAAGCCATCAGCTATCATATTTTTCTTTTCTAGTGGTCCAAAAGCTGGGTGTTGAGCTCTGAAATCATCAAAGTTTTCCATAACAGCTTTTGTTACTAAGTATACAAGCTCTTCAGAAACATTAGCACTTGTTACAACAGTAGCTTTTACACCGAATGTTGTAGCGTCTTTTTTCTGATTTGAGTAAGTACCTGCTGGTATTACTGCTTTAGCATAATAGTCAGCTCCGTCAATTAAACCTTGAACTGGTGCTCCAGTCAAATTAATCGGGCTTGCTTTTGCTTTACAAGTTGCTGCTTGCTCCATAGCACCATTAGGAAATCCTACTGAATATCCGAATGCATCTATTTTTCCATCGCAAAGAGCTTTTACTTGTTCAGATGAAGTAAGTTCTGTTGTTGCTTTGAACATACTCATATCTGCTCCCATAGCCTTCATTAATTCTTCCATAGTTCCTCTTTGACCAGAACCTGGGTTACCAATGTTAACTGTTTTTCCTTTTAAGCCTTTAAAATCTTTAATTTTAGATTTTTTACTAGCCCAAATTTGGAAAGGTTCGTTGTGAACAGAAAATACAGCTCTTAAGTCGCTGAACTGTTTTCCTTCCCATTTGCTTGAACCGTTATATGCATGGAACTGCCAGTCAGACTGAGCAACACCAAATTGAAACTCACCATCTTTGATTTGTCCAATATTATAGTTAGAACCACCTGTTGAAGGTGCGGTACATCTATAAGCTTTAGCTGTACCTTTTTTTCTTCCGTGCTCAGCACTTATCGCTTGTTTGTGTAACATTTTACAAATGGCGTTACCGGTTTGGAAATAAACTCCAGTTGGTCCACCTGTTCCAATTGTAAAAAACTCAGCAGCTTTTGCTACTGACATCATCGGTAAAGATAATGCAAACAACATTGCTATAGCTGAGATAGTAGAGATTATTCTCTTCATTTTTCCCCCTTGTCTTAATTGTACAATTAAGTAAATCGTATCAATACGTAAAGGGCATTGTAAAACTAAATAACTTAATTTGGACGTCAATTTTTATAATGAAACTAGAGTGTTTTAGACCACTCTACTAATTTGTTGGTTCCTTCAACAACATTTGGAGCATATTTTTTAACAAGATCATCATCTAGTTTTTTACCACTATTAATATTTTTAAGAAAAATATCCCCATCAAAATCAGTGTAACTGAGCCTTGCTAACATTTTTTTTGATTTAAAACCAAAGTCCGAACCAGGCAAAAGTGCTACACCAGTTTTGTTGATTATATCGTCACACATTTCTGCAGAGCTCGAAAATTTAGAATTTAAAAACTCAGGCATTAAATAAAATGCCCCTTTAGGTGGATTAATTAAAACTTTATTAGATTTTAAATTATTAAAAACATAATTTCCTACAAGTTTTAAAATAGATCTAGTTTTATTTAAATAATCACTATAATCACCTTTATAAGCTTCCACAGCTGCAAATTGTAAAGGGCTATTTACCGTTGAGTATGACTCACTGGCTAAAGTTTTTAATGCATTTAAAAAATCTTTTTGACCATTAGGTACTGCAAAAAAACCTAATCGCCAACCCCCTGCACCACACCATTTGCTTAAACCACCACTTATGAAAGTATTTTCAGGACAAAATTTTGAAATAGATTCATAATTTTTATCAAAAGTTAAGTCTGTATATATTTCATCAGATAGAATTTTAATATTATTCTGTTTTGCGACATTAGCGATTTGATTTAAATTATTACAAACTGAACCAGATGGATTATTCGGAGAGTTAAGTATTAGTATAATATTTTTTTTTCCAATAGATTTTATTTTATCCTCAAGTTGTTTTGCTGTTGGAAACCAATTATTATCTAATGTTGTTTCAATCCAATGAACTTTATTTTTAGCTATTTCTGCTTGAGGTTCATATGAAACCCAACTTGGGGCAGGTAAAATTATTTCTCCATTAAATACTACATGCATTAACAACATTGCTTCTTTTGAACCAGGAGTTATAATTATATTTTCTTTTTTATAATCAACACCTGTTCTTTTTAATAAATATTTTGAAATTGCTTCCCTTAATTCAGGAAGTCCCTGCATAGGTAAATAATCTTTTTTATGGGCATTATCTCTTAAAACTGAAACTATTTTTTCTGGGATTGGAAAGGGAGATTGGCCAAAACCAAAGTTAAATACTTTCTTTCCATCTTTTAACAATTGTTTTATTTTTTCATTTATTGCTAAAGTAGCTGAAGGTTTTAAATTACTGATATTTTTTTTTATATAATCGACCACAGTTTTTTAATAGTACTACAGAAATTATTTATTAAAATAGAACGTTTGACAAAGTGATTCGGTCATGATTTAATCATCTTTTGTTCTCTAACCTAGTCTATATGTAGTGTTTAAAAAAAATTACAGCACAAATTAATGAATAACAGCGAAAATAAAATTATAGCTATTTTGGGTCCAACAAACACTGGTAAAACATACATGGCTATTGAGAAAATGTTGGAATTTAATTCTGGTATTTTTGGCTTACCTTTAAGACTTTTGGCTAGAGAAGTTTACGATAAATGTGTCCTAAAGCTTGGAACTGAAAAAGTTGCTTTAATTACAGGTGAAGAAAAAATTATACCTTCTGATGCCAAATATTATATTTGTACTGTGGAGTCTATGCCTAAGGACAAAATAGTAGATTTTGTTGCTGTTGATGAAATTCAAATGTGTGGTGATACCGAAAGAGGGCACATATTTACAGATAGATTACTAAATTTTAGAGGTGAAGCTCTTACTATGTTTTTGGGATCCCAGATAATGAAAAATATCATTTCACAACTTTTAAAAAATGTAGAATTTATTAATCAAGAGAGATTTTCAAAACTATCCTATAATGGGTCTAAAAAAATTTCACGATTAAATAGAAAAAGTGCAATTATTGCTTTCTCAATTGAGGAAGTTTATGCTTTAGCAGAATTAGTGAGGCGCCAAAAAGGAGGTTCCGCAGTAATAATGGGATCTTTAAGTCCAAAAACAAGAAATTCGCAGGTAGAGCTTTACCAGTCAGGAGATGTGGACTACCTAGTTGCAACAGATGCTATAGGAATGGGTATTAATATGGACATTGAACAAATTAACTTTTCGAGTCTAAGAAAATTTGATGGAAAAAAGAGACGAAGACTAAGGATGACTGAGATTTCCCAAATTGCTGGTAGAGCAGGTAGATTTAAAAACGACGGATATTTTGGAGTAACTGGAGATTGTGAAAATCTTGAAGCTGATGAAATCGAAAGAATAGAAAAACACAATTTGGATGATATGAGATTTTTATATTGGAGAAATTCAAAATTAGATTTTTCCAATTCTGAAAGCTTGATTAATTCTCTTGAAAAAAAGTCAGGAAATAGGAATCTTCACAAAATCTCTGAGTCAATAGATGAAAACATATTAAAATATTTGATCAGAGACAAGAAAATCAAAGTTTCATCAAATAATCTGGAGCTACTTTGGGAGTGTTGTCAAATACCTGATTTTCAAAAAAAGGCTTTTAATCATATTGAAGTTGTGACAAAAGTTTTTGACTTTCTAACTTCAAATAAAAATTGCATACCAAATGATTACATGAAAAATCAATTGAAAGGTTTAGATAAGTATCATGGAAACATTGATGTAATCTCAAATAAAATTTCAAATGTACGTACCTGGTCCTATGTAGCAAACAAAAAAAATTGGGTTGAAAATTCAGATTATTGGATTGAAGCGAGTAAAAATATTGAGGATTTTTTATCTGAAAGACTTCACCAAGAACTTACTAAAAGTTTTATAGACAAAAGAATCAGCGCTTTATCTAGAGATCTTAAACAAGATCTTAAATTGGATACGACAATTAAAGAAAATAACGATGTGATAATTAACAAACAATTGATAGGAAACCTAAAGGGGCTAAAGCTAAATTTAGAATTTACAAAAGGTACGCTTGATACAGATATAAAATCTTTAAAGAAAGCAGCTAGGCAAGGAATTGCGAATGAGCTTATAAATAGAGCAAAAGAAATTAGTGAAAAAAAAGAGCTTGAGTTTAAAGATGACTTTAAAATCTATTGGAAAGACAATCCTGTAGCGAAAATAAAAAAAGGATCAAACTACTTATCTCCAGAAATTGACATTATAGCAGATGAAGCTTTGGATATAAATTTTAGAAAAGACTTGATTATTTCACTGAATTCTTGGATTAAAAATTTAATTTCTGAGGAATTAAAAGATTTGGTAAATTTAATTAAGTTTAAAAATAATAATAAATATCTAAGGGCTCTTTCTTTTCAACTTTATGAAAATAACGGTGTGTTAAAAAGAGAAAATATTAAGGATATTGTAGACTCAATATCAAAGGAAGATAGAAAACAACTAAGACAGCTAGGCATTAAAATTGGAAGATATCATATATTTCTTCCAAGGATGTTAAAACCGAAAGCCGTTAATTTAAGAATATTGCTTTGGAAGTTCTATAATAATATTTCAAATAATAATGAAATTCCAAAATCTGGTTTAAATTTTTTAGTTAATAAAGATAATAAATTAAATGCAAAATTTTTACTTCTTTGTGGATTTGAAAAATTTAAAAATTTTTATGTAAGGGTGGATATTCTAGAAAAATTATTTTTAAAAATTATTGAAAATACAAAAAAAAATGACTTTCAGGTTAATTCGGAGATGATGAATTTATTAGGTTCATCAAAAGAAAATTTTTATGAATTGTTAAATTTAATGAATTATAGAAAGAAAGATAAAGAAAAAGATACATTTTTTTACATCGGAAGTAAAAAAAATAAAAGAAAAAATCAATTTATGAACAAAATTAACAATAAAGATAATCCTTTTCAAAAGTTACAGGCACTTAATGTAAAATGATTTTTAATTTAATAAAAAATAAAAAAAGTGAAAAAGCTCAAAGTGAAAATGAGGATTTAATAAAAATTTTAGCTTTATTAATTCATGCTGCAAAGATAGATGAAAATTATTCTGAAAAAGAGAAAAAATTGATTATGAGTTTTGCCGAAATGAGTTCAAATAAAAAATTAGATAATGAACAAATTATTAGTCTTATTGATCAAGCCGAACAGTACGAGAAAAATTCTAATCAAATTTTAGAGTTTACCCAAGAGGTTAAAAAAATGGATTTTAATACAAAAAGAAGAGTTTTAGAATTTTTGTGGAAAATAATTTTATCAGATAATAAATCGGATGTTTATGAAAGCAATTTGATGAGACGAATTTGTGGCTTGCTATATTTGCCAGATAAATTAAGTGGAGAAATTAAATTAAATATTATAAGAAAGAATAAAAATGACGTACATAGTTAAAGATGAATGTATAAAATGTAAGTTAATGGACTGTGTTGATGTTTGCCCAGTTGATTGTTTTTATGAAGGCGAAAACATGCTCGTTATAAATCCAGAAGAGTGTATTGATTGTGGAGTTTGCGAACCTGAGTGCCCTGTAGATGCTATAGTTTCTGACGTTAATTATAATGAAAACGATAAACAAAAATGGCTTGAGATAAATGAAAAATATTCTAAATTATGGCCAAATATTTCTGAAAAAAAGGATCCGCCAAAAGACGCTGATGAATTTAGGAAAGTTAAAAATAAACTAGATAAGTATTTTTCAGAAAAACCAGGAGGATAACTTTGCCAAGGAAAAAGAAAAAAAAATCTAAGTTAAAACCAGTAAAATCTAAAAATGTAAAAAAAACACCTTTACCAAAAAAAGTAAATTTAGCTGATCAAAAAATTGAAATAAAAAAAATTAAGAAACAGGCTACAGAAAAGAAAGAGTATAATATTAATGACTTTGTTGTGTACCCAAAACATGGTGTAGGTAAAATTATATCTGTCGAAAAAGCTACAATAGGTGATATCGGAATAAATTTTTACAAGATTTTAATTGAAAGAGATAAACTTACTTTGACAATACCCATTAATCAACAAAGCCACTTAAGACCAATATCTTCGATTAATCAAATTAATAAGTGTGTTTCTATTTTGAAAAGTAAACCAAAAATCAAAAGAACCATGTGGAGTAGAAGAGCGCAGGAATATGAGCAGAAAATTAATTCAGGTAAAATTTATGAACTCGCAGAAGTAGTAAAAGATCTAAACAAAACATCAAACACTTTAGCTGACCAATCTTACAGTGAAAGACAGCTTTTTGAACAAGCTTACGATAGATTACAAAGTGAATTTGAGGTCGTGCTTAAAATTTCTGCTGAAGATACGAAAAAGAAAATGGATAAAGCCCTAGGAAGAGTTCAAAATTTAGAATTAGAGCAATAAAAAAAACGCCCCTTCCGTGAGATTTGGAAAGGGCGTTTTAATAGAAAACTATTTATCTTCTTCTTCTTCTTCTTTTTTTAGCCTTCTTTTTTTTCTTTTTAGCTTTTTTACGTCTTTTAGCCATTATATCTCCCTTTTTTTTTAAACGAATCTAAGTGATTCGCTTTATAATTAAACTTTATTTCTTTCTTTATTGATGTCAAACACTAATTAATTCTTAAAATTTTAAAATAAATTTATTTTTTAATTAAATCCTTTAATTTTAAAATTATTTTAAAAAAGTAAGTAATATCAACACTTTTTTAAATAAAGAATTAATTTATTTTTAATAAAGTTTTTCTAATTCCTGTTGATACTTTTCAATTATTTTTTTTCTTTTTAACTTTAAAGTTGGTGTCATTAAACCATTTTCAATTGTAAATTCTTCAGAAATTAAAATAAATTTTTTTATTTTTTCAATTATAGTTAAATCTTTATTTAAATTTTCAACTATACTTCTTATAGTTGCATTATCTTTATCTTTTTGATCTACAACTATTAATGCAACAAGATAATTTTTTTTATCTCCATAAACTAAACATTGTTTTATTTTTTCATTATTACAAAAATGATTTTCAACTTTACTTGGGGAAATATTATCACCTCCAAGATTTACAATTATATCTTTTTTTCTATCAGTGATTTTTAAATAACCATTATTTTTGAATTCACCAATATCACCAGTATGTAACCAACCATTTTTAATTATTTCTTTTGTTTCTTTTTCTTTATTCCAATACCCAAGCATTACATTTTCACCCTTAACAAGGATTTCGCCGTCTTCCGCTATTTTGACTTGATTTGTTTTAAAAGGTGGACCTACTGTATCTACTTTTATATCTCCTGGTAAATTACAACTGACCACTGGGGACGTCTCGGTAAGCCCATAGCCTTGCAGTGTGGGTAGACCAACTGCATTTAAAAACTCTCCTATATTTTTATCTAATGCACCCCCACCAGAGACAAAAGTCTGGAGATTACCACCAAATTGTTTTCGAATTTTTTTTCTTACTAAAACCTCACACAAAAAATTAATAAATTTCTCATGAATCTTAAGGTTTATTTTATTCAAAGATTTTATACCTAAATCTATTGTCTTATTTATTAAGAGTTTTTTTATGCCTGTTTGTTTTTTAAAATTACTATTAATTTTATTGTATAAATTTTGATAAAATCTTGGAACTGCAGTCATTATTGTTGGTTTGGCAATAGACATGTTTGATATTAATTTTTCCAAACTTTCAGCGTAAAAAACTTTTGCGCCGGTTATTATTTGAATAAATTGAACAGCATGCTCATAGGAATGCGAAAGTGGAAGCCAGGTAAGAAATATTGGATCTTTTTTTTTAATCAAAGGCTCAAGTAAATCCATTGCACCCTCGCAGTTTGCCAAAATACCCCCATGGCTTAGTACCACTCCTTTAGGATTACCAGATGTTCCCGATGTGTAAATTATACATGCGGGCATATTTCTTTTTAAATTCTTATTTATAATTTTAGTATCAGTTTCTTCTTTTAAAATTTTTTCTATAAGTAAACTTTTATGATCTATATCCTCGAAAGAAATAATTTCTTTAATTTCTGAATTTAAAAAATTTTTAATTTTTTTAAATTGGTCATTATTTGATACTATTATAATGGTTGGTTTACAGTCATTAAGTATATATTTGTAATCATTCGAAGAGTAAGTAGTAAAGATTGGCACCGATATTCCTCCTGCATTCATTATTGCAATGTCAGACATGAGCCAGTAAGGTCGATTCTCCGAGAGTATTAAACATCTATCACCTTCTTTTATTATTGATTTAATTTTATTTGTTAATTTAAAAATTTTTTCAGAAACTTGATGCCAAGTATAGGTTGACTTATTTGGTTTTAACCATTTTAAGAAAGGTTTATCTTTATCAATTTTATTTAGTTTTTCAAAAAACAATTCTACTAAACTATTAAGTTTATTGACTTCCATAAATTGGTGGGCGAAGAGAGACTCGAACTCTCAAGGTATTGCTACCATTGGATTTTGAGTCCAACGCGTCTACCAGTTCCACCATTCGCCCATTTCTCCACATAAATTTTTATTTGTACAATCATTATGTTTTGAATTAATTTAAGACGCAACTAAAAAAATGATAAAAAAATTATACGATAAGTGTGTTTATTGGGCAGGAAAAAAATATGCTAAACAATTTTTAGCTTTCGAGTCCTTTATAGAAAGTTCTTTTTTTCCTATTCCGCCAGACGTAATGATTATTCCAATGGTTATCGCAAAAAAAAATGAGTTTATAAAAATAGCTGCTATTGCAACAATTTTTTCTGTTTTAGGAGCTCTTTTTGGATATATGATTGGATACATTTTTTTTAATGAAATTGGTATTAAAATTTTTGAATTATACGGTTATCAGGATCCTAATTTTTTAAAAGAAAAATTTTCAACAACTGGGGGTTTTTTTTCTTGGCTTGGAATTTTAGTGACCGCTGGATTTACACCCCTTCCTTTTAAGCTATTAACAATATCGAGTGGTTTTATTCATTTTAATTTAGTTTTTTTTATAGTTATTTGTGTTTTGACTAGAGGTTCAAGATTTTTTTTGGTGGCTTTCTTAACTTATAAATTTGGTGAAAAATTTGGTCCATTTTTAGATAAGCATGGGACTAAATGGTCTCTGATAATAACTACATTTATACTTATAGTTATAGGGTTGGTTTATTTTTACCTAATGAAATGATAGAAAAAAAAAATAATTTCTTTTTAATAATAATATTCATCTTACTAGTTTCATCCTTAATTTCAGCTTTCGTTATTGAGTATGGTCTAGGACATAAACCTTGTAAACTCTGTTTATATCAGAGGTATCCTTATTATATTTCAATTTTGTTATTAATGAGTATTTTTGTTTTAAAAAAAAATATTAGAATTCACTTTTTTATTTTGAGTATAGTATTTTTTTTTGGTGCAATAGTTGCATTTTACCATTTTGGGATTGAGCAAGGTTTTTTTGAAGAGTCTACTGTTTGCACAGCAAATAATCTTGATCAACTCCTATCAAAAGAAGATCTTTTAAAGCAATTAAAGCAAAATACGGTAAGTTGTAAAGATGTTACTTTTAGATTTTTAGGTTTATCCCTTGCTTCAATTAATACCATTTTCTCATTAATATTATCGTATATATTCTTTATGATGTTCAAAAATTATGAAAACAACAAATAAAAAAACTTTAGAAGAGATTATAAGAGTTGATCATGCTGGGGAGCGTGGTGCAATTAAAATCTATGAAGGTCAACTTTTAGCTCTTAATACTTTTAAAAAGAATGAAAAATTAAAAAAATTAATTGAAGAAATGAAAGAACATGAAAAAGAGCATTTTGAATATTTTGATAAGGCTATAAAGGAGAGAAATATCAAACCAACAGTTTTCCTACCTATTTGGGATCTTCTTGGTGTAACACTTGGTTTTGGGACTACTATGTTGGGAGAGAAAGCAGCAATGCTTTGTACTGCTTCTGTTGAAGAGGTTATAGATGGACATTACAAAAGCCAACTTGACAAACTCGGTGATGATGAAGAGTCATTAAAAAAATCTATTACTAAATTTAGACAAGATGAAATTGATCATAAAAACTTAGCTTATAACGAAGGCGCAACCAAAAAAGGATTATATTTTGTATTAGATAAAATTATACAAACCACATCTAAAGCTGCTATTAAAGTATCGGAAAAAATATAATTAAGGTTCCAGTTCAATATCCCAGTAAAGATAATCCATCCAACTTTCATGTAAAAAATTTGGAGGAAAGTGTCTTCCATTTTTGTGTAGGTCATCAACGGTTGGGATAAAAGGTAATTTTTTTAATTTTAAATCACAATTATTATAAAGTTTACCACCTTTTTTAACATTACATGTTGAGCAAGCTGTTACTACGTTTTCCCAGTCTGTAAGTCCACCTTTAGACTTTGGTAGTAAGTGGTCAAATGTTAAATCTTTTTTGTCTCCGCAGTATTGGCAAGTAAATTTATCCCTTAAAAAAACGTTAAACCTTGTAAAATTTGGGTGAGTTGATGGTTTTACAAAACTTTTTAATGCAATAACACTTGGTAAACTCATTTCAAAAGAGGGACTTCTAACTTTTCTCTCGTATGACGAAACAATACTTACTCTATTTAAAAAAACTGATTTTATAGCATCCTGCCAGCACCATAAAGATAAAGGGTAATAGCTTAAAGGTCTAAAGTCAGCATTTAATACAAGTGCTGGACATTTTTCTAAAGGAACTCTTTCACTAGAAGCTATGATCATAATTAATGCTAACTTAAAGAAAAATATTTATCAAGTTATAATTTTGTTACACTTAAACGTTTTATTTATATAGATTTTTTTTTAGAAATTCTAAACCAAGACTGGATCCTTCTGTAGGAATTCTATGTTCACAATTTTTAAAGATTTTTGTTTGAATTGTATAATTGTTTTTATTGAAAAATTCTTTAGCTTCTAGCAAAAAGTTTATTGGTACAACTGCATCTCTATCTCCATGCATTAAAAAAATTTCAGGTTTAGAGTTTATATTTTGATTTAAATGTTTTATATTTAAAATTTTACCAGAATAACCAATTAAACATTTAATTTTATCTCTTTTTTTTAATGCTGTTTGTAATGATATCATGCATCCTTGACTGAAACCAACAAGAGCTATGTCATTTAAACTAAGTTTGTTTTGGCTAGTGACTTCATTTATAAAGTTGTCTAATTTCTTTTCTGCAATTAAAGATTTGGATAGAGTTTCATCATCAGTTTGATCCATGAGGTCGAACCACTGGAAACCTGAAGGGTTAACTTTGCAAATTTCTGGAGCATCGGGACATACGAACATTGTGTCAGGTAAAAAGTTTTTCCAATAATTTGCAAGTATAGATATATCATTCCCATCACCGCCATATCCATGACAGAGTATAACAGCATTTTTTGGAGAGGATTTTGAACTCGGATTTATTATTACAGAATTTAAACTATAACTCATAAGTATTATTTGTAGTTATTTAACCATTTAATAAAATTTTTGTCATTAAAATCTATATCGCCTAATACCCTGGCGAACTCTTGTCCTTTTTTGTTTATAAAAACTGTAGTCGGTACTCCTCTTAACTTGAATTGTTTTGCCAATATAAATTCGGGATCAAAAAAAATCTTAAGATTTTTAATATTTAAATCCTCATAAAATTTCAAAGTTTTCTCTTTGTTGATTTTTTCTAGATTGATTGGAAAAACCAAAAAATCTTGATTATTTAAACTGAATTTATCAAGTGATGGCATTTCTTTTTTGCAAGGAGCACACCATGTTGCCCAAAAGTTTAGTATCTTAATCTTGCCATCATTTTTATTCAGTACAATATCTTTTGAGTCAAAATCCTTAAATTTTACTTGAGAAACTTGTAATGGATTTTTGTGAAGAACTATATTATTGAATGGTAAAGGTTCGGCCGCGGTTAAAAAATTGAACTTTATAAAAGTAAAAAAAAATAATTGGAATAAAAAAAACCTTGAAATATTCATATATAAAAAGGTTTAACATATAAAATGAAAAATAAAAATAAGACGGTTTGGTCTAATAGATTTAGTAAAGGAAATTCTAGAAATTTTCAAAGAATTGGATCATCAATAAATGTAGATAAAAGACTTTATAAAGAGGATATTTTTGCGTCAATTATTCACGCTCAAATGCTAGTTAAGCAAAAAATTATTCCAAAAAAAGATGGATCTAAAATAATAGAAGGTCTAAAAAAAATAGAAAAAGAAATTGAAAAAAATAGATTTAAATTTAAAGAAAAATTTGAAGATATTCATCTTAATATTGAAAAAAGACTGTTTGAAATTATTGGTCAATCTGCAGGATATCTCCATACTGCAAGATCAAGGAATGACCAAGTAGTAACCGATTTTAAAATTTGGGTTAAAAAAGCATCATTTGATATTAATGATACTTTAAATTTATTAATTAAATCTATTTTAAAAAAAGCAGAAAAAAATATTGATACTGTTATGCCTGGTTTTACTCATCTAAAAAATGCACAACCTATTTCTTTTGCACACTATTTATTAGCCTATGTAGAAATGCTTAACAGAGATAAAAAAAGATTTTTAAATAATATTGAATTAATTGATGAGTCCCCTTTAGGGTCTGCAGCATTAGCGGGAACATCTTACAAAATAGACAGACAATTTACCGCAAAGAAACTTGGTTTTAAAAAACCTACTGGTAACTCTATTGATGCTGTTTGTGATAGAGATTTTGCAATAGATTTTTTATCAGCGGCAGCTACATGTGCAATGCATATGTCAAGATTAGCTGAGGATTTTATTATATTTAATTCTGAAGCTTTTAATTTTTTAAAATTTAGCGATAGAGTGCTTACTGGCTCGTCCATAATGCCTCAAAAGAAAAATCCTGATCCAGCTGAATTAATAAGAGGTAAAACAGCTATTAATTACGGAAAATTAAATTCGATGCTAACGATTATGAAAGGGTTACCAATTTCTTATTATAAAGATTTACAAGATGATAAAGCTCTTGTGTTTGATAGTTATGATACTTTGAAAGATACGTTGCTTATGGCGAATGAACTTATTTTAAATCTTAATGCAAATAAAATAAATATGAAGCAAATGGCCCAAAAAGGTTACACTACAGCGACTGATTTTGCAGATTATTTGGTAAAGAAAAATAATTTTCCTTTTAGAGAAGCATATGTAGCTTCATCAAAACTTGTGAATTATGCAGAGAAAAGAAAAGTAAGGTTAGATGAACTTTCTTTAAAGGAAATAAATAAATTTTTAAAAGGAGTTAAAGTTGATAATATCAAAATATTTGATGTATTAAGTTCAATGAACTCCAAAACATCTTATGGGGGAACAGCAACCAAAAATATTAAAAATATGATAAGAAAATATAGAAAAGAACTAAAATGAACAAAATTATATTTGTAATTATTATTGCTATTTTTTGTTCCAGTTGTGGAAAAAAATCCACACCTGTATATAAAACTGAAAATCAAAAAGAAAATATTATTATAGTTTCGTAAACTTATGAGTTTAAATTACAAGGGACAAAACCTATTTATTGACAATATATCTATTAAAGGTATTGCGAATAAAAATATTACACCTTTTTATTTATATTCTTACAAAAAAATTAAAGATAATTTTGAAAATTTTTATAGTTACTTTAAAAAAGTAAATCCCCTAGTCTGTTTTTCTGTTAAGTCTAACTCGAATGTTTCTATTCTGACGGAGTTAGGAAAATTGGGATCTGGAGCTGACGTAGTATCTGAAGGTGAATTATTAAAAGCTTTAAAAGCTAAGATTAATCCCAAAAAAATTGTTTTTTCTGGAGTTGGAAAAACAAGCAGTGAATTACGTTTAGCTATTAAAAAAAGGGTTTTACTTATTAATGTTGAGTCTGAAAGTGAGGCATTGTTAATAAATAAAATATCAAGAAAAATGAATAGGGTAACTTCCATTGGTATTAGATTAAATCCAAATGTTGATGCAAATACTCTTTCTAAAATTTCAACAGGTAAACTTGATAGTAAATTTGGTCTATTAAGTAAAAATTTTTTAGAATTTTGTAAAAGTTCAAAAAACTTAAAAAATATTAAAATTAATGCAATTAGTGTTCATATTGGAAGTCAAATTACCTCTATAGCGCCATATAAAAGGACCTTAAATGCTTTAAGAAAAATTATTAAATTAAGCAATATTAATTTTGATTATATCGATCTTGGCGGTGGATTTGGTATTCAATATAAAAATAATGATAAAAAAATCGATATTAAAAAATACTCTAATTTAGTTCAAAAATTTCAAAAAGAGACTAATTGTAAAATTATCTTTGAACCAGGAAGATATATTGTTGGAAATACAGGCTCATTAATTTCGAGAATTGTATTTGTAAAAAAAAATGGTAATAAATATTTTATAATTTTAGATGCAGGTATGAATGACTTTATGAGACCAGCTTTGTACAATGCAAAACATGAAATTATTTCTGTATCAAAATCTCAAAAAAGATTTAGTGGGAATATTGAATTTGTAGGGCCAATTTGTGAAAGTACAGATACATTTCTAAAATATAAAAATTTTCCTTTTATGAAAGAGGGGGAATATGTTGCCATAACAAATGTTGGTGCATATGGCTCAACTCTTTCATCAAATTATAATACTAGACCATTAGCCTCTGAGATTATTATTAAAAAGGGTAAAATAAAAATAATCAGAAAAAGACAAAAAATTTCTGAAATCATTTAGTAAATGATATTCTTAAGATCATTATTTTTCAATATTTTTTTATTTGGAGGTATTGCTGTTGCTTGTATAGTTGCACTTCCTCTTCTGTTTATCAAAGACAAACACATGATTTGTGCTGGAAAAATTCTTTCAAAATATATTGGGTTTTTATTGAAGATATTTATTGACGTAAAAATTAATTTTAAAGGTTTAGAAAATCTTAAGAAATTTGACAGATATTTTGTCGCTTCAGCTCACCAATCTATGTTCGAAACTTTTGCGCTTCAAACAGTTATATCAGGTCCAGTTTTCATTTTAAAAAAAGGATTGATGAAAATACCTATTTTCGGTTGGTGTTTAAAAAAAATTGGAGCAATTGCTATTGTTAGAGATACAGCTACAAAAGAAAACCTAAATTTTTTTGATCAAATTCTCGAACAAACAAAAAAAAACAAAAGACCTTTGCTAATTTTTCCTCAAGGAACGAGGGTACCTTATAAAGAGAAGCCAGATTTTAAAAAAGGAGTCGCAAGAATTTATGAATCTTTAAAATTGCCGTGTGTACCCGTAGCCCTTAATACTGGAAAAGTATGGCCTAAAAATAGTTTTAGTAAATATCCTGGTACCATAACAATATCTTTTTTAAATCCTATTGAAGCTGGTTTAAGTAAAGAAGATTTTTTAAAAAAATTACAAAATATTATTTATAAAGAAATTGATTTTTTAGACTGATTATTTTCTTCCAAAGTCAGGTTTATCAGTATCCTGACCTGCTTTAATAACTGATTTTCTGAAATCTTTTGATTTCTCAAAAATTTCTACAAGTTTTTTACCATCTTTCTCAGAAATTGCTTTTTTAAATTCATCTAAATTTTTAATAAATTTTTCGATAGCCTGAATAATTAAAGCACTATTGTCGATAAAAATATCTCTCCACATAACAGGATCTGATGCAGCAATTCTGGTGAAATCTCTTAATCCTCCAGCACTGTATTTTATAATATCGTCTTTCACTGACGCATCGTTAGACATAGATGTTTTTACAATATTATAAGCAATTACGTGAGGCAAATGACTAGTAAAAGTTAATATTTTGTCATGATCTTCATCAGTCATTATTTTGACTTTACTTCCCATAGACTCCCAAAAACTAGAAAGTTTTTTAATTGCCTGACCATCTATTTTTTTATTGGGTGTAAGTATGGTCCATCTATTTTTAAACAGATCAGCAAAACCAGCTTCTGGTCCACTATTTTCTATTCCAGCAACAGGGTGACCAGGAATACAAACAGAGTTTTTTAAATTCATTTTTTCAAATATTTTACTAACTCCTATTTTTACTGAGCAGGTATCTGTCAAAATCGATCCAGCTTTCAAATTGTCTTTAATAGAATTTAAAACTTTTTCAAAACTACTTATAGGTGTTGCTATGATTACTAAATCAGAATTTTTTACTGCATCGCTAACATTATTAAATATTTCATCGGAGAGATTGTTTTTCTCAATTACTTCATTTACTGATTTATCATTATCATAAGTTATAATTTTTTTAACAGACCCGGCTTTTTTTAATGATTTAAAAATTGAAGATCCGATTAACCCACATCCTATTATTGAAATTTGATCAAACATTGAAAATCTTTCTTAAAACTGAAATAAATTTTTTATTCTCTTTGCTATTTCCTATTGTGACTCTGAGCGAATTTTTTATACCATAAACATCCATTTGTCTTACTAGGATTCCTGAATTTGCTAATTTATTAAATACTTGAGAGGCAGATTTATTTACAAAATCAAAGTTTAGTAGAAAAAAGTTTACGTTAGTTCTATTTGTAGAAATTCCAATTTCTTCAATTACACTAAATATTTTTTCAGCCCAAAAAGTATTATGTTGAATAGCTTTATTTAGCCATTTTGTGTCAAGTACGGCTTGCGTAGCAGCAAATAAAGCTGGCCTACTCACGTTAAAGGGTGGTTTAATTTCGTAGAGTTTTTTTATTAATTTTTTTGGACCATATCCCCAACCAATCCTTAATCCGGCCAAACCGTAAATTTTTGAAAATGTTCTTGTAATGATTACGTTTTCTGATTTTGAAAATAAATCAATTCCTGAAGCATAATCTGGATCTTTTATGTATTCAAAATATGCATCGTCTATTACAAGTAAAATATCGCTTCTAAGTTTTTTTCTTAACTTTAAAACTTCGTATTTATTTAAATAAGTACCAGTCGGGTTATTAGGATTAGCTAGAAAAACAATTTTTGTTTTTTTGCTGACACAATCCATAATTGAGTCAACAGATACAGCGAAATTATTTTCTTTAGCGTACTTTACCTTAGCACCAAACATTCGGCTATAAATTCTGTAAATTATAAAACTATATTCAGGTACTACAACTTCATCTCCTTTATTTAAGAAAAGTTTACAAACTAATTCAAAAATTTGATCGGAACCTGATCCTAGAATAATTCTATCCCGTTTTAATTTAAACTTTTTTGCCAATACTTTTCTAAAATACGTACCATCTGAATCGGGGTACCTAACAAAACCTTTACCAACCGAACTATAAGATCTAACAGCCTTTGGGCTTGGGCCTAAAGCAGATTCATTTGCAGAGAGTTTAATTGGACTTCTTCTGCTCTTAAAAAGACTTAGACCAGCTACATATTTTTCAGCAATAATTTTTCTTGGTTGAGGTAATTTCATAATATTTTAAAGAGTTATATTATAAGTAAATCTTTTTATATAATGTAAAATAAATTATTCGAATAATTTGACATGTTTATGACGATTTAGTATACATTCGCATTGCGCTGATTTAACCAAATTGCGAGCGCAGAGTAAATGCAGCTAAACAGGGTTTTTGCCCAGTATAGCTGGGCTTTTTTTTTATATGAGTGAAAAAATTAAAAAATTAAACGTTTCAAAACCTCTTGTTCTAGACTGTAAAAAAACAGTCAAAGATTTTCCCTTGGCATATGAGACTTATGGAAATCTAAATAAAAACAAAGATAACGCTATTCTTATCTTTCATGCATTAACTGGTGATCAGTTTGTTAGTGGAACAAATCCAATTACCAAAAAAGATGGTTGGTGGGTCACAGCTGTTGGACCAGGTAAAGCAATTGATACAAATAAATACTTTGTAATATGTGCAAATGTTATCGGTGGATGTATGGGTTCATGGGGTCCTAAAGAAATAGATAAAAATACAAATCAAGCATATGGTTTAAATTTTCCAGTGATAACAATTAAAGATATGGTTAAATCTCAAGAAACATTGTTAGATCATTTAGGTATAGATAAACTTCTTTGTGCTGCAGGAGGTTCTATGGGTGGAATGCAACTTCTTCAATTTTGTGCAACGTTTCCAAATAAAACTTTTTCTGCAGTCCCAATAGCGTGCAGTACGAATCATAGTGCTCAAAATATTGCACTAAATGAATTAGCTAGACAAGCAATTATGGCTGATCCTGTATGGGATAATGGAAAATATTTAAAAAAAAATATTCAACCAAAGAATGGATTAGCAGTAGCCAGAATGGTTGGACATATAAGTTATCTATCTGAGAAAGGTATGCAAGAAAAGTTTGGTAGAAAACTTCAGGAAAAAGCAGACTACGAATTTAGTTTTGATGCTGACTTTCAAGTTGAAAGCTATCTTAGACATCAAGGATTTGCTTTTGTTGAAAGATTCGATGCAAATTCAATTTTATATATTACCAGAGCTATGGATTATTTTGATCTTTCAAGACAATTTAAAGGTGGACTAGTAGAGGCATTTAAAAATCAAAAAACAAAATTTCTGATTATATCTTTTTCATCTGATTGGCTTTATACAACAAAAGAAAATAAAGATACTGTAATTGCTCTAAACTCAGCTGGAGCTGATGTTTCTTTTGCTGAAATTAAAACAGATAAAGGGCACGACTCCTTTTTGGTAAATGAACCTGAATTTCTTAAAACTTTAAAGGGTTTTATAGACTCAATGCATATTAAATTTAAAAATGAAAAAAAATGAAAAAAGAATTTAGGGTAATAGCAGATTTACTGCCAAGAAATATTAGAGTTCTTGACGTTGGTTGTGGAGATGGGTCTTTGATGAGTCACCTTATTAAAGAAAAAAATATCGAGGTAAGAGGTTTAGAGATTGTGGAAGAAAATGTAAAAAAATGTATCTATAAAGGACTATCTGTTATCGAAGGTAATGCAGAAACTGAGTTGCACCAATTTCCAACTAAATCATTTGACTTCGTTATACTAAGTCAAACATTACAGGCCTTTTATAATCCTGAAAAAGTTCTTAAAGACTTATTAAGAATTGGAAAATCTGTAATTATATCAATTCCAAACTTTGGGTATTGGAAAGTAAGAACTAGTTTACTTTTTTTTGGCAAGATGCCAGTAACAAAGACTTTACCAAATTCATGGTATAACACTCCTAATTTACATATGTGTACAATTAAAGATTTTTTCGATTTTTGTATCGAGAAAAAAATTAATATCAATAAAGTTGTAGGTGTGAATGAGGAAACTACTTCAGAAATAAAAAAAAGTAATCTTGAAATTAAAAACCTATTTTCAAAGGTTGGAATTTTTTTATTAAAATAAATGCTTAGTATATCAATTATAAAATGTTTAACTGATAATTACAGTTATTTATTAAAAGATGAAATCACAAATACAGTTGGTATTGTTGATCCATCAGAATTTAAAACTGTAGACAAAGAGATCGAAAGAAAATATAAAAAATTAGATTTTATTATAAATACACATCACCATGATGATCATATTGGTGGTAATTTAGAATTAAAAGAAAAGTACAACTCAAAAATTGTATGTTCTTTTCATGACAAAGGGATCATCAAAAATACAGACATAAACTTAAGGGATGGGGATAAATTTTCTTTTGGTAAAACTGATTTCCAAGTAATACATATACCAGGCCACACACTTGGTCATGTAGCTTTTTATTCAAAAAGTGCCAAAGTTATATTCTCTGGTGATACCCTTTTTTCACTAGGATGTGGAAGAATTTTCGAGGGATCATTTGAACAAATGTTTAGCTCAATTGAAAAAATTAAAAATTTACCGACTGATACGTTGATTTACTGTGGGCATGAATACACAGAAAAAAATGGAGAATTTGCAATTAGTATTGATGACCAGAATAAAATTTTAAAAGAAAGAATTAAAAATGTAGCTAGTAAAATTAAACAAGGTCTTCCCTCTATACCTGTGAGTTTAAAAGACGAATTAGATACTAATATTTTTTTGAGATGTGAAAATCAAAAAATTAAAAGTAAACTACAAATGCATAATGCCACTAAATTAGAAGTTTTTACAAAATTAAGGAATTTAAAAGATCAATTCTAGCACCATATATCTTGACTTGTTTAGTTACAGGGTTATATTGCCATAAATTTTAACAAAGTTTATTTTATGTCTTTTGCAATTATAGAAACAGGTGGAAAACAGTACAAAGTCTCTGCGAGTAATATTCTTAAAGTTGAAAAACTTGATATCAAAAAAGGCAATAAAGTTGAGTTTAAGAAAGTTCTACTAGTTAACGATGACAAGACAGTTGAAATTGGTGATCCAACAGTAAGCGGTGCCATTGTTGAGGGTATGTTGTTGGATAATCTTAAGGATAAGAAAGTAATAGTTTTTAAAAAAAGACGTAGACAGAATTCTAGAAAACGTTACGGACATAGGCAGCCTTTATCCAAGGTTCAGATTACTAAGATAATGTCTAAAAATGGTAAAGTTGTTGCTGAAATTAAAGAAAATCAAATTAAATTATCTTCTGGAAAAGAAGTAGAAAAGAAATTATCTTCTAAAAAAGTTAAGAATGTTAAAAAAATAGTAAAGAATAAAGAGAAAAAATAAAATACTATGGCAACAAAAAAAGCAGGTGGATCATCCAAAAACGGCCGAGATAGTGCAGGTCGTCGGTTAGGTGTAAAAAGATATGGCGATCAGATGGTACAACCTGGAAACATAATAGTTCGTCAAAGAGGTACTAGAATACACCCAGGATCAAATGTGGGTATGGGAAAAGATCATTCAATTTTTTCATTAATTAGTGGGAAAGTAAAATTTAAAAAGTCTAAATCTAACAGAACTCTTGTATCTGTATTCCCTAAATAAATTAAATTTAATTAAACTCACTTTTTAAAATGAAGTTTTTAGATCAAGCAAAGATATATATAAAAGCTGGTAACGGTGGATCAGGTTCCTCTAGTTTCAGAAGAGAGAAATATATTGAATATGGTGGACCAGATGGAGGTGATGGAGGTACTGGTGGATCAGTTATTTTTGAGTCTGAAAGAAATTTAAATACTTTAATCGATTTCAGATACAAACAACATTTTAACGCTGAAAATGGTAAGTCTGGAAGTAAAAAAAATAAAACTGGTGGTGGTGGAAAAGATTTGGTTTTAAAAGTACCAACAGGCACACAAATATTTGAAGAAGACAATAATACTTTAATTTATGATTTTACAAAAGATAAAGAGAAGTTTGTTGTAGCAACCGGTGGTGAAGGAGGTTTAGGAAATACAAGATTTAAAAGCTCTACAAACAGAGCTCCAAGAAAAAAAACGCTTGGAAAAAAAGGAGAGGAGTTTTGGGTATGGTTACAACTTAAAGTAATTGCAGATGCTGGGATTATTGGATTACCAAACGCTGGTAAATCTAGTTTGTTATCGAGGTGTACAAGAGCAAAACCAAAAATAGCGAATTATCCATTTACAACAATTAATCCAAACTTAGGTGTTTTAAATATGAATCATAAAGAGGTAATACTTGCTGATATCCCTGGTTTAATTGAAGGATCTCACAAAGGAGTTGGGCTTGGTGATAAATTTTTAAGACACATAGAAAGATGTAAAGTTTTAATTCATTTAATTGATATTTCTGAAAAGGATATCATTGGAAATTATTTGAAAATAAGAAATGAATTGTCTAAATATGATAAGAGTATCTTAAAAAAGAAAGAAATAGTTGTTTTTAATAAATCAGATTTAGTAAACATGGATTTAATTACAGAAAAGTTGAAAAATTTTAGAAGAGAAACAAAAAAAAATTTTGAAATAATTTCTTTAGTTTCTAAACAAAATTTCGATAAAGTTAAAAAATTAATTCATAGTAAATGTATATAGATAAAGCTAAAAAAATTGTTTTAAAAATAGGATCATCAAATTTAGTTGATAAACAGGGTAAGCTTAAAGAAAAATGGCTTAAGAGTTTAGTCGCAGACATTGAAAAGCTTAGAAAAAGGGGAAAAGAATTTGTTATTGTTTCTTCTGGAGCAATTGCTTTAGGTCAAAATCACTTAAAAGTGAAAAAAAAGAGGCTGAAAATTGAAATGAGCCAAGCTCTAGCCTCTGTTGGACAAATTCATCTAACAAATATCTATAAAGAAATTTTTAAAAAGAAAAAAATTAATATTGGCCAAATTTTAATATCACCTGATGATACTGAGCAGAGAAGAAGAGCGATAAACATAAAAAGAACTTTTGAAAATCTTTTTAAACTTAAAGCTATACCTGTAGTAAATGAAAATGATACGACTGCAACATCAGAAATTAAATATGGAGATAATGATCGTTTAGCTGCGAGAGTTGCACAAATAATAAGTGCTGACGTTTTAATTAATTTTTCAGATGTAAATGGTTTATATGAGTCTTCAAAAACTAAAAAAATAATTAATGAGGTAAAAAATATAAATAATGAAATATATGCGCTTGCTGACAGTAAAAAGAGTGTCTATGGTTCAGGCGGGATGGTCACAAAATTAGATGCTGCGAAAATTTGTATGAATTCTGGTTGCTATATGGCTATAGCTAATGGAAAGCAAATAAATCCTTTAGATAAACTATTAAAAACAAATATTTGTACCTGGTTTTTACCAAAAGTATCTAGCCTTGATGCAAGAAAGAAATGGATTGTGAGCTCGATTGGATCAAATGGAAAAATATATATTGATGGTGGTGCTGTTAAAGCTTTAAAAAACGGAAAAAGTTTACTGCCAGCAGGAATAATAAAAATTGATGGAGAATTTTTAAAAGGAGACAACATACTAATTGTTGACTTAGACGGTAATGACTGTGCTAGAGGTATAACATCGTTTTCTTCTGATGAAATTAATAAAGTAAAAGGCTTAAAAAGTGATCAACTAGAAAGTATCTTGGGTTATCCAACTAAATCAGAAATAATTCATAGAGATGATATGGTTAAATTATAATGAAAAATTATTTAAATAATATTGGAAAAAAATCTAAAAATGCTTTTAAAAATTTAGGTAATGTAAGTCTAAAGAAAAGGAATAAAGTACTAGAGACTTATATAAAATCTTTAAAAAATAATAAAAATAAGATTATTAAAGAAAATTTAAAAGACATAAAACTTTGTAAGCGACAAGAATTAATAGATAGACTAATCCTTGATAGTAAGAAAATTGAAAGTATAAGAAGTTCAATTTATGAAATCATAAGATTTAAAGATCCTTTAGGAAAAGTAATTGAAAAGTGGAAGAGACCAAATAACTTAATAATAAAGAAAGTTTCTGTTCCAATTGGTGTAATAGGAATTATTTATGAAAGTAGACCAAACGTAACTAGTGACGTATCTTCTTTGTGTTTAAAATCAGGTAATGTTGCTATTTTGAGAGGTGGTTCTGAGTCATTGAATTCAAATAAAATTCTAGCAAATCTTTTTAGAAACTCTCTTTCAAATAATTATGTTGATAAAAACTGTATACAATTTATAGATAAAAAAAATAGAAAAATTGTAGATTTTCTTTTATCGCAAATGTCAGATTATATTGATGTTATAGTTCCAAGAGGAGGTAAGAGCTTGGTTAAAAAAGTACAAAAAATCTCGAATGTAAACGTAATTGGACATTTGGAAGGAAATTGTCATGTATATGTTGATAAAGATGCTGATCTAAATATGGCAAAAAAAGTAGTTTTAAATTCAAAAATGCGAAGAACATCAATTTGTGGTGCAGCAGAGACTTTGTTGATTCATGATAAATGTTTGAGGTCTCATTCACTTCCAATTATTAGAGAGTTAATCCTAAAAGGATGTGAAGTATTTGTAGATAAAAAAATAAACAAATATTTTAATAATAAACTTAAGTTAGCTAACGAAAGTGATTGGAGAACTGAGTATTTATCACCTAAAATATCTATAAAGAGCGTAAATGGAGTAAATGAAGCTATTAAACATATATTAAAATATGGAACAATGCATACCGATGCTATCATTACTCGAAATACAAAAACGGCAAATATATTTTTAAACGGAATAAATAGTTCAATAGCTGTCCATAATGCATCAACGCAATTCGCAGATGGAGGTGAATTTGGATTTGGCGGAGAAATTGGTATTTCAACAAATAAGTTGCCGCCTAGAGGTCCAGTAGGCATTAATCAACTTACTTCTTATAAATATATGGTCTTAGGAAAAGGTACTATAAGATCGATATAATAATGAAGAAAAAAAAAGTTGGAAAAAAAATTGGTATATTTGGAGGAAGCTTTGACCCGCCTCATAGGGGACATGTTCAAATAGCAAAACTTTCTTTAAAAAAACTAAACCTGAGCCAACTTTTTTGGGCAATTACAAAAAGAAATCCACTTAAAAAGAGGCCCTTACTAACTCTTAATGATCGAATTTTACTTTCAAAAAAATTAGTAAGAAAAAACAAAAGAATTAAAATTAAGAGTTTTGATAAATATTTAAGGACTAGTAAAACAATTGAGTTGCTTAAGTTTATAAGAAATAAACATAAAAATTCACAAATATATTTTATTATGGGCTCTGATAATATTATAAAATTACATAGATGGCATAATTGGAAAAATTTTCAAAAATATTGCACTATTGTTGTATTTCCACGAAGAGGGTACTTAAATAATATGATGATTTCCAAGGCTTATAGCTACATAAAAAAAGAAAAAATAATATTTTTAAAGTCAAAAATAGTAGATATTTCATCTTCCAATATTAGAAAAAATTATTTATTATAGTCATAGTGCAGATCCCTGAAATTAAAAAAATTGTAGAAAAAACTTTAAATCAAAATAAGGCTGTTAATATAGTTTCAATTAACTTAAAAGGTAAGACTTCCATAGCAGATTATATGGTAATTGCCTCGGGTACTTCATCCAGACATATTCAATCACTTTCAGAGATATTATTAAAAGAGTTACAAAAAAATGGAGTTACTAAATGTAAAATGGAAGGTAGAACAAGCCATGATTGGAAACTAATTGATGCAATAGATGTTATAATTCATATTTTTCATCCAGAAAAAAGAAAGTTTTATGACTTAGAAAAAATGTGGTCAGAACCAATAGCCAAGGACAGATTAAGTATATGAAAAAAATATTATATAGTCTTATAATTACTTTATTTTTTACCTCAAATCTTTCAGCTAATACTAATAATGAGGAGCTTTACAAAAAAATAGATTTATTTGCCGAAGTACTAGATAAAATAAAAAAAGAGTATGTTGATAAGGTAGACCAATCTGAACTTATTGATGATGCTATTAATGGAGCACTTCAATCTCTAGATCCGTATTCAGCTTATATGAACCCAGAATTTTTTGATAGTATGCAGACAGATACGAGGGGAGAATTTGGTGGTTTAGGTATTGAGGTTGGTATGGAAGCAGGGGTAGTAAAAGTAATATCTCCAATTGATGGAACACCGGCATCTAAAGCAGGTATCAAAGCTGGCGATTACATTATAAAAATTGATGGAACACAAGTTCAAGGTAAGTCATTAATGGAAGCTGTAAAATTAATGAGAGGTCCAGTTGGATCGGAGATAAATTTAACTATAAGACGAAAAGGTAAAAAAAAGGCATTTATCAAAACTATTAAAAGAGAGATTATTGAGATTAAATCTGTTGAAGCAAAAATCATAAAAAATAAAATTGGTTATCTTAGATTAAAGGCGTTTAATGAGAACAGTAGCAAACAACTTATTAAAAAAATCTCAGGTTTTGAAAAAAGTGAAAAGCCAGTTGGATACATTCTTGATTTAAGAAATAATCCTGGGGGTCTATTAACTCAAGCAATTCAGGTTACTGATTTTTTTCTTGATGAAGGGGAGATTTTATCTACACGTGGTAGAAAGGTAACAGAAAATAGAAGATTTTTTGCAAAAAAAGGAGATAAAGTAAATGGGAAGCCACTAATAGTTTTAATTAACAACGGGTCTGCTTCTGCATCAGAAATAGTTGCTGGAGCACTTAAGGATCACAAAAGAGCAATTATCTTAGGCAGTTCAACTTATGGTAAAGGTTCTGTTCAATCAATAATTCCTTTAAATAATGGTGGAGGGATAAGAATTACGATTTCAAAATATTACTTACCTTCTGGAAAATCTATCTCGGAGGTAGGAGTAAAACCAGATATTTTTATTGATGATGAGGCAGATGATTTTCAGATAGATACTAAATCTGATAGTCAACTAAATTACGCGTTAAAACTTTTAACTACTTAAAATGATCGAAAAAATATTGCCGATGAGAAATGGTGTTGGAGCAGTTGTATTAAATAAAAATAATAAAGTTTTTGTTGGTAAAAGAATAGATAACCCAGGTAAATTTTGGCAAATGCCCCAAGGTGGTGTTGATGAAGGTGAAAAATATTTTGATGCGATGAAAAGGGAGCTTTTTGAGGAGACTGGTATTAAAGATTTTGAGGTAATTAAAGAAATTGAAGGTATGACAGAATATGAGTTGCCAGATTATCTATTAGGAAAAATTTGGAAAGGTAAATATAGAGGTCAGAGGCAAAAATGGTTTGTTATAAGATTTTTAGGGCATGATCAAGATATTAACTTAAACACTAGTAAACCAGAGTTTATTGAGTGGAAATGGACAAATATTGATGATCTTCCAAGTATAATAGTAGATTTTAAAAAAAAACTTTATATGAATTTGGTTCCAAAAATTAAGTTAATTATTGGTTAATTTTCAAAAACGTATCAACTTTATGTGACAGAATATATTTTGCTTTGTCACTCAAATTATCTTGGGTTAGCTGACTTTTACTTTCTTCAATTATTTTGGATATATTTTGGTTTTTAATATTTTCTATAGATGTAATCGTTGATGAAAGTATTATAAGAGTATTATTTGAAAATTCTACCGTTCCCTCTTCAGCAAAAAATTGACTTTGCTTGCTTCCTTCAACTTTTATTATACCTGGCCTTAAAAAAGTTATCAGTGGTATATGATCCACGAGAATGGTCATCTCACCTTCAAAAGACGGTATTGTTACTGAATTAACTTTTTCAGAAATTAGAATGCTTTCTGGAGAAATTATATCGAGATTGAAATTTTTTTCCATTTATGCGGCAGCTTCTTTTGCCATTTTTTCAGCTTTCGCTATAGCTTCCTCAATTGATCCCACCATATAAAAAGCAGCCTCTGGTAAATGATCGTACTCGCCTTTACATATGGCATCAAAACTTTTTATTGTAGAGTCTAAATTAACCAACTTACCTGGAGTACCAGTAAATACCTCGGCAACAAAAAATGGTTGTGAAAGAAATCTTTGTATTTTTCTAGCTCTTGCTACAGTCAATTTGTCCTCCTCTGAAAGTTCATCCATTCCAAGTATAGCTATAATATCTTGTAGAGATTTATAAGTTTGTAAAATCTTTTGAACTTCTCTTGCTACTCTATAATGTTCTTCACCTACAATTCTAGGATCTAAAATTCTAGATGTGGAGTCCAATGGATCAACCGCAGGATAAATACCTAATTCTGCAATTTGTCTCGATAATACAGTTGTTGCATCTAAATGTGAAAAAGAGGTTGCGGGAGCTGGATCAGTCAAGTCGTCTGCGGGAACATAAATAGCTTGCACCGATGTAATTGATCCTTTCCCTGTTGTTGTAATTCTCTCTTGTAAATTCCCCATATCTGTTGCCAAAGTTGGTTGGTAACCAACTGCAGAGGGTATTCTTCCTAATAGTGCTGAAACTTCTGAGCCTGCTTGAGTAAATCTAAAAATATTATCTACAAAAAATAGTACGTCTTGTCCTTCTTTATCTCTAAAGTATTCTGCCACTGTTAATCCTGTTAAACCTACTCTTGCCCTTGCTCCAGGAGGCTCGTTCATTTGACCGTATACTAATGCAGCTTTAGAACCCTTGCCCTCAGGTTTTATAACACCTGACTCAATCATTTCGTGATATAAATCATTTCCTTCTCTTGTTCTTTCTCCAACACCTGCGAAAACAGAAAATCCTCCATGAGCTTTTGCAATGTTGTTTATCAATTCCATAATAATTACAGTTTTGCCAACTCCAGCTCCTCCGAATAATCCAATCTTTCCACCTTTAGAGTATGGTGCCAGAAGATCAATAACCTTAATACCAGTCTCTAAAATTTCTGTTTCAGTAGACTGATCTGTAAATTTTGGTGCCTCTCGATGTATTGGCCATTTCTCTTTTGTCTTTACTTCTCCTTTTTGATCAATAGGCTGACCTATAACATTTATAATTCTTCCTAAAGTTTCAGGTCCGACAGGTACACTTATTGGTGCACCAGTATTTTGAACTGCGTCTCCTCTTTTTAGACCCTCAGTACTATCCATTGCAATTGTTCTTACACTATTTTCTCCAAGATGTTGTGCAACTTCTAAAACCAGTTTGTTTCCAGAATTATCTACTTCTAATGCTGTTAAAATTTCAGGTAATGCGCCATCAAATTGAACGTCGACCACTGCCCCGATTACTTGAATGATTTTTCCATTTTTACTCATTTTATAAACTTTCAGCTCCAGATATTATTTCAATTAACTCTTTTGTGATAGCTGCTTGTCTGCTTCTATTGTAATTAATTGTCAACTTATCTACTAAATCACCTGCATTTCTTGTCGCATTGTCCATAGCCGTCATTCTTGAACCCTGCTCACTCGCTGAGTTTTCCAAAAAGGCCTTAAATATTTGCGTAGATATATTTTTTGGTAGTAAATCATCTAAAATTTCATCCTCATCAGGCTCAAATTCATATGATGAGACTTCTTCATCCTTTTTATTTTTATTTTCAACTTTAGCAGGGATTACTTGTTGTTGTTGAGGAATTTGCGAAATAACATTTTTAAATTTGTTATAAAATATGAAACACTTATCGAATTCATTATTTTTAAATAACTCAACTATTTGTTTACCGATTTCTTCTGCATCTAAAAAAGATAATTTTTTTTTATCTTTTAAGTTAATTCTTTTAATAATATATCGACCATAGTCTCTTTTTAATTGATCAAGGCCTTTGGTGCCAACGGTAATTATTTTCAAATTTTTAGAAGATTTGATAGCTTCATCAAAATATTTTTTAGCTAATTTACATATATTTGTATTAAATCCACCACAAAGTCCTCTATCAGCTGTCATAACAACACAAAGATGCGTTTTATCCTCTCCTGTACCAACCAGTAGTTTTGGCGCATTAGATGGATCATTAATTGCTTTACTTAAATTCTGAATTATTAAGTCCATTTTATCACTGTAGGGTCTTCCTTTTTCAGCCATTTCTTGTGCTTTACGAAGTTTTGCTGCAGCAACCATTTTCATAGCCTTTGTTATTTTTTGAGTGGACTTTACACTTGAAATTCTTTTTCTTAAATCATCTAGGCTTGGCATTATTTTTTTTCAAAATTAGATTTTTTATAGTTCGTTATAACTTCTGTTAAAAGCTTTTCAGTATTCTCTTCGATCTTACCAGTATTTTGAATTGATTCTAATATTTCAGGTTTTTCATTCTTAATTAAGTCTAATAGACCTTTTTCAAATGATCTGATTTGATTATTTTCAATAGTATCCAAATAACCTTTTACTCCGCAATAAACTGTTACAACCTGTTCTGCTACTGTCATTGGGCTGTATTGATCCTGCTTTAATAACTCAGTAAGCTTTGAACCTCTGTTTAACAATTTTTGGGTTGATGCATCTAAGTCAGACCCAAACTGAGCGAAAGCTGCCATCTCTCTGTATTGTGCTAACTCCAATTTTATTGAACCTGCAACTTTTTTCATTGCTTTGGTTTGAGCTGCAGAACCTACTCTAGAAACAGACAAACCTACATTTACTGCAGGTCGTATACCTTGATTGAAAAGTTCAGTTTCTAAAAAGATCTGGCCATCAGTAATTGAAATAACATTTGTAGGAATATAAGCAGATACATCACCTGCCTGAGTTTCAATAATTGGTAAAGCAGTGAGTGAACCACCGCCATTATCATCATTTAGCTTTGCTGCACGTTCAAGTAATCTACTATGCAAATAAAATACGTCACCAGGGTATGCCTCTCTACCTGGCGGTCGTCTTAATAAAAGTGACATTTGTCTGTAAGCAACAGCTTGTTTGGATAAATCATCATAAATTATTAAAGCATGCATTCCGTTATCTCGGAAAAATTCACCAAATGTGCATCCTGTGTATGGTGCTAAAAATTGTAATGGGGCAGGATCAGATGCTGTTGCTGAAACAACAATTGTGTAATCCATTGCACCAGCATCTTGTAAAGTTTTGACTATTTGAGCAACTGTTGATCTTTTTTGACCAATTGCAACATAAATACAATAAAGTTTCTTTTTTTCATCATCTGACTCATTTATTTTTTTTTGGTTAATGATCGTATCTACTGCAACTGCAGTTTTTCCGGTTTGTCTATCTCCAATTATTAATTCTCTTTGTCCTCTTCCTACCGGAATTAAACTATCAATAGCTTTTAAACCTGTTTGCATAGGTTCACCGACAGACTTTCTTGGTATAATTCCTGGAGCCTTAACTTCAACCCTTTTTCTTTTAATATTTTTGTCTAAATTTTCTTTACCATCAATTGGATTTCCTAATGCATCAACTACTCTTCCAAGCAACTCTTTACCAACAGGTACATCAACAATTGCTCCGGTTCTTTTAACTGTATCACCTTCTTTAATTGATTTATCATCTCCAAAAATAACAATACCTACATTGTCGTTTTCTAGATTTAGGGCCATACCTTTTGAATTGTCCTGAAACACAACCATCTCACCAGCTTGAACATTATCTAAGCCGTAAACCCTAGCAATTCCATCTCCTACGGAAAGAACTTTTCCAATTTCTGAAACTTCTGCTTTATCTCCTAAATTCTTTATTTGCTCTTTTAAAATTTTAGTAATTTCTGATGGATTTATGTCCATTTAACTCTCCAATAATACTTTTTTGTAATTTACCAATTTATTTTTGATGGAAGTATCAATCATAAGACTACCAATTTGTAAAACAACTCCCCCAATTAAACTTTCGTCTATCTCTGATTTAAGCTTAATAGTACCTTTTACATTTTCAGAAATCTCTTTTTCAATTTCAGAAATAGTTTTTTCATCTATCTGTCTTGATGAAAATAAATTTGCACTTATTTCACCTTTTTTATGTGAAACTAGTTTTAAAAATTCTTCAATAATTTCGCTTACAAAAAATATTCTTTTTTTATTTATCAAAATAAAGAAAAAGTTTTTTATGATTTTATCAGCGTTCATTGCATTTAATATTTTCTCAAATACTTGTTTTTGACTTTGGTTTGTGTTGGTTGGGTTTTTTATATAGTTTTTTAAATTATTGTCTGAGTAATAAATTTTTAAGAAATTGCTTAGACTTAAAACATACTCATCAGTTTTATTTGCTTCACTGGAAAGTTCTAGTAATGCAAGAGCATATCTTTGTGTTATTCCGCCAGAAAATGATTTATTGTTGCTCAAAGTAGTTCCTATATGATTGTGTTAGAATTAATGAGATTTCGTATCACAGGAAATTGCTCTGTTCAAGTGTGATTGAAACGCATATTAGCTAAAATTTAGAGGGTCTACATCAACTGTAAGTTTAATTTTTTTAGATAAATTAATTTTTTTAAGTATTTTAGCTATATCTTTTTGTACAAAAAGATTGTTTCTGGATCTTAAAAGTAATCTAGTTCTATAATTATTTTTAATTTTAAATATTGGAGAACTTACTGGTCCCATTACTTCTGTATATTTTAGAATAGATAAATTTTTTTTAATTTTTTTAGCCTCTAAAATTCCATCTTTTTCATTTTTTGATGATATTATAAGAGCTATAAGTCTTGAAAATGGTGGAAGATTTTTTTCTTTTCTCAAATTTATCTCATCTTCTAAAAACTGAGCAGAATCATTTTCTAATATATTCTTAAGAGTCTCATCCGAAGGATTAAAAGTTTGATATATAACAAGGGAGTCTTTGCTAAATCTACCTGCCCTTCCACTTAATTGATTGTATAATTGAATATTTTTTTCAGTCGATCTTAGGTCAAAACCCATTCCTGAAAAATCAGCATCTACAACTACAATACAGTTAAGGTTAGGAAAGTTGAAGCCTTTTGAAATTAGTTGGGTTCCAACAAGAATATCAATTTTATTGTTTTCTATATCTGAAAGTAAGTTTTTAGTTTCCTTTTTTTTATTAAGAAAATCACTAGATAATATTTTAATTTTTTTTTCAGGGAAGATTTGTTTCAGTTCAGCATAAATTTTTTCGATACCTGGACCGTACATTTGATAATCACAATTGTTTTCTGTTTTTTTACAATTCGAGTTTAGACTGGATTTATATCCACAATGATGACACATAGCTTTATTTATATGTTTGTGAAAAGTTAAATAAATTGAGCAATTGGGACAATCAAGTTTTGAGCCACAAGTCTTACAAATTATAAATGGTGCATAACCTCTTCTATTCAGAAAAAAAAGAACTTGGTCTTTTTTTTCAAGATATTTTTTTACGAAATTAATTGTTTTTGGATCCAACCAAATATTTTTTTTTTTTCGATCTAATTTAAGATCAACTACCTCAGCATTAGGAAGAGAAAAGTTTTTATATCTTTTTTCAAGCTTAGTGAAATTGTATTTTTTATTTTTAACATTATTGAATGTCTCTAATGAAGGAATAGAGGTAGAAAGTAAAACTGGAATATTCTCTATTGATGCTCTTGAGATTGCCATATCTCTCGCATTATATCTTATACCTTCGTCTTGTTTATAAGAAGAGTCATGTTCTTCATCAACAACTATTAATCCTAGATTTTTAAATGGTAAAAACAATGACGATCTTGCTCCAACTACTAATTTAATTTCACCATTAATAATATTTTTCCAAATAATTCTTTTGTTTTTTTTTGTTATTTTTGAGTGCCAAATTGCTGGTTTAAAACCAAAATATTCTTCAAATCTTTGATTAAATTGATTTGTCAAAAAGATTTCGGGTAGTAAAACTAAAGATTGTTTTCCTCTTAAAATATTTTGTTTTATTTTTTCAAAATAAACAATTGTTTTACCTGATCCGGTAACACCTTGTAATAGGGTTGTGTTAAATTTATCACCCAAATTGTTAATATCTCTCAGACATTTTTTTTGCTCTTCATTTAAGATAAATTTTTTTTTAACTTTTGGACTATTGTTGAAAGTTTCCTTTTTTTTTGAAAAAAAAGACTCGTCGCCTAAACACATCTTTAGCACCATTCCCTTTGGAGCCAAATTATATAAAGAAAACCAATTAATGAATTTTACTAAATTATCACTTAAAGATACTGATTTTTTTTCTTTGATATCTTTTAATTTGAAATTCTTATTTGTATTTTCTTCTTTATCCCACACAACCCCAATTTCATCTTCTTTTCCAAAAGGAACTGAAACAATAGACCCAGTTTTTAATTTTCCGAATTTTTTAGAAAAATAGGTATGCGGATGATCAAAAATTCTTGGTATAAGAACTGGTACTTTCATTATTTAAAAAAAATAAATTTACTTAAAAATGAATAGGTCTTTTCTCAACTGCTAAAGCAGCTTCTTTAATTGCTTCAGTGTGAGTTGGATGAGCGTGGCATGTTCTTGCGATATCTTCAGAGCTCGCCCCAAATTCCATTGCAATTGCCATTTCAGCAATCATATCTCCACTATGCGGACCTATTATGTGCACACCCAAAACCTTATCAGTTTTTGAGTCAGCTAATATTTTCACAAATCCTTCCGTTTCATTGTTAACTTTAGCTCTAGAATTTGCCATAAAAGGAAATTTTCCAATTTTATAATTAATGTTCAGCTTTTTTAATTCTTCTTCAGTTTTTCCAACAGCAGCAACTTCTGGTGTAGTATAAATTACTCCTGGAATTACATCATAATTTACGTGCCCAGATTGACCTGCAAGAATTTCTGCGACAGCTATTCCCTCTTCTTCTGCTTTGTGAGCTAACATCGGTCCTTTGATTACATCTCCAATCGCAAAAATATTTTTAATTGAAGTCCTAAATTCTTTATCAACATCGATCCTACCTTTTTTATCCTTATTTATACCAATCTTTGACAAATTTAGACCGTCTGTGTAAGGCTTTCTACCAACAGAGACTAAAACTTTTTCGCATTCGATTTTATTTTTAGTTTTGGTATTCTTATCTTCAAATTCAACAATGACTTTATTGTTTTCATCCTTTACATTTGTAACTTTGTTATTTAATAAAAATTTTATACCTTGTTTAGTTAAAATCTTTTGAAACTCTTTTGAAACTTCTCTATCCATACCTGGTGTAATATGGTCCAAATATTCAATTACTGTAACATCACAGCCTAGTCTAGACCATACAGAACCCATCTCAAGACCGATGTAACCACCTCCGATAACGACCATACTTTTTGGAACTTTCTCTAAAGATATAGCACCTGTCGAAGAAATTATATTTTTTTCATTAATTTCAATACCTGGAACAGAACTTGATGATGAGCCAGTAGCAATAACAATGTTTTTCGATTTATAAGAGGTTTTTTTTCCATTTTCATATACAACTACATCATTTTTTGAAAATAAAACTCCTTTGCCCTTTATGTAAGTAACTTTATTTTTTTTAAATAAAAACTCAACACCTTTTGTTAGTACTTGAACTGACTTACTTTTATTCATCATTATTTTTTTCAAATTTAATTTCACTTCCCCAACTTCAATACCTAGATTATTATAATCCTTTTGTGCTTTTTTATACATATCTGATAGGTTCAATAGACTTTTAGATGGAATACATCCAACATTTAAACATGTGCCTCCAAGAGTTCCTCTTGACTCAATACAACCTGTTTTGAGACCAAGTTGTGCTGCCCGGATTGCACAAACATAACCTCCGGGTCCACCGCCAATAACTAATAAATCAAATTGCTCACTCATATTTATTGTTTATACATTTAAGAAAAGCCTTTGTGGCTCTTCTAATAAATCCTTTATATTTTTTAAAAACGAAACTGCCTCTTTACCATCAACAATTCTATGATCATAAGATAAAGCTAAATACATCATAGGCCTAATTATTATTTCCCCATCTTTAACAACTGCTCTTTCAATAATATTATGCATACCTAAAACTCCAGACTGTGGAGGATTTAATATTGGGGTTGAAAGCATAGAACCATAAATTCCTCCATTTGTAATAGTAAAAGTTCCTCCTTGTAAGTCTTCAATAGTTATTTTTCCGTTTCTAGCCTTTTCACCCAAAGATAAAATATTTTTTTCAATTTCTGCAAAAGACATTTCATCTGGATTTCTTAGAACAGGTACAACTAAACCCCTATCTGTTCCAACTGCAAAACTTATATTATAGTAATTTTTATAAACTATTGTGTCTCCCTGGATTTCAGCATTTATAGCTGGAAAATTTTTTAATGCTGCAACGCAAGATTTTACAAAAAAAGACATAAAACCAAGTTTTGTTGAAAATTTTTTGATAAACTCATTTTTATAATCATTTTTCATTTGTATTACTTTTGACATATCTACTTCATTAAAAGTTGTAAGCATCGCTGCATTATTTTGTGCCTCTTTTAATCTTTTTGCTATCGTCATTCTTAATCTTGTCATTTTAATTTTTTCTTCTGGACCATGAGTAATTTTTCTTTTATTAGGAGCAGGTTTAGATCCCATTAGATTTAATAAATCTTCTTTGAGTATTACTCCATTTTTTCCTGTCCCTGCGATTTTACTTAAATCAATATTCTTTTCGTTTGCAATTTTTCTTGCTGAAGGAGAAACTATTTTTTCTTGAGCATAATTAGCACTTTTGACCTCGTCTGACAAAATAAGTGGAAGTTCTTCATTAGTTTCCTCTAGAATTAATTTTTTTTCTACTTTTTTAGGTTTTTGTTTTTTAGGTTTTTCAAAAATTTGAGGTGTAACTTCTTCTTTTTTTGGTGGGGGAGTATATTTTTTTTCCTCTTTCTCAACTTTTTGTATTTTTTTTGCACCTATACTTCCAAGTAAAGCTCCTACTTCTACTGTATCACCTGCTTTAACAGAAATATTTTCCAAAACACCGTCTGATGGTGAAGGAACCTCTACATTTACTTTATCTGTTTCAAGCTCAACAATTGGTTCATCAGAGTCAACTTTTTCTCCAACACTTTTAAGCCATTTAGAAACTGTTGCCTCTGTTACTGATTCTCCTAATGCTGGTACAACTATTTTTTCTGACATTTGATTAATTAAACCTACCTACAACCTTTTCTAATATTTCTTTTTGTTCTGCAAGATGTTTGTTCAAGTTTCCTGTGGCTGGTGATGCCGCAGCATTTCTTCCAACATATTTTACTTTTTCACCTTTGATTTTAACTATTTCCAGTGTTCTCTCTATATAGTATTTAACAGTATTCCATGCTCCCATGTTCATCGGTTCTTCTTGGCACCAAATAAATTCTGAATTTTTGTACTTTTGAAGCTCCCTTCCTAAATGTTTTACAGGAAAAGGGTATAGCTGCTCTACTCTTATAAGAACTATTTCGTCATTTTTACTTTTTTCTCTAGCCTCTAATAGATCAAAATATATTTTACCTGAACACATAATGACTTTTTTTATTTTATTATTTGTTTTAAGTTTTATAAGTTTACTATTTTCTTGGTAAGCATGATCTTCTAAAATTCTGTGAAATCTTGTTTTTTTTGTGAAGTCTTCGAGATAAGAAATACATCTTTTATGTCTCAATAAAGATTTGGGAGTCATAACTATTAAAGGTTTTCTAAAATCTCTTCTCATTTGTCTTCTAAGTACATGGAAATAATTAGCTGGAGTTGTGCAATTAACAACTTGCAAATTTTCTTGTGCACACAATTGTAAAAATCTCTCTAATCTTGCTGAAGAGTGTTCTGGTCCTTGTCCTTCGTAACCATGAGGAAGAAGCATGACTAGGCCACTTGCTCGTGACCACTTAGATTCACCAGACGAGATAAATTGATCTATAACTACTTGCGCGCCATTTGAAAAGTCTCCAAATTGTGCTTCCCAAAGAACTAAGGTTTCCGGCTCGGAAAGAGAATATCCAAACTCAAAACCTAGAACACCAAGCTCCGACAATAAACTGTCAATGACCTCAAAACTTTTTTGTTTCTTAGATATATTATGTAAAGGCACATACCTATCGTGATTATTTTGATTTCTTAATACTGCATGTCTTTGACTAAAGGTCCCTCTACCTGAGTCTTGTCCAGAAAGCCTTACTGAAAAACCTTCATTTAATAAAGTGCCAAATGCTAAAAGCTCAGCTGTTGCCCAATCTATAGGTTTTTCTTCGGTAAACATTTTTCTTTTATTTTCTAAAATTTTTAAAAGTGTTCTATGAATATTAAAATTATTTGGCACCTCTGTAATTTTTTTACCTACATTAATTAGGTCTTTTTTCTCTACACCAGTTTTTCCTCTTTTATCTTTTCCAATTTCTGGCTTAAATCTAGACCAAACTCCATCAAACCATGTCATTTTCTGTTTATAACTTTTTGCATTTTTAAATTCAGAGTTTAAAAAATCTTTAAGCTTATTTTTCTCTTCATCAAAATCCTTTTGTGAAATTAAACCTTGGCTAATTAATTTTTTACCATAAATTTCTAGCGTAGTAGGATGGCTTCGTATTTTTTTGTACATAAGAGGCTGTGTAAAAGATGGTTCGTCACCCTCGTTATGTCCAAAACGCCTATAGCAAACCATATCAATAACAACATCGCTTTTAAATTTTTGTCTAAATTCTGTAGCAATCTTTGCACAATGAACTACTGCTTCAGGATCGTCACCGTTAACATGAAGTATCGGAGCTTCTACCATTTTTGCAAGGTCTGAGGGATACGGTGAAGATCTAGCAAACCTTGGAGCTGTGGTAAAACCAATTTGATTGTTGACAATTATATGAATTGTGCCACCTGTATTATGACCGGGTAATCCCGACATTGCAAAACACTCTGCTACAACGCCTTGGCCAGCAAATGCAGCATCCCCATGTATAAGAACAGGAATAACTTTTCTTCTCTCTTTATCTTTATGAAAGTATTGTTTTGCTCTTACCTGCCCCAAAACTATTGGATTTACTGCCTCTAGGTGTGAAGGATTATCTGTAAGACTGATGTGAACTAAGTTTCCGTCAAATTCTCTATTTGCAGATGCTCCTAAATGATATTTTACATCTCCCTCAAAATCTTTTTTAGAGTCAATTTTTTCTCCAAAAAATTCTTTAAATATAAGTTTAAAAGGTTTTTGCATCATATTTGCAAGGACATTGAGCCTTCCTCTGTGAGGCATTCCAATTTTAACTTCTTTTACGCCTAAATGGCCTCCTCTCTTTATAATTTGTTCTAATGCAGGTATAAGAGACTCCGCTCCATCAAGACCAAACCTTTTTGTACCAACAAACTTTACATGTAGAAATTTTTCAAAACCTTCTGCCTCTATAAGTTTGTTAAGTATTGCTTTTTTTCCATTTTCAGTAAATTTAATCCCTTTTTCTTTACCTTCAATTCTCTCTCTAATCCATGACCGCTCCACTGGATCAGACATATGCATGTACTCATAACCGATATTTCCACAATAAATATCTCTAGCCCTATTTATAAGAGTATCTATATCTGCAGACTCTAGTCCCAATGTACCGTCGAGAAATATTTTTCTTTTTTTACTTTGGTCATTAAATCCATATGTTGTTGGTTTAAGTTCAGGATGTTCTTTACGAACTTGTAAACCCAGTGGGTCTAGGCTTGCAAGTAAATGTCCTCTTATTCTGTAAGCACGCATTAAAGTGCTAGCCCTTATTGAGTCCCTTGAATTTAGTTTAAAAGTTGATCCGTCAATATTCGCTTCTTTAATCTCTTTACCGTTTGTTTCCGGCCCATCTCCGTTTTTATAATTAACTCTTTTGTTTTTTTTTCTAGACCAACTTGGTCCATTTACAGTATTGATGATTTCTGATTTGTTATCTTTTAGTCCATCAAAAAATTCCTTCCATTCACTTGAGATACTTTTGGGATTATGGACGTATTGAGCATATAGTTCTTCGATAAATTCAGAACTGTTTCCACCTAAAAATGAGGTTTTTTCGAATATGTTGTTATTTTTAACTGTAGACATTATTTTTTGATCTCATATTAACATAATAAATTAAAATTTAACTATTTAGTTTGCTAAATAATGTTTTTCCTATATCTCCGGGTGAGTCTGAAATAGTAATACCTGCTGACTTCATTAGCTCAATTTTATTTTCTGCTCCACCTTGTCCTCCAGAAATTATCGCTCCTGCATGACCCATTCGTCTTCCAGGAGGTGCGGTAAGTCCAGCAATAAAACCAACGATAGGTTTATTAATCTTAGATTTTTTGATAAAATCTGAAGCTTCTTCTTCAGCAGAACCCCCTATTTCACCAATCATGATTATTGACTCAGTCTCAGGGTCTTTTAAAAATAACTCAAGACAATCAATAAAGTTTGTTCCATTAATAGGGTCGCCACCAATACCTATACATGTCGACTGTCCCATGCCGTTTACGGTTGTTTGTGCAACAGCCTCATACGTTAAAGTTCCTGATCTTGAAACAATACCAACTTTCCCCTTTTTATGTATATCTCCAGGCATAATTCCAATTTTACATTCACCAGGAGTAATTATTCCAGGACAATTAGGTCCAATCAATCTACTTTTACTTTTTTTAAGAAGGTTTTTTACTTTCACCATGTCCAGAACTGGAACGCCCTCAGTGATACAAACTATAAGATCTATTTCTGCTTCCATTGCTTCAATAATTGCAGATGCAGCGAATTTTGCAGGCACATATATCATTGTTGCTGTTGCTCCAGTTTTATTAACTGCATCTTTTACTGTATCAAATACTGGAAGATTTAAATGTTTCTGCCCCCCTTTTTTAGGAGTGACACCACCAACTAACTGTGTTCCATATTTTATTGCTTGTTCTGAATGAAATGTTCCATGCTTTCCTGTAAAACCTTGGCAAATAACTTTTGTGTTTTTATCAATTAGAATAGACATTTGTTTATTTTATAGCCTTAACTATTTTTTTTGCTGCATCATTAAGATTATCTGCTGATACTATTTTTAAACCTGATGCATCAAGAATTTGTTTTCCTTCTTTAAATTTAGTGCCAGCTAAACGTACAACTAAAGGAACTTTTAACTTTACATTTTTTGCTGCTTCAACAACACCTTGAGCAAGAACATCACACTGCATAATTCCACCAAATATATTTATCAATACTCCTTTTACCTTTTTGTCTGAGAGTAAAATTTTAAAAGCAGCTGTAACTTTTTCTTTACTTGCTCCACCACCAACATCTAAAAAATTTGCAGGTTCCTCCCCATAAAGTTTTATTATATCCATAGTAGCCATTGCTAAGCCTGCACCGTTAACCATACACCCTATAGATCCATCTAATTTAATATAAGCTAAATCATGTTTGCTGGCCTCAATCTCTGTAGGATCTTCCTCATTTAAATCTCTTAACTTATATATTTCTGGGTGTTTAAAAATTGCATTATCATCAAAATTCATTTTTGCATCTAGACAAAGTATTTCGTTATTTTTTGTAATTACCAAAGGGTTTATCTCTATTAATGAGGCATCTTTAGAAATTAAAGCTTCGTACATAGCATTAACGAGTTTCGTTGCAGTAATCATTTGGTTTTTATCGAACTTAAAGATTTTTAAAATATTATTTATATCTTCAGAACTTAAATTTTTTTTTAGATCGACTTTAGTCGTATTAATTTTTTCTGGATTTTTTTTTGCTACTGCTTCTATATCTACTCCACCTTCAATACTACTTATAAAAGCTATTTTTGAACTTTTTCTATCAACAAGACATGAAAGATAAAATTCTTTTGATATATCATAAGCTTTTTGTACATAGATTCTTTTTACTTCTCTTCCTTCAGGTCCAGTCTGAGGTGTTACAAGAATTTTTCCAAAAAGATTTTTAGCTACATTTGTTATATCCTCATTTTTTACAAGCTTTACGCCTCCTGCTTTGCCTCTACCACCAGCGTGAATTTGAGCTTTAAGTACGAATTGATTTGAATTTAGAACTTTGATTTTTTCCAAAAGATTATCAGTATTAAATATTACTAGCCCCTCAGTTATTGGTGCACCAAATTGTTTTAAAATTTCTTTTGCTTGATGTTCATGGATATTCATTAATAGTTTACCTCATTCAATATTAACATTTTTTAATCTAGTAATTTGCTACTTTAATTTATTATCAATTTCTGGTCTATAATAAAATTTAATTAAATTTTTTTATTAAAACATAAAAGTTTTTAGGTAATCTAATTTTTTTTCCAACAAATCTAAAATGTTTTTTTTTAGTATAAAAGTTCAATGCCCGTAAATTTGGTGCTTCACAAGTTATATATTTAAATTTATAGAAATTTTTA